>CAYGSH010000012.1:0-39684 GCA_964352515.1 uncultured Methylophilaceae bacterium | reverse complement strand
TGGAGCGGCTGACGGGAATCGAACCCGCGTATCGAGCTTGGGAAGCTAGCGTTCTACCATTGAACTACAGCCGCATTTATTGTTGTATTTTAACGCGACTGTACTATTTTGAGCTCGATATTGATATAAAATTAGATACAAGTTTGATTTACATTCTCCGGTAGTGTAATACCAAAATTAAGCATCAAAGTCGTATTTGGATTTTGTGTTTTTTTATCTTGATTTGAATCACAACTCACTACATCCGAATCAACATCTCCACCAGCAGCAGTAGCATCTACGTTAAACACTACTAAAAACTGTTGTTGATTATTTGTAACATCAATTAAACTTCCTAATCCTGCTACGTTTCTTGGATTTACGTTTGCAGCAGCTTCGGCCTCGCTTAACGGCGAAGTTGTAATAATACCAACATTTCCTGTTGCTGCATCAACCTGATAACCGTATACCGTAGCACCACCATTACTACCACTTATTACTGTTAATGCATTTGATCTGACAGTTTTATCAGTTCCAACATTTGGATTTTCATAATTAGCACTAGTTAATGGTGAAATGTTTATTGTATCGCCATCTATTTCGCCGCCTAATTGATTCAACGTAAGACCAGCTATTGGCGCTATGTTGTTTCCATCATATGGTTTACTTGCTATACCCGTTAAACTCGTTGTGATTCTTGGCGCAAATCGGTAGACAAATCCATTTCCTGTGTCTAAAAGCATATCAGCATAGTTAGTATTATATTGCTTGAAATCTGCTAAAGGTTTAAAGGTATCAACTGTGTCATTGCGCGGATCACCTGAATATACAAGCCAACGAGCACCTGTAAGAATATTGGATACGGCAGCATCACCCGTCGTTGTCGCAAGCGTCACATCACCACCATCGGTTGCGGCAAGGTTGCTTGCGCGTGCATCGACATTACCCACACTAATGTTGCCACCAGTTGTTAGAGCTACGATGTCACCACCAACACCACGACGTTGCCCTCTGGTTGTAATATTCCCTGTGGTTAGAGAACCAGAATTGTTTTGAATATTCACTGAGGCTGCGCCATTTGCTGTTGCAGCACCCTGACTGTAACCCGTACGTGCTGAGATTGTAGTCGTTGTAATATCGCCTGTATCGGTTGATACTAAGCTAATATTACCGGCATCACCACCCGCTGCATTACTGCCCACACCTGAGCCAGCGTTTCCACCATTAGCTGCAATAACTTGCGTTGAAATTACTCCATTAGCGTTAATTGTCACGTCACCAGCATCACCCCCAACTTGATTAGCGCCGCGTCCGCGACCACCGTTAGTATTAATTATGTTGGTTACTATAGTATTTGCAGCGGTGATATTAATGTTACCGCCATCTGTTCCGACAAAGCTTGTTGACGTTGGGTTAACATCACCATAGGTGTAAATCACACCATTAACCGTCACATCACCGGTTGCGCCTGTATTAATGCTCACATCGCCACCATTACCATGGTTTTGACCTTCTGCACGGATATTTCTTGTGTTGATGCTCCCGCCTGAGTTTGCAAGGTTGATTGTGCCAGCCATTGCACCTAGAGCAGAGCCTCTTGAAAATCCAGTGCGTACATTAATATCTTGGCTTAATGTAATATCACCTGCTGCAGTTGAATTTAAATTGATTGTGCCAGCATTCCCACCTGCTGCTAAATTGGTCACTGCATTGTTTCCACCACCATTACCACCATAAGCATAAATTTGCTTTGCAGTTATTGCACCAGCAACATTGGCATTAATGATGCCTGCATCACCGCCATTATTGTCTGTTCCATTACCTGATGATCCCTGAGCGTATAAATGATTAACGGCACTGAAGCTGCCAGCCGAGTTAATGGTAATATTACCGCCGTTATTGCCTGCTGTATTGGTATTAGCGCCCCCACCCTGTACATAAATGCCATTAACTTCGATATCACCTGTTGTGCTGCTTAAGTTTACATTACCGCCATCACCATTGCGATTACCAGCTGCACTTACAACACTGCTTGCGCTTATGGTGCTACCCGTCAAAGTAATAATACCAGCTGCACCTCCAGCGCCAGCATCTGTTGCATTACCATTGCGAGAATACACATCTCTGACACTTAAGTTACCTGACCCTGTTACTGAAATCGCACCTGCATTACCGCCTGCTTGATCTATGCCTTTTGCTGCATTACCGTTAGCATCGATACGACTAGTTATAGAGCGATTAGCACCAGAGATTAAAATGTTACCGCCATTTCGACCCGCCAAGCTATTTCCATTATTCACAACACCACCATAACTATAAACACGGCCATTGACTGTTACGTCGCCTGCATCAGCTACCACTGAAATATCACCACCATGTCCATTTAAATTCCCATAGGTTTCTAAATTTTGAGTCGCAATATTGCCATTGCTATTGGAAATATTAATGCTACCTGCGGCACCGCCAGCACCCATCCCTCTAGCTGCACCATTACGTGCATTGACAGCTCTTGTTGTCACGTCTCCTACTCCGGTAGATGTAATGGTAATATTGCCGGCATCTCCAGCATTCGCATTACTACCAGCACCTGAAGCACCGCTACCTCCATTTGCACTAATGGCATTGCTTGCAACCATCGCACCCGTTGCAATTAAATTGATATTACCTGCATGCCCTCCCGCTTGATTGACACCACGACCAATATTTCCGGAACTGTTAATCACATTGCCAAACGTTAAGTTCTTACCTGTTACGTTAATATTTCCTCCATTGCCTCCTGCAGCACTATTGGCCGTATTAGCAGCAGCTCCTTGCGCATAAATTCTGCTTGTTACGGTAACATCTCCGCTAGCATTTAAATTAATATCGCCGCCATTGCCTCCACTAGCTGTACTGCCTAAGGCCGTCGCTGCACCCTGTACGTAAGCATAGCCTGTTACGGTAATATCACCAGCAGAAGCAACAATATTAATGTTTCCACCATCACCATTAGTATCACCATATGCAGCCAAGTTTTTAGTGTCAATATTGCCAGATGCGTTATTAATGCTAATTGTACCCGTTGCACCACCCAAGCCAGTTCCTGAAGCACGGCCATTACGCGCGTTAACATTACCAAGACTTACATCACCTACACCCTTTGAATGAACCGTTATATTGCCAGCGTTTCCCGCATTCGTATTACCTGTTCCACCACGTCCGCCATAAGCTGTAATATTGCTAGTATTAATCGCACCACCTGCTATTAAATTCACATCACCGGCATGTTCACCATTTGCTGAAGCAACACCATTGCGCCCATAAGTATTCAGTGCGCCGGCTAAATTTATAGCATTTGTTGCATTAATAGTAATATCACCTTTTGGTTGCCCAACTAGAGCTTGGGTTTGGATAAAACCTGCTGTTGTCGCACCATTTACATTAAAGCCACTTAAGTTTACGTCTCCTCGTGAATATATGCGTTGATTAACTGTTATGTCACCTGCTCCACTATTATCTGCATCTGCTGTTACTGCAATTGCACCTGTGCCATAGCTACTTAAACGACCATTTAAGTTAATATTATTATCAGCATTTAATGTAATGCCTCCAGATCCCCGTGTGCTGATTTCTGCATTGACGTTAATATCATTATTAGCTTCCAAAATCACACTATTATTGGCGAGCATGGATAGTGTATTTTCGACTGTAATATCATTAGTTGCTTGCAAATAAAGCTCCGAAAACCCGCGAACATCATTAACTTGTATCGTCGTAGCGCCGACGACAGGCGCATCCGCAAAAGCAACATCGGGAGTACCATCAGCATTATTGGTTGGTGCTGGTTGTGTCGTGTTATTGAGTATGATATTTTCTGGATCAAAAAATACTTTCCCACCAATTCCATTGGTCGCGCCCACATCCACAATGCCTGCAAAATCTAGATTTCGTTTTCCAGATACCTCAACAAATCCACCATTTCCTGATTGACCACCACCATTAGCAGCGATAATGCCATAGAACCGTGTGGTGTCATTAGCCCATGTAATGACTTTGCCGGCATCACCTGATGTAAATGCATTTGCTTTTATGCTTGCGTTTTGATCAACATAGGTTGTTCTAGCGTTGTAAACATTTTTATTTTCGCCTTGATATCCACCGCCTATTAATACAGTGCCACCTGCTGCATCGCCAGAAACATCAACATTTGCTCCATTCAGGAGGGCGACTTGCTCACCTGTCACTTCAATTGTTCCGCCGGATGTATCCGCTAATTGACCTGTTGCATTTAATGTACCTTTTACCGAAACTTTGGCCGCATTACCACCTTCAAGCCTAATCACGCCATTTCGTTCTACTAAAGTATTTGCTTGAGTAATGCCTGACACATTAACAGCTGAACTGCGTGAATTAGTGGCAAGTTGAACTGAACCACCATCTGCTTTCACATTACCGGCCTGAGTAACAATCGCTTCTAATGCGTTGCCAGATAGATTAGCTTTGACCAAGCCATTACCATAAAAATCTAATACCGCTGAATCTCCAGCAGCCATGACAACACTGCCTCGATTAGCCTCTAAAGTACCGTTATTTGTTACCTCTTTACCAAGCAAAACAAGGTAACCGCCATCAGAAACACGAATCACACCTTGATTATTAATACCACCTTTGCTGCCATTTGCACTAAATTGATAATTGCTATTTAGAAAGTCAGTATTAGAAATATCCATACTTGATGCAACTAAACCGCCAACATCAATCTGCGCGGCTTGGCCAAACAAAACGCCATTTGGATTAATTAAAAATAAATTACCATTTGACGTAAGACTACCCATAATATTTGTTGCACTATTACCTGTCGATCTAAATAAACCATTGCCACCGCCTTGTGCAAAAAATACGTTTACGCTCTCATTAACGGCAATACTTAATGAGCTGGCAGTACCAATTACATGGTTTGATGTTACATTTACATTGAGATGATTACCTATGTGTTCAGAGGTTGCATGTCCTGATTGAATTGCTAAATCTGTCCATTGTGCCTGTACATTATGGCTAATACCCATTAGTCCAGATATGACAACCATACTTAATAGCATTTTTTTAGTTAAAGCAAACACATTCATTAATGGCTTATTGCCTTCAAGGTTACTTTCGCCAAGTACTGCTGATTTTTTTCCATTACATTTAACATGTTCTGCAACCGCAATCCAAACTTGTTGAATTCGACTCCAAATTAAACGATAGCGATGATTTAGTGAAGATTTTTTCATTTGATATTTATAACACTAACACTCATATCTAGTGCATTTCAAAAAGATATTTAGCATTTAAGTGATTTCAACATTATTAACATATTATCAACTGTAAGCAAAAACCTTGCCATCAGTTTAATATATTTTACATATCGATTGATTTCAAATACAAGTCATCTGCTTAACCGTCGAATATATGGGAGTTTAGAGAGTATTTCTATATTTTTTAATGAAATCAAATAGTCCTAAGTTTAGGTAAAACTTCATCTTTTATCGCATAAAGAAATTGAAAATACAGTCAAAGTGACGAAATCACATGTCAGTATTATGTTCATTCGTTGAGGTTCCATTAATTACAATTCTATACAAATCGTTTTAAAAATATTTGAGAAGTTGTCCCCAAAACCGCAATTCACTTTCGGCACTTGCGCCTGAAAATTCACGCTTCTGATGTGACCCACTGACATTGAATACCCAATCATTTTTGAATGTAGCATTCAATCCTAAACCAGCATGAATAGACTTGACATGGTTATCAGCATTTAATGCCTTTTGATTAAGCTTACCGCGCCCGAAATCAACAAAACTATAGGGCCTCATGTCTATAAAAAATAGTTTGGCAAGTGTTGGGTTAGCTTGCAATTGTTTGCTAATTTCAGCTCCAAACATAAAACCAGTATCTGCTAAGCTTGGTAACTCTGCATATTGTCGCCATCGATTAATGCCCCCAATAGAAACCTTCTCAACACTATCTAAATTTTTACTTGCTCGTTGAAAGTCAGCCAACAAAGCTAAAGTAACACCATTGTCAAAGTATTGTGTCCTACTCGCACTAATATTATATTTAACAAAGCCGCCTTGTGTTTTTGCGCCGATCTCATCAAGCGACTGTGCAAAATCATCTTTAAAATTTACCCGGCCTGAACGTACATTGAAACCTATTTGATTACTTACATTACCAGCAGCATTTAACCAGTCACCCAATAGCCCAATCTCTAGAGCAATAATATTTCTCCTATTTTCTAATGAGGCAATTGATACTTCATCATTGACGAGTTTATAGCTAGGACTAAAACGCACTGTTAAGCCTTTTTGTGCATCTCTCAATATTGGCTGGTCTAGGGTAACATTAAAATACTGGCTCTCGCCAAAAGCATCTAAATTTTCAAAAGCACCCCCTAACTTATAATCTATATAGTTATATCCAAAGCCTAATAAAGTACCGGACTCATGTACTGGAGTAATATAGCCAAGGTTTAATCCACGCTGCCCATTATCATTTGATCTTTTTAAGTTTAAGCTCAATTGATCGCCTAGCCCAATTGGGTTATTCCAGTTCATACCCGCCATAACGACTTCACGACCAGTGAATCGATTACCATATGTATTAGTGCCAATATACCCTTGCAGGACTGGCAATGGTTCCAGCGCAATCTCAACATCGGTGTAACCAACACTATCACTTGGATTTAATTGTGCAGTTGCATTTATCCCAGGTAGCGCATTTAGTACTGTTACATTGCGTACTAAGTTTTTCTCACTAACGGTATCATTTGGTTTTAAATTGTAATCTGCCATTTCTCGCAAAAATCTTTCATGAAGCCGCTCTTTTCCAGTGATGTTTAGAGTGCCTAATTGGCCTTCTATAATTGCAATATCAACACTGTTTTTTGCAATATCTTGTGTCGGCAAATAGGCTTGAGCTAAAAAAAATCCTTTCTTTCTATAAAATTCGGTGATCAATTTAGTAACTTCATTGAGCTCTTTAATACCAATTTCACGATCAATGTAGTCCGATAACAAAGCGCTAAGCTGCTCATGAGTAAATGATTGATTACCATTAAAATTATAGGCTTCAACTAATACTTTAATATTTGTGCTTTCATCTGTAGCTTGATATGCTGGCTTTACTTTTTTAGTGATTTCAGCGGAGGGTATTGCTGGAAGCTGACGTGGTTGTTCCGCTCTAGGAATATCACCGATAGTTGGAACAGTTTCTGCAGCAACCACTTGTAATGTTGTTAGTGTTAACCATGAAATAATAACGATAATAAAAATTTTCATATTAAAATTTTATTTTAATTCTTTAAACAATTGTTTATCATACATAGCAATCATCACAATACAACTATTGTGCATAATAATTAAAATTCTATTGGGTCTATATCCAACACCCACCTGACTTTAGACGCAATTTTTTGTGATCTTAATGTTGATATCAGTAATCTTAGTAACTGCTGCAAAACTTGCCTTGATGGTGCTTGCATAAGCAATTGACCACGCTCCATGTTTTTCAAACGCTCTAATTGCGGCCTAATAGGGTCATATATCATGACATCGCTTCGTGACTCTTTTGCTAGGTTAAAGGCTGTTTTTAAAAAATTTTGTACATGCCTATAATCAGCTGCTTCTGCTTTCAATAATGCAAAATAACTTGTTGGTGGAAATTGCATTATATTTCGTTCATCTAATAACACTTCTGCATAACTTTCGTAATCCTGTGCACGTAATGCATCAAACAAATCATGATGAGGAAAAGTTGTCTGAATCAGCACTTCTCCTGGTTTTTCTGCACGGCCAGCACGCCCAGACACCTGCATTAATTGTGAGAATAATCGCTCACTTGCACGAAAGTCTGGACTAAATAATGCAGTATCAGTATCGATAACGCCTACAAGGGTCAAATGCGGAAAATCATGTCCTTTTGCCAACATTTGCGTGCCAAGTAAAATATCAATTTCTTTATTGTGTACTTTTTTTAGTAATTGCGTTAGTTGATCTTTGTTACTCACACTGTCTCTATCGACCCTAGCAATAGTTGCTTTTGGGAAAATATCAGATAATGTTTCTTGTAATCGTTGCGTTGCTTGACCAATCGGATTTAAATCTGGGTTTCCACAACTTGGGCATTGAATGGGTATGTTTTGCTCATACCCACAGTGATGACACCTCAAACGCTTTTGGCTGAGATGCACGACTAGTCTTGCGGAGCAACGCATGCATGGGGCAACCCACTGACAAGCATTACAGTGTATGACTGGTGCATAACCACGACGATTAATAAATAATAAACTTTGCTCACCACGTGACAACCTTTTTTTAATTGCTTCAATTAAGATGGCTGACAAACCTTTCACTGTTGGTGTTTTTCCAATATCGATACAATGAATTTTTGGTAACTCTGCATTTTGTATTGCACGTTTGTTTAATCTTAATAATCCATATTGACCCTTCTTAGCTAAGGCCCATGTCTCAAGAGAGGGTGTTGCACTACCCATGACAATAGGTATATTTAATTGTTTTGCACGCATAATCGCTACATCGCGTGCGTGATAACGCATACCATCTTGTTGCTTATAAGAACCATCATGCTCCTCATCGATAATAATCATTTTTAGATGAGGGATTGGTGTCAAGATACTCAAACGCGTACCAATAATGATTTTTGCTTCACCCATCATAATAGCCTGCCAAGATTGTAAGCGCTCACTATCTTTAAGATTACTATTCAACGTGGCTAGAGAATATTGACTCAAACGGCTACTAAATCTTGATTCTAATTGGGGTGTTAAATTAATCTCAGGAACTAAAATTAATACCTGAGCACCTTGGTCTGCCAAGATGGTTTGTAACAACTGAATATAGACTTCTGTTTTACCACTACCTGTAATCCCATATAATAACCACGTTTTAAAGGTGTTTTTTTCTGCCAAGATGTTATTAATTGCTTGTTTTTGCTCTAGATTTAATGAAGGTGCAATATTGGATGATGGCATTGATTCATTTAAAGCAACCATTTCAATTTGCTGCAAACAATCCATAGTTCTTAAAGTATCAATTGCTTTACGCCATGTTGTTGATAGCATGCTTAATTGAGTTTCACTCAAACTTTGATGTTCAATAAATGCTTCCACAATTTTTCGGAGAACGATTTGGCGCTTGGGTAGGGAGCTAACATCTATAGGTCTTGATAAATGGTAAACATAACGCTTACGGGTAGTTGTTGGTTTAATCTGTCTTAGTCTAATGGGTAAAGACGAAATAATCACTTGTCCAAGTGGGTAATGATAATAATCAGCACAAAATTTTAGCAACTTAAACAATTGGGCATCAAAGACTACATCCTCAAACACATGTTCCACTGTTTTAAGCTTGCTCAAAGGCACATCAGATGTCTGAGCAATTTCTACAATGACACCAATCAAATGACGCCCTGCAAAAGAGACGACAACGCGCGCACCTACCTGTACTGCAAATCCATTGTTTGAATAATCAAATAGACGGTTAAGCGGTACATCAAGTCCTACTCTAAGGATTTGTAATGACATGTTAGTAGAAGTGTATAGAATGTTTTAGTGTCAAGGTATATTGAGTTAAAATACTGGCTTCATGGATTTTATGCAACATATCCTTTATAACAAGTTCATATTTTAAAGAAACGACCCTTGAAAGACATCATTTCAGACCTATTGCGCCAAGCAGCTAATACCCTAGTTGCTGATACTATTAGCTTAAACATTATTCTCGAACGTCCGAAATCAAACTTGCACGGTGATTTTGCTTGCAATTTAGCGATGATGTTAGCCAAGCCTTTACGTCAAAATCCACGCATAATTGCTGAACAATTGATTCAGGCTATCCCTAAGCATGATGGGATTGAAAAGATAGAAGTCGCTGGTGCTGGTTTTATTAATTTTTATTTAGCTGCCAATACTAAACATGCAATTGTTAAAGATATTTTACAAGCAGGTCATCTATTTGGTCATAACAAAACTGGCAATGGTGAAAAAGTACAGGTGGAGTTTGTTTCTGCTAATCCAACTGGGCCATTACATGTGGGCCATGGACGCGGCGCTGCTGTGGGTGATTGTTTAGCACGTTTATTATCAGCGAATGGCTGGAATGTAACAAGAGAGTTTTATTACAACGATGCAGGCGCACAAATTGATAATTTAACTAAATCAGTGTTAGCACGAGCAAAGGGGATTTTGCCATCAGATGCCACATTTCCAGAAAATGGTTATCATGGTGAATATATTCTGGATATTGCAACAGCTTTTTTAGCCAAAGAAACTGTTGTAGCGGATGATATTAAAGTGACGGCAACTGGTGATCTAAACGATGCAGATTCAATTCGACAATTTAGTGTTGCATATTTACGTCATGAACAAGACTTGGACTTACGTGCATTTGAAATCAAATTTGATGTATTTTCACTAGAAAGCGCATTGTATGAATCAGGTAAAGTTGACGAAACTGTAGCAGCACTCGTCAATAGCGGACATACTTATGAGCAAGATGGTGCCCTTTGGCTTCGCACAACAGATTTTGATGATGATAAAGATCGTGTGATGAGAAAGAGAGAGGGTGGTTATACTTATTTTGTGCCTGATGTCACCTACCATTTAGAGAAGTGGAAACGTGGATTTACTAAAGTAATTAATGAGCAGGGAGCAGACCACCATAGCACCATTACACGCGTTAGAGCAGGCTTACAAGCTTTAGATGTTGGCATCCCAAAAGAATGGCCAGATTATGTGCTTCATCAAATGGTGACAGTAATGCGTGGTGGGGAAGAGGTAAAACTATCAAAAAGAGCGGGGAGTTATGTCACGCTTAGAGACTTAATTGAAGAAGTTGGCTGCGATGCAACCCGGTATTTTTTAGCTGCCCGTCGTGCTGATTCGCAATTAGTATTTGATATTGATTTGGCTCGTTCACAAACAAATGACAACCCTGTTTACTATATCCAATATGCGCATGCACGTATTTGCAGTGTACTTTCACAATGGGGCGGTGAGTTAAATACATTAATTGATCAAGATTTAGCTATTCTGACATCATTGCAAGAAACTACTCTCATACAAAAACTGAGTGAGTTTCCAGAGGTAGTCAAGAATGCGGCAATTGAATTAGCGCCTCATACAATTGCGAATTATCTAAAAGAATGTGCAAGTCATTTACACGGTTACTATAACGATACTAAATTTTTAGTTGATGATGAAAAAACAAGATTAGCACGCTTGGCATTAATTATGTCCACAAAACATGTATTAAAAAATGGATTAGATTTGCTTGGTGTTAGCGCGCCAAGTAAAATGTAGGAATTAAAATAGGCAAAATATGAGTAGAGACTATAAACCCAAACAAACAAGAACAAGTAGTGGCAAGCCATTTTTATCTGGCTTTCTCATCGGCTTTTTATTAGGTGTTGTCGCCACGGTCGCACTCACCATCTATATCAAGGGTGATACAAGCCCATTTGAAGATAAAAACATTAATGCGCCCGTGATGGAGTCTTTGGCAGAAGATGCCACACCAGATGCTCAGACAAAAGATGATTTAGATTTCTATACTATCTTGCCAGATACTGAAAGCACGGTTACAGTTAAAGAAATAAATGATGCTGATATCACCATTAAAAAAGATAGCTATTTTTTACAAGTAGGATCATTTCAGACAGAAGCAGATGCTGATAACTTAAAAGCAAAGCTTGCATTGCAAGGTTTTGAAGCTATTGTTCAAACGGCCAATATTCCTAATAAAGGGACATGGCATCGTGTTCGTGTTGGACCTTTTAATAATATAGATAACATTAATCAAATGCGCGATCAATTAACAGCCAATAATTTTAATGCAGATCTAATTAAAATACATACAGAAACTAAGCCTGACTAAAATTCATTACTTAATTGAATTAATTGTCATCTTTTAAGGTCATATATCGTTAAATTGATATGTTCGTATTAATAAACAACAATATTTAGGATAAACAATGAAAAAAATTTTACAATTCCTCATGTTCATTTTTGGTGTAGTTAGCATGAGTCAAGTTGCGCTAGCAGTGCCTCAAGCTGGACAAGATTTTGATGCAGTAACACAAGTCATGACAACAGAAGATGCAAGCAAAATTGAAGTCATGGAAATATTTTGGTATGGATGCTCACATTGCTACCATATGGAAAAACCATTAGATGTATGGTTAAAAAAATTACCATCAGATGTTAGCTTCAAACGTATCCCTGGGATCCCTAATCCTTCATGGGCGCCAATGGCTCAAACCTTTTTCACAATGGAAGCTTTAGGCTTAACTGAAAAATTACATACGAAATTATTTGATGCTATTCACAAACAAAAAAAATTAAACCCAACTGACAACAAAATGGCCCTAGAATGGTTAACCAATAATAGTGGTTTAGACCGTGCTAAAGTAGAGGAAACATTTAATTCATTTACAGTTAATACTAATATGAAACGGGCTGCTCAGATATTTAGATCTTCTGGTGCAACAGGTGTTCCAAGTTTAGTTATTGATGGTAAATACATTACTTCAGGTACGATGGCAGGTGGAAACGAACAAGCCTTACAAGTGGTTGACTACATCATTAAAAATGTACGGGATACACAAGGCAAGCAACCAGTAAAAAAGTAAAAAAACAGGCAGTTGATAGAATTGAATTGCCTTCGAGACTAAAATGATTTAAAACCCACCTTGCATTTCATGGTGGGTTTTTTAATGTATATTCCTATTGATGAAAAAAGTATTTATTACAGGGGCATCAAGTGGCCTAGGCTTAGCAATAGCTACTCAATATGCGTTGCAATTTAAAACGCAAGGTATTGTTTTGGGATTAGTGGGTAGGAATACCGAAGCTTTAAATGCGCTGGCATATAAACTAACAAATGAATATGGTGCAGTCTGTCGCATTTATACATTAGATGTGCGAGATATTATTAAAATCAATGAAGCCGCCATAAATTTTATTGAACAATATGGTGTACCCAATATTGTGATTGCCAGTGCTGGTGTTAGTCGTGGCACACTAACAGAAAATATCGCTGATATTCCAGCTTTCAAAGCAATCATGGATATCAATGTCATGGGCCTTATCCACACCTTTCATCCATTTATCGATGTGATGCGGCAAAACAAAACTGAACAAAGAATATTGGTTGGCATTGCCAGCGTAGCTGGTATTCGCGGTTTACCAGGTGCAGGTGCATATAGTGCAAGTAAAGCTGCAGCGATTAATTACCTTGAAAGCCTTCGCATAGAATTGCAAAAAGATGACATTCATGTCACAACCATTGCACCTGGATATATACGTACCCCAATGACAGACATCAATACATATAAAATGCCATTTTTGATGGATGCGATTCCGTTTGCTAAAAAATGCATCTCTAAAATTGAAAATAAACATCGATTTGTTGTCATTCCATGGCAAATGGGATGGTTAGCTAGATTAATGCGATTAATTCCACCTAGTCTTTGGGATTTATTCATGCGCAATGCACCGCATAAAGAAAGAACAGATTGGGATTGGATATAAACAGGAGTAATATAGAACGAGTCATTTTTGTGACGACTGCTACAACAAACACAGACATCGAGGTCATGATTTGTTTCTAACAATATGAATGCTACATATGCATTATGGTTAAATTTTGCAGTTGCTTTAGGCATAGGCCTGATCATTGGGGCAGAGCGCGAACAAAATAGAGGCTTACATGAGAAAAGTGCTATTGCAGGTGTGCGTACTTTTTCAATTTCTGCGTTGCTCGGTGCAACTACCTATATGGTTAATCTCTGGCTTCATATTGCTACATTATTGTGTGTCATGATATTTGTATCTGTTGCCTACTTTAGAAATAAAGATGATGACTTAGGTCTGACAACTGAAATTAGCTTATTGTTAACTGTTGTTTTAGGTGGTCTAACCATTAACGATGCCGCATTGGCAGCAAGTTTAGCTGTTGTAACAGCACTGCTACTATTAACCAAAAAGCGCTTGCATGGTTTTGTGATTGAAACTGTAACTAAATCAGAGTTATATCAATTTTTAATGTTAGCGGCGGCTACATTAATTATTTTACCGCTTGTCCCAAACGAATTAATTGGCCCGTTTGATGCAATTAATCCTCGCAATTTATGGCTAATCGTTATTTTTTTGATGACCATTAATGTACTGAGCCATTTAGCACTTCGTATTCTAGGACAACGAATTGGTTTACCCATTATTGGCTTTATTTCTGGCTTTATTTCTAGCCTAGCTACGGTTAGCAGTATGGGCGAACGCGCCAAACAAAATCCTAATTTAGAGAATTCAGCTATTTCTGGTGCGACACTTTCAAGCCTTGCAACTATTTTTCAGCTATCATTTTTGTTAGCTGCTATCGACATAGCAACGTTAAACGCATTAAAATTTCCACTAATTTTTGCTTTTCTTTCTATCGCGATCTATGGGATATCGCTCACTGTTAAAACTTTTTCTCAACATATGAAGCATGATGTCATTATTTCAGATGCAGCATTTAGTATTAAAACAGCATTATGGTTTACTGGCACGATTGCAATGGTCTTGATTATATCCGCTGCATTGGAAGACTGGTTTGGACAAAAAGGACTTATTGTTGCTTCTGGGATTGCCGGATTAGCAGACTGTCATTCTCCAAGCATTTCTGTTGCCACTTTGGTTTCAACAGGAAAAATCTCAGCTAACGATGCTGTGATGCCAATATTAGTTGCTGTCTCGATCAATACATTATCAAAAAGCGTAGTCGCATTTATTAATGGTACTAAAAGTTATGCCTTAAAAATAACATTGGGTTTAGCTATTCAAGTGACCTCTATGTGGGTGGGTTGGTGGTTGTTTTAATTAGCAATTTTCTAGTTTTTTAAACAGCTGTCCTATTTACTCTACTGTTACGCTCTTGGCTAAATTTCTAGGTTTATCAACATCAGTACCTTTTAATAAAGCAACATGATATGCCAACATTTGGACTGGTACGGTATGTAAAATGGGGGAGAGTACACCTACATGACGAGGTGTTCGAATCACATGCACACCTTCTGATTCGGTGAAGTGGCTATCCGCATCGGCAAAGACAAATAAGACACCACCACGCGCCTTTACTTCCTGCATATTTGATTTTACTTTCTCTAATAATGTGTCATTTGGCGCAATAACAACCACCGGCATATTACTATCGACTAAAGCTAAAGGACCATGTTTTAGCTCGCCAGCAGGATAAGCTTCTGCATGGATGTAAGAGATTTCTTTAAGCTTAAGAGCACCTTCCATTGCAATGGGATAATGCACGCCACGTCCTAAAAACAAAGCATGCTCTTTATCGCCAAATCGTTTTGCCCATTCAATAATCTGCGGTTCTAAATTTAGTGCATATTGGACACTAACAGGTAAATGGCGCAGAGCATCTAAATAACCATCTTCATCTATTTTACTTACTTTTCCTCTTTGTTTACTCAGTACAACTGCTAATGTAAACAAAGCCACCAGTTGTGTTGTAAAAGCCTTCGTTGATGCAACGCCAATTTCAGCACCGGCACGTGTGTAGAATATTAGTTTTGATGCACGAGGCAGTGCGCTTTCTTGCACATTACAAATTGACAGCGTTTGCTCTTGTCCTAAACTTTGCGCATGCTTAAGTGCTTCCATTGTATCGAGAGTTTCACCAGATTGTGAAATGGTCACAATTAATTGTTTAGGGTTTGGCACTGATACGCGATATCGATATTCACTTGCAATCTCGACATTAGTCGGTAATCCAGCGATACTTTCTATCCAATATTTTGCGGTTAATCCTGCGTAGTAACTGGTTCCTGCTGCCAGAATTAATACACTGTCAATTTGCTTAAATATTGTTTCGGCACCATCTCCAAATAAAGCAGGTGAGAAACTCGCATCATCAATTAACGCTTCTATAGTATCCGTCAATGCACGTGGCTGCTCGTGAATTTCTTTTTGCATAAAGTGTGCATATGGTCCAAGCTCTAAACTTGCTAAAGAAACATCACTCACATGTACTTTACGTTCTATTTCAGTATTGCTTTTATCCCAAATGGTCACAGTATTTGCAGTTAATGCTGCAACGTCTCCATCTTCTAAATAAATTACTTTTCTTGTTTGCGCTAATACTGCTGATACATCTGAGGCAATAAAGTTTGCTTTTTCACCTAATCCAATTAACAGCGGACATCCCTGACGCGCAGCAATCATGCTGTTTGGTTCTTTGATTGAAATGACGCTTATTGCAAAAGCACCTTTTAATTCTCTTATTGCATGCTTTACAGATGATAGTAAGGACTCACATTGATCATGATAATAATGGATTAAATGTGCAATCACTTCAGTATCGGTTTGTGAGGTGAATATATAACCAAGTGCAATTAGACGATCACGCTGTTCATCATGATTTTCTATAATTCCGTTGTGTACAACTGCTATTTCATCTCGTGAAACATGCGGATGCGCATTATTTTCTGTCACACCGCCATGGGTTGCCCAACGAGTATGCCCTATGCCAGCCAAACCTGAAAGTTGCTCACTTTCTGCTTTTGCTTGCATTTCACTAACTCGCCCAACAGCGCGAACTCGTTTAATGTCTCCATCTAAAATGGCAATGCCAGCAGAATCATAACCACGATACTCTAGCCTACTTAAACCTTCAATTAAAATTGAAACGACATTTTCATTTGCAACTGCACCGACGATGCCGCACATAGTTAATCTTTCTTTATTTTAACTGGTCGTTTCCAACCAATAATTGATTTTTGTTCTCTGGCACGACATAACGTTAATGCATCTGCGGGTGTATCTTTTGTGATAGTAGAGCCTGCAGCAATGGTAGCACCTTTACCTATCGTGACTGGCGCCACTAATTGGCTATCAGAACCAACAAATACATTATCCTCTATCACAGTTCTAAATTTATTTGCGCCGTCATAATTACAGGTAATGGTTCCAGCGCCAATATTAACTTGCTTACCAACCGTGCTATCACCAATATAACTCAGATGATTAATTTTACTACCATCATCAATTTGTGCATTTTTAAGCTCAACAAAGTTACCTACATGGGTTTCATTATTTAGTGTTGTGCCTGGTCGCAATCTCGCATAAGGCCCTATTTTGCTATTCTTACCAATCGTCGTTTCCACAATATGAGTAAAAGGCGCAATGACAGTACCTTCAGCAATGGTGGTATCTTTTATCACGCAATAGGCACCAATTTTAACTCCTTCACCTAACTTAACATGACCTTCAAAAATGCAACCAACATCAATTTCAACTTCTTTTGCCGCTTCTAGCTTTCCACGAATATCAATACGTGCAGGATCCAATATAGTGACCCCGTTTTCTAACAGTTTTTCCGCTTTACGCTGCTGATATATACGTTCTATCAACGCTAAATCTTGCTTACTATTGATTCCAGTAACCGACCATTCATCATCAATGATCTCAGCAATTACATTAATACTATCTGATACTGCAAAACCAACAATATCAGTTAAGTAAAACTCTTGTTGTGCATTATCATTGCTTAATCGACTTAACCAAGTTTTTAGATATTCGGTAGGCATTGCCATAATGCCTGTGTTGACTTCACAAATTGTAAGCTGTTCTGGTGTTGCATCTTTATGTTCAACAATTCCAGTAACAAAACCTTGCTGACTTCTTACAATTCTGCCATAACCAGTTGGATTTAGTTTTTTGAAAGATTGGATGACTAACTGGTGATCTGCTTTTGCAATAAGTACTTTACATGCTTCAGCACTGACTAGCGGAACATCACCCAATAAAATTAACGTTTTAGCATCTAAATCCAAATATGGTAATGCCTGTTGAACTGCATGACCTGTACCTAATTGTTCTTTTTGTTCAGCCCAAATAACATTATCTTGATAAAACGCTGCTTTAACTTGATCACCACCATAACCATAAACAACAACGATTTTACTGGGCTCTAAACTTCTAGCACATTCTAAGACATGTTCTAAGAGTGATTGAGCACCGATTTTATGGAGAATTTTTGGTTGCGTTGAGTGCATACGAGTTCCTTTGCCCGCCGCCAAAATAATAATATTAAGTTTAGAGTTATTCATCATCATACGTATTTTACTATGCTTATTCAGGATATTGTTGTTTGAAATCTATAGTCCTCTGTCATAACCTTTACATTTAACTCTCATAGAATAGCCGATGAAACAAATTTATAAGGGAGATATTTCATGAAAGTTAACATCATTGCTATAACAATTGCACTTTGCTTTAGTCACACTGTGTTTGCTAAATCACAAAAGGAACAACAATTATCAATTGAAGTAATAGGGCAACATCAAACTGGTATTTTTGGAGCTGGTGCTGCTGAGATTGTTGCCCATGATGCAATTAATCAACGCATATTCAAAGTAAATGCCAATGCTGCAAGTATTGATGTATTAGACATTAGCAATCCAAGCAATCCTACTTTAGTTGAAACTATTGATGCAACTGCTTTTGGTGCTGTTGCCAATAGTGTCGCTGTTTTTAATGGAATTGTTGCAGTAGCCATTGAAGCTGATATTAAACAAAACAATGGTACTGTTGCTTTTTTTGATGCTGAATCATTAGCTTTCATCAATAGTGTTCAAGTCGGTGCTTTACCAGATATGGTTAAATTTACTCCTAATGGAAAATTTCTGTTGGTTGCTAATGAAGGTGAACCAAATGATGATTATACCGTTGACCCTGATGGATCAGTCAGTATTATTAATTTAACAAACGGTATTTCTAATGCAACCGTTAAAACAGCTGATTTCCAAAGATTTAATGGTCAGGAGGATAAACTACGTGCTAAGGGTGTCCGCATTTTTGGGCCTAATGCAACAACGTCACAAGATTTAGAACCTGAATACATTACAGTTTCTAAAAATTCTCGTTATGCTTGGGCCAGCTTACAAGAGGCAAATGCACTCGCCATTATTGATATTAAAAAAGCACGTGTTATTTCAATTAAATCATTAGGTGCTAAACATCATATGCTTGCTTCTAATGCTATAGATGCAAGTGATCGCGATGATAAAATTAATATAACTAGTTGGCCCGTTTATGGTATGTATATGCCAGACTCAATTGCTAGTTATTCCTTTAAAGGTCGCACTTACATTGTTACAGCCAACGAAGGTGATAGTCGAGATTACGATGGTTATAGTGAAGAAGCACGTGTAAAAGATTTAACGCTTGATCCAGAGTTATTTCCAAATGCTACTGAACTACAAAAAGATGAAAATCTTGGTCGTTTAAAAACGACTCTAGCTAATGGCGATATTGACGGCGATGGAGATGTTGATGAAATTTATAGCTATGGTGCACGTTCGTTCTCTATTTGGACAGAAAATGGTAAGCAAGTATATGATTCTGGATCTGACTTTGAAATGATTACCGCAAAGGTGAATGCACTAAACTTTAATAGCACTAACGATGAAAATGGTTCATTTGATAATCGTTCAGATGACAAAGGGCCAGAACCTGAAGGGTTAGCAATAGGTGATATTAATGGGCATACTTATGCCTTTATTGGTTTAGAACGTGTTGGTGGCATTATGATTTATGATATTACTAACCCACGTCGGGTTAAATATATTGACTACATTAATTATCGTAATTTTACAGTTGATGCACAACTTGGTGATGGTTCGACAAATCCAGAAGTAGGTGATTTAGGCCCAGAAGGCATTGAATTCATCTCTGCTAAGAATAGCCCTAATAGCAAGCCATTACTTGTTGTTGGTAACGAGGTAAGTGGTACAACAACTATTTACGAAATTAATGTAGATGGTAAAAAACATCGTCAACATCATTAATTTTCAGTATGAATAAAAAAAGCGACATAAATGTCGCTTTTTTATTATTTAAAACAACCTTATTTCTTACGTAACTTTTGAATTGCTTGAATTTGCGCTACTGCTTCAGACAACTCGGCTTGTGCTTTAGCATAATCCATATCAGAAGCTCTATTTTTCATTGCTTCTTCAGCAGCCGCTTTAGCTGCTATCGCTTTTGCCTCATCTAAATCATGACCACGAATTGCTGTATCAGCCAACACAGTCACTAAACCTGGCTGTACTTCTAGCATACCGCCAGATACAAAGATTAACGTTTCTTCTGTTGTATCTGGTAATTTGATGCGTAAAGCACCTGGTTTAATGGTGGTAATCATTGGCGCATGATGAGGGTAAACACCCACTTCACCTGCCGATGCTGGCGCTGCAATAAATTCTGCCTCACCTGAAAAGATTTCCTCTTCAGCGCTTACTACATCAACACGAACTGTATTTGCCATTTATTCACTTTCAATTAAACTTAGTTTAACGTTTTGGCTTTTTCAACAGCCTCTTCAATACCACCAACCATATAGAACGCTTGTTCTGGTAGATGGTCATATTCACCATTAACAATCGCTTTAAAGCCCTTAATTGTTTCTTTTAGTGGAACATATTTACCAGGCGCTCCTGTAAACACTTCAGCAACGTGGAAAGGTTGTGATAAGAAACGTTGAATCTTACGTGCACGACCCACTGCTAATTTATCCTCTGGAGATAATTCGTCCATACCCAAAATAGCAATAATATCGCGTAGCTCTTTATAGCGTTGTAAAATTGATTGCACGCCACGTGCTACTTCATAGTGCTCTTCACCTACAATTAATGGATCTAGCTGACGTGAAGATGAATCAAGTGGATCAACGGCTGGATAAATACCAAGAGAAGCAATATCACGTGAAAGCACAACTGTTGAATCCAAATGTTGGAACGTTGTAGCAGGTGACGGATCGGTCAAGTCATCTGCAGGCACATATACCGCTTGGATAGATGTAATAGAACCAGCTTTAGTCGAAGTAATTCGCTCTTGTAGTTTACCCATTTCATCAGCAAGCGTCGGTTGGTAACCCACAGCTGAAGGCATACGACCCAACAATGCTGAAACTTCAGTACCAGCCAATGTGTAACGATAAATATTATCAACGAAGAATAAAACATCACGACCTTCATCACGGAATTTCTCAGCCATGGTTAAGCCAGACAACGCAACACGTAAACGGTTACCTGGTGGCTCGTTCATTTGACCAAACACCATTGCAACTTTTGATTCTTTCATGTCATCAAGTTTAATTACGCCTGCTTCTGCCATTTCATGGTAGAAGTCATTTCCTTCACGAGTACGTTCACCCACACCAGCAAAAACCGATAAGCCTGAGTGTTGTTTAGCAATATTATTAATTAATTCAAGCATGTTAACGGTTTTACCAACACCCGCACCACCAAACAAACCAACTTTACCGCCCTTTGCAAATGGGCACACCAAATCAATCACTTTAATACCTGTTTCAAGTAGATCTACAGATGGTGATAACTCTTCAAATGAAGGTGCTTTTTGGTGAATTGAACGACGCTCTTTAGAATCAATAGGACCAGCTTCATCAATAGGTCGTCCTAACACATCCATAATACGACCCAAAGTACCAATACCAACCGGCACAGTAATTTGTGAGCCTGTGGTTTTAAAAGCAGTACCACGTGATAAACCATCAGATGAGCCCATCGCAATGGTACGTACAATACCATCACCTAATTGTTGTTGTACTTCTAATGTTAAGCCTGCTTCAGCTTGTGAATTTTTGTCATCAATAATCAATGCGTCATAAACTTTTGGCATGTTATCGCGTGGGAACTCAACATCCACAACCGCGCCAATACATTGAACTACTTTACCTACCACTGCTTGATTTGCTTTTGCCATCTTTTTTCCTAACTCAATATTTAGTCAGATACTCTATATAAATTAATTCTTAACCCGAAATAGCTGCTGCGCCACCAACAATTTCAGAAATCTCTTTTGTAATTGCTGCTTGACGTGCTTTGTTATAAACAAGCTTCAAGTCACCAATTACGGTTTTTGCATTATCCGATGCAGCTTTCATTGCAACCATACGTGATGATTGTTCTGAAGCCATATTCTCAGCCACCGCACTATAAATAAGTGACTCAATGTAACGTGTCATCAACTCATTAATCACTGGTTCTGGCTCAGGCTCATAAATATATGCCCAATTACCTTCTGGACTGCCCATTTTTTCACCAGATAATGGAAGTAATTGTTCCATCACAGGCTCTTGTTTCATGGTGTTAATAAATTTGGTATAACAGATAAATAGTTGATCTATTTCACCTGAAGCAAATGCATCTAACATCACTTTAATTGAGCCAATCAATGTTTCTAAATGAGGTACATCACCTAAACCTGTCGCATTGGATTGCACATCAGCACCCACACGCGTCATAAAACTTAAGCCCTTACTACCAAATGCAGTTACTTTTATTTTTTTGCCTTCCGCTTCCCAATTCTTCATTTGGTTAACAGATAGTCGTAACATATTGGTATTCAAACCACCACATAAACCCTTGTCTGAACTCACCACAATCAACCCAACATTCTTCACAACATCACGCTTAATTAAGAACGGATGCTTAAAATCTGGTTGTGTATACGAAAGATGAGCAGCAACGTTACGGATTTTTTCTGCATAGGGACGTGACGCGCGCATTCTATCTTGCGCTTTACGCATTTTAGAAGCGGCAACCATTTCCATTGCTTTTGTGATTTTGCGCGTATTTTCAACCGACTTAATCTTGGTTCTAATCTCTTTACTACCAGCCATTTTATTGTCCTAATTTACGAGAGATTAATATGCGCTTGTTGATTTAAAGTCTTTAATTGCTGCATCAAGTTCTTTTTCATCATCAGCGCTTAATGCTTTGTTTTTCTCAATCGCATTCATTAATTTTTTGTACTTAGATTTCATATGCCCATGTAAACCAGCTTCAAAAGCTAACACTTTATTGGTTGGCACATCATCAAAGTAGCCGTTATTAGCAGCAAATAATGTTACTGCCATATTTGATACGCTTAACGGTGCATACTGTGCTTGTTTCATCAACTCAGTAAACATACGGCCACGATCTAATTGTTGACGCGTCGCCTCATCCAAATCAGAAGCAAACTGTGCAAAAGCAGCTAATTCACGATATTGCGCAAGCGCTAAACGTACACCACCGCCTAATTTTTTAATGACTTTAGTTTGTGCCGCACCACCCACGCGCGAAACTGAAATACCTGCATTAATCGCTGGACGAATACCCGCATTAAACAAGTCAGTTTCCAAGAAGATTTGACCATCTGTAATCGAAATCACGTTAGTTGGAACGAATGCAGAAACGTCACCTGCTGCCGTTTCAATCACGGGCAATGCAGTCAATGAACCCGTTTTTCCTTTTACTTTACCTTTTGTAAATTTCTCTACATATTCTTCGTTAACACGCGCCGCACGCTCTAGTAAGCGTGAGTGAATGTAAAACACATCACCAGGATATGCTTCACGACCAGGTGGACGACGTAGCAAAAGTGAAATTTGACGATAGGCAACCGCTTGTTTAGATAAGTCATCATAAACAATCAATGCATCTTCACCGCGATCACGGAAGTATTCACCCATAGTGCAACCTGCATATGGTGCTAAGAATTGTAAAGCTGCTGAATCAGAAGCAGTCGCAGCTACAACAATGGTATATTCCATTGCGCCGTTTTCTTCTAATTTACGCACAACGTTAGCAATCGTTGAAGCCTTTTGACCAATCGCCACGTATACGCAGGTCATGTTTTCGCCTTTTTGGTTGATGATTGCATCAACAGCAACGGCAGTTTTACCGGTTTGACGGTCACCAATAATTAACTCACGTTGACCACGACCAACTGGCACCATAGAATCAACTGATTTCAAACCCGTTTGCACTGGTTGTGAAACTGATTTACGGTCAATCACACCTGGCGCAACTTTTTCAATTTTATCGGTTAATTTTGTTTTGATTGGACCCTTGCCATCAATGGGTTGACCCAATGCGTTTACAACACGCCCGATTAGTTCGGGACCAACAGGGACTTCTAAGATTCTGCCTGTACATTTACAAACATCACCCTCAGTAATATGCTCGTAATCACCTAACACCACTGCGCCTACTGAATCACGCTCAAGGTTAAGTGCCAAACCATATGTGTTACCTGGGAACTCAATCATTTCGCCAGACATGACGTTTGAAAGACCATGAATACGTACAATACCGTCAGTTACTGAGATTACTGTACCTTGAGTACGCGCTTCATTGCTGACCTCAAAGTTTTCTAATCTGCTTTTAATCAGTTCACTGATTTCTGATGTAGATAATTGCATTACTAAACTCCTAAAGTTTTTTATCGCTTGCTTACGCTGTTAACGAATAAGCTAAATTTTGTAACTGACCTTTTACGGACGCATCGATCACTGTATCGCCCACAATAATTTTCATTCCACCAATAATTTCTGGATCTACCACAACTTCTGCAGAAACTTTTTTACCAAACTTAACTTCTAATTTTTTTACAATCTCTTTAGTAACCGCTGCTGTTGGTTTTACTGCTGCAACAATTTGAGCCTCTAATGTACCTTCTTCAGCTGCTTTTAATTCTTCAAAAGCACTACTGATTGCTGGTAATACCGATAAACGCTTATATTCAACTAAGACTTTAATCATATTCTGACCAGCAGTATCTAGTTTATTACCACATACTTTTAAAAACGTTTCGAGTACTGCCTGACCTTCAATTTTCGGGTCATTAATAAAGGTGCTTAATTGTTCATCGCTACTAACGGCGCTTGCTAATGAAAGCATATCTGACCATTTTGCCAATGATTTCTTTTCTTTAGCTAGCTTAAACGCTGCTACTGCATAGGGTCTTGCTATGGTTGATATTTCAGCCATGAGTTAAAGCTCCGCCGCTAGTTGAGTCAGAATTGTTAAATGTGCTTTTGCATCAATTTCTTTACGTAAGATTTTTTCAGCGCCAGAAATTGCAAGTACTGATACTTGCGCACGTAAACCTTCTTTTGCACGGTTTACTTCCTGCTCTATTTCTGCTTTAGCTGTTTCTTTAATGCGGTCGGCTTCCGTTTTTGCTACTGCTTTTGCTTCTTCAACAATTTCGTTGGCACGTTTTTCAGCTTGTCCGATAATTTCACCAGCTTTTTGTTTTGCTTCATTTAAAGTCACTTCTGACTTTTTAGATGCATTTTCTAAAGCACTTTTACCTTCTTGTGCAGCTGCTAAGCCATCTGCAATTTCTTTTTGACGCGCTTCAATTGCATTTAAAAGCGGCGGCCAAACAAATTTGACGATAACTAAAATCAATACCGCAAACGTAACTGCCTGTGCAATGAGCGTTAAATTAAAGTTCATGTTTGCTCCAAGTTTAAAACTTAATCATTTGGGTTAATCCATTATTGACCAACCCAATCATCCTAAGCAATCCTAAAAATTATGCTACCGCGCTTAAAAGTGGGTTTGCGAAAGCAAACAATAGTGCCACACCAACTGCAATAATGAATGACGCATCAATTAAACCTAATAACAAGAATACTTTACCTTGTAGTTCAGGAATCATTTCAGGTTGGCGAGCTGCACCGTCTAAAAAACTTGAACACATGTTACCAATACCAATACAAGCGCCTGCAGCGCCAATACCCACCATAAGACCAATGCCAATCGCCGTATATGCTTGAATCATTTCCATTTTGTTACCCTCTCTTATTTAAAGATTTACTAATTAAACTAAAACTACTTCATTAAAATAAACTTAGTGATGCTCATGTGCCATTGATAAGTAAACAATGGTCATCATCATGAAAATAAATGCCTGTAGTGGCACCACTAAAATATGGAAGATTGCCCAGGCAGCACCTAAAATTGCTGCACCAAACATCCCGAAAATCCCTGTTGCTGCTAATAAACCAATTAGCAAGAAGATCACTTCACTGGCGTACATGTTACCGAACAAACGCATAGAGTGTGAAAGCGGTTTTGAAATATATTCAATCATGTTAAACATAAAGTTTGCAAGGAGTAACAATGGACTTGCAATTAACCCAATTAAGCCCATTACACTTTTTGGTTTAAAGAATTTTGGCATACCGAATGGCGCCCCAAAAATCTCATGTATTAATCCACCAAATCCTTTAGCTTTAATTGAGAAAAAGATCATTAATACCCAAACAGATAGAGCAAGCGCGAAAGTGGTATTTACATCAGAAGTTGGAAGAGGGCGGAAAGGTGCGTGCTCTTGCCCAAATAAAGATGTAAACGCAGCGAACCAGTCGATTGGCACCAAGTCCATCATATTCATCGCCAATACCCATAAAAAGATGGTCAATGCTGTTGGTGCTATAAATGCATGACGATCACCGTGGAACATCCCTTTAACTTGACCATCAACAAAATCAAAGATGAGTTCAACAAATGCTTGGGTTTTACTTGGTACACCAGATGTTGCTTTTCGTGCTACTAACCAAATTGAGCCAGCAACCAGAATACCTAGTACCAGTGAAATCAAAAACATATCAAGATGAATCACGTTGGCAAGCTCTTCACCGCCAATAAACTGCTCGTTAAATGACAAGTGATGATTAATATAATCAGATGCAGTTGTCATCTCTCCTGAGTGTTCTGCTACATGTTCTGTCGTATGTTCTGTCGTCATAATGATTTATATCTTAAAATGTTTGCTTTGTTTACTAATTGCTGCACCCGAAATAATTGCTGTTACAGCCAAACCGGCGATTAATGCCCCAGGCACTAATTCTTTATAACCTTTAAAAATACCAATTAAAAACAGAATGATTAAAATTATTTTAACAAGCTCTGCTTTTAACATTCGCATCAATATTGCTGATGCGTTATTACTTTTACCTTGCGCTATTTTGGAAGCAAAAAACGCTGCCAATAAGACAGCGAGCCCACCAGCTAAAGCTGATATTCCTGCATGCATTCCAGAGATTGCGTAAGCAGCCAAGCCGACCGCTACTGTTGCTAACAATTGTGAACGTAACATCCCGCTGAAATTGTTATCTGCTGATTCGCCTGTATTATTGTCATTCATATTTTAAACCCACTAAAAACAGTAAAATTTAAAATTGGCTTTTAGCAAGCCGCGATTTTGAATTAATACTTCCCTTTAGTCAAGTACTTATCCTAGTTTAAAATTTATGTGCTCAGCCTTTAATCATCTTAATTAGTGCATCTAATTGATCTAAATTACTGTAATTAATTTTTAAAGTGCCAGAACCATTCGCTTTAGCAGCAATTGCAACGCCTGTTCCTAAACGTTCACTGAGTGAATTCTCTAACGCCATAACATCATGATTTACTTTATTTTTTTTCGGAATAGATTGTAAATCTGAACTCGCTTTTTTGACCAACGCCTCTACTTCACGCACTGATAAATTTAGCTGCGCAACTTTTGTTGCCAACATAACCTGTTGCGCTGGATCTAGCCCAATTAAAGCACGTGCATGCCCCATATCAATTTTATTTTCTATCAGCATCGATTGCACTGCATCAGCAAGTGTTAATAAACGTAAGATATTTGAAACGGCCACACGAGAACGACCCACTGCATTTGCTGCTTTCTCATGTGTCATCGAAAACTCATCAATTAAGCGTTTAATCCCAAGGGCTTCTTCTATTGGGTTGAGATTTTCACGTTGTATATTTTCAATCAACGCCATTTCTAGTGCTGATTCGTCTTCAATCTCACGAATCAATACTGGCACCTCTTCCAAACCAGCTATTTGACTCGCACGCCAACGGCGTTCACCAGCAATGATTTCATATTTATCTGCGGCAATCTCTCTAACTAAAATCGGCTGCATAATCCCTTGCTGTTTAATAGATTCTGCTAATGTTTGCAAAGCAGTTTGATCCATATGTGATCTTGGCTGATATTTTCCAGATTGCATTTGATTGACTGATAGCATACGAAGGCTACTGTTGTCTTGTGAAAGATCATCTGTACCTAACAATGCATCTAAACCACGTCCCAACCCTTTTTGTTTTGCCATAAAAATCTCTCTAATATAGTACTATGTGTTTGATTTTATTAACTTATCTTTAAAAATAATTTCTTTGGCTAATGCCAAATAAGCAAGCGCACCTTTTGATGACTTGTCGTAAATAAGAACAGGCACACCATAGCTAGGCGCTTCAGCTAAACGTATATTTCGCGGAATGACTGTTTTATACACTTTTTTACCAAAATGATCTTCTAGTTGGGCTGAAACTTGTTGTGCAAGCATATTTCGCGCATCAAACATTGTGCGCAATAACCCCTCTATTTCCAAGGTACTATTTAAGTGAGCGCGTACTTTTTTGATCGTATTGACCAAATCCGACAAACCTTCCAAGGCATAATACTCACACTGCATGGGTATCATGACAGAATTAGCGGCAGTTAATGCATTGACTGTAACCAAATTAAGGGCAGGGGGACAATCTAATAAGACATAATCATATCCACTAAGACTTGCAATTGCTTTTTTTAATCGTGTTTCACGCGCAATTTCATTGACCAACTCTACTTCTGCACCAGCTAATTCTCTATTCGACGGTGCAACATCAAAACCACCTTTTTGGCTTTTAACAATCACATCTTTAATAGCTTTTTCACCAATCAACACATGGTAAATACTATGCTTGAGTTTAGCTTTATCAATACCACTACCAGTACTTGCATTACCTTGAGGGTCTAAATCAACCAACAATACCTTTTTCTTATTAGCGGCTAAACTTGCCGCTAAATTGACACAGGTCGTTGTTTTGCCAACACCGCCTTTTTGATTAGTAATTGCTAATATTTTCATCGGTTAGTTTTCAATCAATCTAAAATTTTTCTATCACTGCCAAATGGCGCTCCGCATTTAAACCCGCAACAGTTAATGGAAAAACCCTATATGCCTTCAACTTTAGTTGCTCTAAATCTTGATGTGGTGAAACACCTTTCATTGCAAACCAATGACCACCGTCAGCTAGCAAATGCTGCGTGAGTGCCATAAAATGACTCAGCTCGGAAAATGCACGAGATATAATCATATTAAATGGCTTATCCACCTCATACTCTTCAACACGCGCATGAACAACTTGTAGGTTTTCTATACCCAACTCACCTTTGACCTGCCGCATAAAAATGGCTTTCTTCTGTACAGTATCAATAGTTGTGACTTGTAGTTCTGGCAAACAAATTGCCAACACAATTCCTGGCAAACCACCACCACTACCTACATCTAACAAACTATCCCCTTCAATATAGGGGAGCACACTTAAACTATCCAAAATATGTAAAGTGACCATATCTGAAGGATCGCGAACAGCGGTTAAGTTATAAACCTTATTCCATTTAACCAATAAAGCTAAATAATTGATTAATATCTGTTGCCTTTCTATTGAAACAGGCAAACCCATTTCAGCAACTCCTGCCGATAACTTTTCAAGCAAACCACTCATGCAGCTTCAGTTTTATTTTGACCAAATATTTTTTTATGTTTTCGTTTTATGTAAACCAACAAAATCGAAATAGTCGCAGGCGTGATACCTGATATCCGACTTGCCTGCCCAATTGTTTCTGGCCGATATTGTGCTAATTTCTGTCTCGCCTCTATACTGAGGCCATGAACTTGATCATAATCAACTTCATTGCCAAGCTTAATATTTTCACTATCTTTTTGTTTTATGATTTCTTCTTTTTGTCTATCGATATACCCTTGATATTTTGCCGCAATCTCAACCTGCACTTTCACTTCATCAGGCAGAATCTCATTATTAGGCATTAAGTTAAGCAAACCTTCATAACTTACTTCGGGGCGGCGCAACAGCTCAAATAAGCTATACTCATGCTCCAGCACCTTGCCTAAAACAGTTTGTTGTGTTTCACGTGAAACACTAGTTGGCTGAACAAAAGTTTTTTTCAAACGTTGCTGCTCTTTTGCAACAGCATCTTGCTTGCGATTAAACAACTCCCAGCGAGCATCATCAACCAAACCCAAATGGCGGCCTTTTTCTGTGAGACGCATATCTGCATTATCTTCCCGTAATTGAAGACGATATTCTGCTCGACTAGTAAACATACGATATGGCTCTGTCACACCGGTTGTGATTAAATCATCCACCAACACACCTAAATAAGCCTCATCACGGGCAGGGCACCAACCATCTTTCTCCTGCGCATATAGTGCTGCATTCGCGCCAGCTAACAAACCTTGTGCAGCAGCTTCTTCGTATCCTGTCGTACCATTGATTTGACCAGCAAAAAATAAACCATGGATTGCCTTTGTTTCTAGTGAGCTTTTAAGTGCCCGTGGATCATAATAGTCATATTCAATTGCATAACCTGGGCGCAATATGTGTGCTTGCTCTAAACCTTTGATAGAGCGAACCAAATCTAACTGCACATCAAATGGCAAACTGGTTGATATACCATTAGGATAAAACTCATTAGTATTCAATCCCTCTGGTTCTAAAAATATCTGATGAGAATCTTTATCTGCAAAACGGTTTATCTTATCTTCAATACTTGGACAATAACGCGGGCCAACCCCCTCAATAACTCCAGTATACATTGGTGAACGATCTAAGCCCTTACGGATGATATCGTGTGTGCGCTCGTTTGTATGGCTAATCCAACAAGAAAGTTGAGCTGGGTGCTGCGATGTATTGCCTAAAAAGGAAAATACAGGAACTGGGTTATCACCAGGCTGCTCAGTCATAACAGAATAGTCTATGGTTCGCCCATCAATTCTGGGTGGCGTTCCAGTTTTCAATCTTCCCGCAGGCAATCCAATTTCACGCAATCTTGCTGCTAATGAGATAGCAGGAGGGTCGCCAGCTCGGCCAGCACTATAACTCTGCATACCCACATGCACTAAACCACCTAAAAATGTCCCTGCTGTGAGCACTACTGATTTAGATGAAAACTTAAGACCTATCTGCGTTACCACTCCAACAGCTTTATCGCCTTCCAATAAAATATCATCAACCGCTTGCTGGAAGAGCCATAAGTTTGGCTGATTCTCTAACGTTCTGCGTATAGCAGCCTTATACAAAATACGATCCGCTTGTGCACGAGTAGCACGAACCGCGGGCCCTTTACTTGCATTTAAGATACGAAACTGAATGCCGCCCTCATCAGTTGCCAATGCCATGGCGCCACCTAGGGCATCCACCTCTTTGACCAAATGGCCTTTGCCAATTCCTCCAATGGATGGGTTGCAAGACATTTGCCCCAGTGTTTCGATATTATGGGTTAACAAAAGCGTTTTTTGACCCATACGTGATGATGCTAGCGCTGCTTCTGTGCCCGCATGACCACCACCAACAACAATCACATCAAATTTATCAGGAAATTGCATAGACTAAAACTACTAATCTTAAAAGAAAGAGTAAGATTTTAACTTAAAACTTACAATCAAGTCAGTTTTATCTACAGTGTTTCACGTGAAACAAAGCAAAGAAGGAAATGATTAACAAGATCATTGTGTTGTTTCACGTGAAACAATCATGAAAATATATTGAAAAATATCAATAAAAACAGAAAGTTCTGTTTTAAAGTTAATGACATCGTGATAATCTAAGTTCTTAATCTACAAAAATGCTTGGAATTTTAATTCTTACCTAAAATTTTTATGGATGCATATACTTCATATACAAAAACTGCACGCGGATTAAGAGCGTTAGTAAAAAAACTGCCTCATGATGCTGGGCTAGTTTTATCTGCCATAGACAAAAACTTAACAGCCGAGGAAATCAACGCAAAAATCGGTAATATTGATGAAACAGATCTTGAGTTTGCAATCACCTGGTTATTAGAGGGTGGTTTTATTAAATCAATAAAAATAGATCCTTTCCCAAATTCTATGTGGAATGTCTCTTCAAACAATGCGATTGAAGTGGATGAAATAGATATCGCGCAATTTACAGTGTCTGAAAAACCACCTGTTATTAATAAGACTAAAGAAGAGTTAGCTGCTGAGGCAATCAAACAAGCCGAATTTGAAGCCAAGAAAAAAATATTAGAAAAAGCAGATGAAGAAGCTCGTCTTAGAGCAGAAGCAGCTTTAAAAGCAAAGACTGATTCTGAAGCTGAAACTATATCAAATAAAGAGGCATTAGCAAAAAAAGTAGCTGAAGAAAATGCGCGCCTACAAAGAGAAGCCCGCGAGAAAGCAGAAGCAGAGGCCAAAGCTAAAGCCGCTGCAGAAGAAAAGGCTCGATTAGAGAAAGCAGAAAAAGAGAAGCAAGCTGCGATCGAAAAAGCAGAAAGAGAAGCACGCGAGAAAGCTGAAGCAGAGGCCAAAGCTAAAGCCGCTGCAGAAGAAAATGCAAGGAAAGAAGCAGAAGCTAAAAGAAAAGCTGAGGAAAAAGCCGCTGCTAAAGAACAAGCAAGATTAGAAAAAGAAGAAAAGGCCAAACAAAAAGCCTTAGAAAAGACTGAAAAAGAAGAACATGCTAAAGAAGAAGCTGCAATAAAAGAGCAAGCAAAATTAGAGCTAGCAGAAAAAGCAAGACTTAAGGCATTAGATGAAGCGGAATTAAGAGCTGTTGCTCAAATTGCGGCAGAGAAAAAAGCACTTGAAAAAGCTGCGGTTAAAGAACAAGCCCGACTTGAAGCCTTAGCAGTAAAAGAAGAAAAAGCACTAACAAAAGCGCATAAAATAGCTAAAAAACAGATAAAACGTGAAAAACTAGTTAAAAATATTCGACGTAATATTCCTGGGAAACAATGGCTAATTAATATTGCAAACAATATTAAACCTATATCCATGTTTGCTATCGCTGTTGTTTTACTGTTAATCATCGCAGCGCAATTTATTAATATGAGTATACTCATCAATCCAATAGAAAAAATTGCAAAAAATACTATTCAGGATAATGTGAATATTCATGCTATCAATATTTCACTCTTCCCTAAACCTCATCTATTGCTCAAAGATATTACGGTGGCTGATAGAAAAACCATAAATGCCAAAAAAATTAGAATATATCCTAATTTACTGAATTTAAAGGATAAATTGTTTAATATTGCTAAAGGTCCCTATGAGATTCAAACAATTGAAATTGAAGGTTTTAATATTGCACAAAAAGATATTGAACGTGTCGTCTCATGGTCTGGTGCATCGTCAAGAAATCAAGAGTTAAAAATAAAAACGATTACAGTATCTGATTTATTAATTAATTTGAATGTTCTGCAATTGCCTTTATTTAATGGCAGTATCAATCTTGATGAAGCTGGACTGCTCAAAAATGCAGAATTTAGTTCAGAAAAGAAAAACCTTAAGATTGTGATCAATAAAACTGTAAATGATTATATATTAGATATCGAAGGCGTTAGATGGCGTGCACCGATGTCGCCGTATCCAATTTTTACAAAAATTATTGGTAAAGGTGTTATTCACAACAATGTACTATCTCTGAATGGAATCAATAGCGATTTGTACAATGGTAGTTTAAATACAACCCTTGAGATGGATTTTAATAACCCTAAACTTGCATCAAAAGGTGATTTTAAAATAGATAGCTTATATGTTGGCGATATGGCAAAAGAGTTGCAGCTTGATACGCAATTTGATGGAAAATTGAATATTGAAGGAAAATACGCTTTTGAAATTAATCAAACGTCCAATTCAGCTACTTTTACAGACTTTGATGCAAGGTTTGAAGTTAAAAGGGGTCAACTTAGAAAAGTGGACCTTGCAGAAGCCATGCGAAGCGGAAACTTAAGTGGAAGCACAGAGTTTAAAACGCTTACTGGATTAGTTTCATTTCATAATGAACGATACCAATTTAGAAATCTCAATTTGAAGGATAATCAATTGAGTGCTACAGGTCAATTATCCCTAACAACTGATGATCATGTTGATGGTGTAATCTCGACCAGTATTGCTGTAAAAAGTAAAACAATTAGATCTAGACTACTAATTGACGGACCGATAACAGCGCTAAAATTAAAAAATTAAATGGTTAATTTTTGTTAAATCTCTTTGATTTAAGTAAAGAAAATATTGACGAATACTGACTATCACGCCTATAGTGACATAGGCGACTTAATGTGTTAATTTGATATATATTTGTATACTTAAAATTATTATATTAATGGCTACTACTGATTGTTACAAAGATATAGCTGCAATTTTTACATAAAATAATTAAGGAGAAGAGAATGGCTGATACTAGCGAATTAAAAGAGGCAATAGGAAAATACACTTCAAAAATTAATGATGCTGCTGTAAATAAAATGGCCTCAACTTACGCATTAGTGATGTCAAACAAAGATGCTAAGTTTGTTTCTTGTGGTGATTCAAGTGAAAAGGAAACCGTTCGTGAAAATTTCCTTAAGAAAAAACTTGGTTTAACTGACTCAGATGCCGATTTGGATGCAGCTATTGAAGCTGTTTGTGTAACAATGAAAGAAGATCGCATGAAAAACCGTTTAGTTTTTTATTATTTATTAGCTGAAAAATACAATAAGTTAGGTGTTTTTGCCTAATAAATAGTTATAACAATTTTTAAAATAAAAGCCTTTAGAAAATAAACTAAAGGCTTTTTTATCCGCTAAACTCATTAACCCCATTCCTAGTTTTTAATCAGTAACTTATCCCAACACGCATTCAAAAAGTATTGCGCTATATCAATATCTACAATATTTATATCCGTACAATTGTAACAAAAGTAAAAAAGTTACATGATTAATACAAAATTGATACGAGTATTTAACACTTTGGAAATAAATACTTAACACTATCTATATAGAATTAACTTTAATAATGATTGAATGTAGTAATAAACCGAATTCTATAATGTATGCCAAAGGAGAAACAACATGAGAAAAGTTACAATCGTTTTAGCAAGTTTAATGGGGTTATTTGTAAGTTCTGCGCAAGCAGATATCGTTAATGCGCAAACATTATTGGACAAATACACCACCTCTGCACAACTTGTTAATAAAGATTTCACACCGTCCGCAATTGAAGGTAAATTATTTTTTAACCGAACATTTAAAAATGATGGTCATGAAGCAGCATGTGCAAGTTGCCATACACAAAACCCAGCCAACTATGGTAAACACATCGTGACAAAAAAAGAAATTAAACCGCTTTCACCTATGGTTAATCCAAAAAGATTTACAAATATAGCAAAAGTTGAAGATAAGTTTACCGAGCATTGTAATGACATCTTAGGAACTGATTGCACAGCACAGGAAAAAGCAAACTTTATTAAATATCTCTTTTCTGAACAAACACCACACTAAGAAAATATGCAACGGTACATATGGGATCCATTTGTTAGATTATTTCACTGGTCACTAGCCATTGCATTTACAGTCGCATTCTATTACCACGTATCAGAGTGGGATAGAATGTTACATGTGAAAGCAGGATATATCGCAGGAGCTCTCATTCTATGCCGCATCATCTGGGGAACAGTAGCAACTGGATATGCAAATTTCAAAACATTTCCTCCAAACATCGTTTGGGCGGTGAAATACTTTTTTAAATTATTAAAAGGTAATGCAAAGCACTATGTTGGTCACAATCCAACAGGTGCAATTGTTATCTATGCCATGCTTGGTATTGGACTAACCGCTGTTACATCTGGTTTTTTGGTATTTGAAGATGGATTTATTTTCACAGACCAGCATATTGAAATTTATAAAAGTATTCATCATTACTCAACATGGGGATGGCTGATTTTAGTCGCTTTACATATAGTGGGTGTTATTACAGAAAGTGTGATTCATCGCGATAATTTGATTCTCGCAATGATCACGGGTTGCAAACGGGTTTGTAAAATTAAACCACATACCAAAAGACAGGCACTACAGCCTAAACACGAAATTGCATATAAGAAAACCCATGCATCAAAACAGTAAACTGTTTATTACTGTATTTTATTTTCCGATGCAAAATTTTGAAAAAATTTCACCAAGCAAATCATCAGGCGTAAAGTCTCCTGTAATCAGGCTTAAAGACTCTTGTGCTAATCTTAACTCTTCAGCTACTAACTCTGCTGAACTAAGCTGTGCTTCAGCGTTATCTAAATGAAGTTTTACTTGATCAAGTGCTTTGATATGTCTTGCTCTTGCCATAAACACACCTTCTGTGTGTTGTTGATAGCCAACTAATTTTAAAAGCTGCTCTTTTAACAAAGGCAAACCTTGGCCCATTTTTGCAGATAGATAAATATGCGTTTCACCGTCTTTGTCCAAAATTTTCGGTAATTCATTCGTAACATCAATTTTATTATGTATCCATAATTTGATGATTCCTTGCGGTAAGCGCGTCAAAATTGCGTTCTCTTGCACGCCAATACCATGCTTTGAATCAACCAATAATAATGCGATATGCGCTGTTTCTGTGGCTCGATATGTTCGAGCAATTCCAATTTTTTCAACTTCATCATCTGTTTCTCTTAAGCCTGCCGTGTCGACAACATGAAGAGGTACACCGTTTATTTGAATCTCACTTTTAATTGCATCTCTTGTTGTTCCAGCAATTGGCGTTACAATAGCAACCTCTTCACCAGACAGAGCATTCAGCAAACTCGACTTACCAACATTGGGTTGACCAATTAAAACAACATGAATCCCATCACGTAACAAACTACCTTGATGTGCTTTTATGTATATATTAGATAAGGTGGATTGATTTGATGATATTTTCTCAGCAACTCGCCCTTGCGTAATGAAGTCTATTTCTTCTTCCGGAAAATCCAAACATGCTTCAACATACATGCGTAAATTAACTAACTCAGCCAATAGTTGATTAACCACTGATGAAAACTCCCCAGACAGCGAGCGTACAGCACTTTTAGCTGCTTCGAAAGTTGCTGCATTAATCACATCTGCAACCGCTTCTGCCTGCGCTAAATCTAATTTGTTATTCAAATAAGCGCGTTGTGTAAACTCACCTGGATTTGCTTGACGCGCACCGAGCTCAATACAGCGTGCTAGTAAGATTTGCATTAATGCTGTTCCACCATGCGCCTGTAGCTCTAAAACATCTTCACCCGTGTAGGAGTTTGGTGCTTTGTAATAAATTGCGATGCCACGATCGATAAGCTCTTCATTGACCTGCTTAAAGTCTAAATAGGCTGCATAGCGTGGTAATGGGCAGTGGCCTAATACATGTTTAGCAATCACTTGGCATAATGGGCCAGAGACACGAACAATACCGATGCCACCTGCACCACTAGCAGTTGCAATAGCGGCAATCGTATCTTGTGAGTTAGCGTTTAGCACTGCCTTTTTTAGCTAGCGCTTCTGCATGAATCGTTTTGTTGATATACCATTGCTGAGCAATCGATAAAATGTTATTCACTAACCAATATAAAACCAAACCAGCAGGGAAGAAAAAGAAAAATATACTAAACACAACTGGCATAATTTTCATTACTTTTGCTTGTATTGGGTCTGCTGGCGCAGGATTTAAAAAGGTCTGAATAATCATTGATGCGCCCATTAAAATAGGCAAAACATAATATGGATCTTTAGCCGAAAGATCGGTAATCCAACCAAAAAACGGTGCATGGCGTAATTCAACAGACCCTAAAAGCACCCAATAAAGTGCAATAAATACTGGTATTTGAACCAAAATTGGTAAACAACCACTCAATGGATTAATTTTCTCTTTACGATACATTTCCATCATGGCTTGTTGCAATTTTTGTTTATCATCGCCAAACTTTTCTTTCATAGCTTGCATACGTGGAGCCATCTCACGCATATGTGCCATACTGCGATAACTTGTAGCAGAAAGTTTAAAGAAAGCCGCTTTTAACAATATTGTTAAAAAGATAATGGCAATACCCCAATTACCCACAAAATTATGTATTTTAGAAAGTAACCAAAATAATGGTTTTGCTATAACTGTTAACCAACCGTAATCTACTGCATACTCTAAGCCTGGCGCAGCTGCCTCTAATGCTTTAGCATTTTGTGGGCCGGAAAAAAGTTTTGCTGTTACATCAACGCTTGATGAATTCGCTATTTTACCAACAGGGTTAACTACACCAATGGCATACAAGTTATCTGCTAGTTGTTTAGTATAAAACTCATTTGGAGTACCCAATGTTGGAATCCAAGCACTTGCAAAATAATGTTGAATAACACCAATCCAACCATCTTTACTGTTTAAAGATAAATTTTTATCAGCCATATCAGCAAAACTCAGTTTTTTAAACTTTTCTGCATCAGTGTAATATGCACCGCCAGTAAAAGTTGGCATAAAAGCAGAACCTTGATTTGAGTCGCTATCATGAACAATTTGATAATAAACAGATGGGCTTAGTTCTTCACCGCTATCATTAACAATATGGTGTGTAAGACCAATTTCATATGTTCCACGTGTAAATGTATAAACTTTATCAACCGTAATGCCATTCTGAGAGTATGATAGTTTCACTGAAAGCGTTTTATTTTCATCCCCCAAGTTGTAGCTACTTGATTCACTGGTAAATACGGTTTTGTGATTAGGTAAGTCTTTACCGATAAGCCCACTTTGCGCCACGTATAACATTGGATTTGCAGCATCATCCATCAAAATAAAATTGCCAGCTTCTTTATCATCTGCTAAGTGTTTTTTCAAAATCAAACGACGTATATCACCACCGACGGCACTCAACTCAACATCGTATAAATCTGTACTCACTTTGATTGTTTCACCAGAATCTAAAATAAAACCGCCTGCTTTAGCTGGTGTGTCAGCCACCATTTCTGATGATGGGGCTGGGATGCTAGAATCAACAGAGGTAATTTCTGTTGTTCCTGTATTTGAAGCTGTATTATTAGGGCCATCTTTAGCTTGCCAAGAGTCCCATAACAATAGAGTAGAAAAAGAAAATATAACAAATAATATTAAACGCTTGATATCCATACAACTCTTTATTAAATTAAAAATATTTATAGTTTAAAAATACTAAGGAACAGGATCATGCCCGCCATCACACCATGGATGACATCGACCTAATCTCGACATTGTAAGATACCCACCTTTGAATACACCATATTTTTTTAGTGCTTCTATTGCATAATGAGAGCAACTTGGGTAAAAGCGACAATGATTCCCTAAAAATGGACTAAAACACCATTGATATACCTTGATTAGTCCAATTAGTAATTTAGCCATCAACAATCCCGCTGTAATTGATGCGCTATTTTATCAAATAGCATAGCAAGCTCTTGTTTTAACATTAAGAACCGGCTTCTATTAAAGGTTATTTTTACTTGGATAACAATATCAACACCATTTAATACCGCAAGTTCTTGACGACATAATTCTCGTAGAACACGACGCATATAATTTCTATCTACTGCCAACTTGGCTACTTTTTTTGATACTACAAAACCAACCCTAGCTATTGCTTGTTCTGTGGGTGTGTAATATACAATCAAATGCTCAGATGAATATCGTTTTCTAAAACTAAAAACGGATGAAAATTCATCCGTTTTTCTTATCATCACTAACTTTGATGATACTTGCTTAGGCATGCATGCTTAGCAGTATAAACACAAAAACTGTGTTTATATTAAAGCCCTAGGCGTTTACGGCCTCTTGCTCGGCGTGCCGCAATAACTTTACGACCACCTTTTGTTTTCATGCGTACTAAGAACCCGTGTGTGCGTGCACGACGTGTTTTAGACGGTTGATAAGTACGTTTCATTTAATTCTCCGGGTTGCGAATGCTACAAAGCCTTCCATTAAACCCGAAAAGCATGTGTAT
>CAYGSH010000011.1:38460-40477 GCA_964352515.1 uncultured Methylophilaceae bacterium | reverse complement strand
CAACACGAAGGCTCAGTGAGAGTAAAAAGTGAATTGCGTCGATTAATTACGTTTAAACAATTAAATTTGCTTGATGAACATCTGCCATTAAAAGGGCAGTTTGATGCAATTTTTTGTCGAAACGTGATGATTTATTTTGATAAGCCTACGCAATCAAAAATAATTACCAAGTTTTTACCGTTAATGAAACCTAATGGTTTACTGTTTGCAGGTCATTCAGAAAACTTTTTATACGTTTCTAAAGAGTTACATTTATTAGGTAAAACAGTTTATGAGTTAAAAGATAACGTTAAAGCAACAACGAGCGCAATAGCGAGAAGGGCTGTATAAATATGCTACAAGAAGAAATGTCATCATCGCTCTATTTTGACCGCACGTTCAATGCTGAGGCAGCTAAGATTTCTCCAGGTGAATATTATTTCACAGAGAAAGATATGTTGATTGTGACAGTACTAGGTTCATGTATTTCAGCTTGTATTAGAGATAGAAAGACAGGAATCGGTGGGATGAATCATTTTATGCTACCAGACAGTGCAAAAGCCGATAAAGATAGCCCGGTTTCAGAATCGATGCGCTACGGCACTTATGCCATGGAGGTGCTAATCAATGCGCTCATAAGAAATGGGGCGCGTCGAGAAAACTTGGAAGCTAAGATTTTTGGTGGCGGTAATGTGCTGAGAAGCTTTACTACCAACAATGTGGGTGACCGTAATGCCGCATTTGTAAAAAAATTCCTTAAAGAAGAAGGTATTGCGATTACCAGTGAAGACTTGTTAGATATTTACCCTAGGAAAGTCTATTTCTTTCCAAAAACAGGTAAGGTATTAGTCAAAAAACTCAAACAATTAAACAACTACACATTGGTTAAACGTGAAGAAGCTTACTCAAGCAAACTTAAAACCAATGATGTTGGTGGTGAAGTTGATTTGTTTTAACCGACAATATTAGAGAGCATAAAATGAAAACAAAAGTATTGGTCATTGATGATTCCGCATTGATTAGAAGTTTGTTAACAGAAATCATTAACGAACAAACAGATATGCAAGTGGTCGGTGCAGCGCCAGATCCAATCGTGGCAAGAGAAATGATTAAGCAATTAAATCCAGATGTGCTAACTTTAGATGTCGAAATGCCAAAAATGGATGGACTCGATTTTTTAGAGAAATTAATGCGTTTACGTCCCATGCCAGTGTTAATGGTCTCAACCCTAACAGAGCGCGGGTCTGAAATTACCATGCGAGCATTAGAGCTTGGGGCTATTGATTTTGTGACTAAGCCTAAAACTTCTATTACGTCTGGTATGCGGGAATATACAGAACTGATTACGGATAAAATTCGAACCGCATCAAAAGCAAGAATTGCATCACTGCAGCGCTCTGCAAAACCCAAAGAAGCTAATGTTGCGCAAGCGGCGTTAAAAAATCCGTTGATTAGTAGTGAGAAGCTCCTGATTATTGGCGCCTCTACAGGGGGAACAGAGGCTATTAAATCATTCCTCTTGCAAATGCCTTCTGATTGTCCTGGTATTTTAATTACACAGCATATGCCGGCTGGTTTTACAAAGTCATTTGCCAACCGTTTGGACAGTTTATGCAAAATATCAGTCAAAGAGGCAATTGATGGTGAGCGCGTATTACCAGGACATGCCTATATTGCCCCTGGTGATCAACATCTGTTGCTGGCTAGAAGTGGTGCTAACTATATTACTAAGTTGAGTGATGCTGCACCGGTTAGTCGGCATAAACCTTCGGTTGATGTGCTATTTGATTCTGCTGCTACTAATGCGGGTAAAAATGCAATCGGCGTTATTTTAACTGGAATGGGTAAAGATGGTGCAGCAGGCATGGCAAATATGAAACAAGCAGGCGCTTATAACTTTGCTCAAGATGAAGCCAGTTGCGTTGTGTTTGGTATGCCAAAAGAAGCAATTGCACATGGTGGAGTTGATGAGGTTTTAGCATTGAATGATTTACCAAAAGCCGTTTTTTATCAACTTACAGCCTCTGGCTCTAGGGCG
>CAYGSH010000011.1:0-38450 GCA_964352515.1 uncultured Methylophilaceae bacterium | reverse complement strand
CGCTGCGTGTTTAGATATTGTAATAAACGGTATTTTTTAGTCTTTGTTTTTCATTAAGGTTTTCGAAAACATAGCCGATAATTTTAATGACGAATAGTAAATTTAATTTAGCAATTTTATGCATGAGTTGCTAATGCAAACAGCATTTATATGGAGTAAAGCATGGCAGACCCAAATACAAAATTTTTAGTGGTTGATGACTTTTCAACAATGCGCAGAATTGTGCGAAACCTGCTTAAGGAGCTTGGATACAACAATGTGGAAGAGGCCGAGGATGGTGTTGACGGGTTGAATAAGCTCAAGGCAGGTGGGTTTGACTTTGTTGTTTCAGACTGGAATATGCCGAATATGGATGGGTTAACCATGTTGCAAAATATCCGTAAGGATGGTGCTTTAGCATCATTACCAGTACTCATGGTGACAGCTGAAGCCAAAAAAGAAAATATTATTGCTGCAGCCCAAGCGGGTGCAAATGGGTATGTCGTTAAACCTTTTACAGCAGCAACCTTAGATGAAAAGTTATCAAAAATATTCGAAAAGCTTGGTCAGTAAAGGTTAACAAATGAATAAGAATGAAAAGAATATAGCGGCGATTGAGTCACAAGATTCTTCAGTCGAGAATTCATCTGATGCATCAAAAAATGAAGATAAGATGTTGCATCGCATTGGACAGATGACCAGGGGGCTGCATGAAAGTTTACGTGCTCTTGGCCTAGATCAGATGATAGAAAAAGCCGCGCAGGAAATTCCTGATGCACGTGATCGATTAAATTATGTGGCTACAATGACGGAGCAAGCGGCAGATAGAGTGCTGAATGCGACTGATATTGCTAACCCACTACAAGAGAAAATTGTCGATCAAGCGACTGTGTTAGAGGCGCGCTGGAAAGAGGTGATGAAAACACCATCACTCAAGTCAGAATATAATGAGGCTGCTGAGGAGACCTTGGCTTTTCTCAAACAAACGGTTGAAAACGCCAATGGGACTAAAGCACAATTATTAGATATTATGATGGCGCAAGATTTTCAAGATCTTACTGGACAAGTAATTAAGAAAATCACTGAGCTAGCGCATAGTATTGAGCAAGAATTAGTGAGAACGTTAGTTGACTTTGCCCCCAATAAACCTGTACTTGCAAAAGTAGAAAACGATGGCTTGCTTAATGGGCCACAAATATCCCCTGAAAGCACTGCAAATGTGATGTCAAACCAAGCGCAAGTGGATGATTTACTTGATAGTTTAGGTTTTTAAAACTAAAGACTTTAGGATGGTGTACTTTTGCTAAAGTCTTTAGTTCTATGTCATTCTCAAATACAACTCAGTTGATTAAATCTATCAAATAGGCTTAATAAAAGCGCTTTTCCCTCTCTATTCCACGCATCTAAATCCCTAAAGTTTTACGATAATGAGTTATTCGTAATTGTTGAACGATTCATTGAAGGGAAGCAATATGGCACAGGAACCAGAAGTTTTAGAAGAAGGCGCAGAGGTTGCACCTAAAAAATCCAATAAAAAATTAATCATTATTATCGCTGTCGTATTAGTTTTACTGATTGGCGGTGGTGTTGGTGCTTGGTTAATGATGGGCAATAAATCTGACGAACATGGTGAGCATGAAGACGCTAAAAAGGATGAAAAGCATGAAGTTGTTGTTGCGGAGCCCGTTTTTGTAAAACTCGACACTTTCACCGTTAATTTAAACCCTGAAGAGGGTGAGAAATATTTACAAGTTGATATTACTTTAAATGCAACCGAACAAAATGATGCTGATGTAATAGAAAAGTATGAGCCTCAAGTTAGAAACCGCGTATTAATGATTTTAACCAGCAAACTTGCCAGTGAAATATCAAGTATGGAAGGCAAGCAAGCATTAAGTGAAGAAATTACTGAAAGTATTAATGAGCCGTATAGCGAGGGGGCTGAGCCTTTGAAAGTAACGGAAGCCTTTTTTACCTCATTTGTAATTCAATAACAAAGAAGCATAACGAATATGTCTGATAGTTTTTTATCTCAAGATGAAGTTGATGCCCTGCTAAAGGGTGTTAATGGAGATGAAGAGGAGTCTAATAAAAAAGAGGTAGATCCTTCTCAAGTTAGACCTTATGATTTAGCCACGCAAGAGCGAATTGTGCGTGGTCGTATGCCAACTTTAGAAACGATAAATGAGCGTTTTGCAAGGTTATTAAGAATTGGCTTATTTAACTTTCTTAGACGTTCTGTTGAAGTCTCAGTTGGCCCTGTTCGTATTTCAAAATATAGCGACTTTATTCGTAATTTAGTGGTGCCAACCAATTTAAATTTAGTCCATATGAAACCATTAAGAGGTACTGGTTTAATGGTTATTGACCCTTCTTTAGCGTTCTTGATGGTCGATAATATGTTTGGCGGAGATGGTAGATTTCATACTCGGGTTGAAGGTAGAGAATTCACACAGACAGAGTTGCGCATTATTCTTCGTGTTCTGGATATTGTTTGTGTCAATTATGCTAAGTCATGGGAGCCTGTGTACCCAGTAGAATTTGAGTATATTCGTTCAGAAATGAATACACAGTTTGCCAATATTGCAACCCCTAACGAAATTATAGTTGCCATTACTTTTAATATTGAGTTGGGCGAAATGGGAGGGGATATGCACTTTTGTTTCCCTTATTCAATGTTAGAGCCTATTAAAGACATGCTTTCATCTACCTTGCAAGGCGAAGTGCTAGGTGTAGATAAACGTTGGGTTAGGTTGATGACGCAACAGATACAAGCAGCTGAAGTAGAAATTGTAGCTGACTTAACAAAGAAAAAATTAACTTTACATCAAGTGTTAGACCTAAAAGTGGGTGATGTTATTCCACTGTCTATTAGTGAAGAGGTTGATGCTGTAGTTGATAACGTTCCAGTGATGAGATGTAAATATGGCGTATTTAATAGTCAGTATGCATTGCGTGTACAAAAACTATTGAGATCAAACTCAACTGAATATATCAAAGGAGAAAAAGATGGCAACTGATACTGAAGAAGCCGTAGCAGATAATACGACTGAAGTGGCTGCAGAGAGTGAAGCAGATTGGGGTGATGCAATGGCAGAACAAGCTGCAGCTGATGCTGGCGGAGAAGCAGACTGGGGTGACGCCATGGCAGAACAAGCAACTGCGGAAAACGTAATACAAGCAAAGAATGCAGATGCGCAAGTTTTTTCAGATCTTAGTGGTAAAAAAATTGAGACTGGTACGGAAAATGACATTGATTTCATTCTTGATATACCTGTCCAGCTAACGGTTGAATTAGGGCGAACAAAAATTGCAATCAAGAACTTATTGCAGTTAGCTCAAGGCTCGGTTGTTGAATTGGATGGTATGGCGGGTGAACCGATGGACGTTCTAGTCAATGGTTGCTTAATCGCACAAGGTGAAGTTGTAGTGGTGAATGATAAGTTTGGTATTCGTTTAACCGACATTATTACGCCTGCTGAGCGGATTCGTAAAATAAATAAATAGTTAAGAAAGCAAACGATGAATAATCGCATATCACCATGGGGTTTATTATTTTTAGTTGTGCAAACCAATGTGATTGCAGCTGATGAAGCTGCTGTTGTAACACCTACTGGCAGTGTTTTTAAAATGATACTCGGCTTAGTCATAGTTCTTGTAGTCATCGCACTGATTAGTTGGTTAGCTAAGCGTATGTTACCTAACGCAACCGGTCAAAACTCAGCTATAAAAATAATTGGTGGTGTAAGTGTTGGCTCACGTGAGCGTGTTGTTGTTTTAGAGGTGGCAGATCGCTGGCTAGTTGTCGGCGTTGCGCAAGGACAAGTAAATGCTATCGCTAATCTAGAGGTTGGTTCTAATCAGTTAGTTGCATCAATGCCGTCAGAAAATGTAAACAAACAAACAAATGAGGAAGGATATAGGCATGCTGGATATGCTAATCCAATCGTCAAGCCATTTTCAGAATGGCTAAAAAAATCAGCTCAAAATATCAAAGCAAAAAGTAATAAAGAATAAAAGGCTAATGAATTATGAAAAAAAATAAATTCAGCTCACGCTTATTAATACTTGCTGCGATGCTGTTATTGCCACTTTTAAGCGTAGCGGAAAATAGCTTGCCACTTATCAATAGTGTGCCGTCTGCAACAGGTGGGCAGGAGTATACGTTAAGTTTACAAACACTAATCTTATTAACATCACTGACTTTCTTACCAGCAGCATTGCTAATGATGACTGGTTTTACACGTATCATTATTGTTTTGTCATTGTTACGACAAGCAATAGGTACGCAGTCAGCCCCACCCAATCAAGTCATGATTGGACTATCTTTGTTTTTAACTATGTTTGTGATGAGCCCAGTTCTAGATAAGATTTATGTCGATGCTTATCAGCCGCTTTCAGAGAATAAAATCAGTATGCAAGAAGCGTTAGATAAAGGTGCTGAGCCGTTAAAGGTGTTTATGCTTAAACAAACAAGAGAAGGTGATTTGGCATTGTTTGCCAAAATGGCACAAGTTGAAAAAATTAATGGACCTGAGGACGTGCCTTTACGAGTCTTAGTCCCTGCGTATATGACTAGTGAGCTTAAAACAGCTTTTCAAATCGGTTTTGCCATTTTTATCCCTTTTTTGATTATTGATATGGTTGTCGCCAGTATCTTAATGGCAATGGGCATGATGATGGTTTCACCTGCGATTGTCTCACTACCATTTAAACTGATGTTGTTTGTATTGGTGGATGGTTGGCAGCTGATTATGGGCTCGCTAGTACAAAGCTTTTATTAACTAATTTTGTGATTAGGAAAGTATCGATATGACGCCAGAAGGTGTAATGGATTTGGGCAGAAATGCAATGGAGATTACTCTCATGATTGCAGGCCCTATGCTTGGAACAGTTTTACTGATAGGTTTGTTGGTTAGTATTTTTCAAGCAGCGACACAAATTAATGAACAAACATTGTCATTTATTCCTAAACTTGTTGGCGTGTTTGTTGTGCTAACCATTGCAGGTCCTTGGATGCTTACAACTTTGGTCGATTATATGCACATGGTCTTTACGAACATTCCTGCAATAGCACACTAATAAATAGGATTGATGTTTTATGGTGTCAATCAGCAGTGAACTCATTAATAGCTGGATTATCAGCTTGCTATGGCCTTTGACTAGAGTGCTAGGTGTTATTGCCTCTGCGCCGGTCCTAAGTGATAGATCAATTCCGATGCGGATTAAGTTAGGATTTGGATTGGTGTTAACACTTATCATTATTCCTACTTTGCCTGAAATACCGCCATTTGAAATCTTTTCATTGCAAGGGCTTTTAATATTAGTACAACAGTTAATTATTGGCCTTGCAATGGGTTTTAGTGTCAGACTTGTGTTTGCTGCTGTTGGTATTGCTGGACAACTAATTGCCATGACAATGGGGCTTGGTTTTGCAACTTTTTTTGATCCACAAACCCAGGGACAAAATACGGCAATCAGTCAATTTTTAACAATTTTGTTAATGTTGATTTTTCTAAGTTTAGATGGGCATTTAATGATGATTAGTGCTTTGGTTAATAGTTTTGTTTCTATGCCAATCGGACTAGAAACTGACAGCATTAGTCCCATAAAAGTTGCTATGTGGGGAGAAGTAATTTTTACCACCGGTGTATTACTTGCCTTACCCGCTGTTGCCGCATTATTAGTGACTAATATGGCGCTGGGTATACTGACTAGAACGGCACCACAGCTAAATTTATTTGGTATTGGTTTCCCTTTAACACTTTCAATCGGGTTCTTAGTGCTAGCTTTGGCATTACAAGGCATGTTAATGCCAATGAAGTCGATGGTTGTCGATGGATTAACCTATATGCAACAGATTGTGACGCCTGAGCTCAACGTAAAAGAGTAAGAGAATCGTTAACTGACTCTATATAAATAGCTAGTATTATGATTAGTTTAGCAAGAGAAGTTTAAAGAGCGCTCTTGTTGTTAAGCATCACTAGCGAATGTAATCAAACAAAGATAAACCTGTCGTTTGGACAAATGACTTTTGTGCCGCTTCTAAAATAATTTGATTTTTAGATAAATCTGAAAGCGCTTGTGCATAGTCAAGATCTTGTAATTCAGATAAAGCCTGTGCATATTGAAGATTACGGCTTTGTCCTGAGTCATTTAATGCATCGATCTCATTCAAGCGTGAGCCCACAGAAGACCTAACGTTTGCAACTGTACTGATGGCTGTATCCATGCTGCTAATTGCAGCAGCAACCGCATTTTCAACATCTGTATCTGTTGATGCTGGATTGTCTAAAACACTAATTAAATTACTATAGGTGGCAAATACATCGTTACCCCCGGCTTGAAACACTTGATCGCCCGTTGCATTTACAGTCATTTTTCTTTGTGCATCTACTTGCAATAAGAGTTGATTGCTATCACCATTGTATGTTGCACCAGCAGCTGTGGCAGTAAAGGGCGCCGTTTCACTTTGGAACCCTGCGTACATAAAATTACCGGTTGCATCTTTGGTGTTGGCGAACCCTACTAACGTATTCAATGATGATTTTAGATTGGTTGACAGTATCGTACGTTGGTTTGCAGAAATCGTTCCTGCGTTACCCACTAATGTCGTTCTTGTACTGACCATTAGCTCTGTAATACTGCCTAATGAAATATCTAAACCTGTTAAGTGCGTGTTGGCAATTTTACGATTGTTTGTATATTGCGTATTAACACTTTGCGCAGTTGAAACTTGTAATGCACGTGATGCGGCAATAGGGTCATCTGACGGCGTTAAAATACGTTTTCCGCTAGAGATTTGTTGTTGTAGTTTAGACTGTTCAGTTTGCAAACTACCAATTTTCTCAATGGCCGTTTGATATAAAGTTTGTGTGCTAAGTCTGATCATTTTATTAACCTAATGTCAGTAATGTTTCAAATAATGAACTTGCAATCTGCATCACCTTGCCAGCCGCTTGATAGGCTTGTTGATAACGTAACAAGTTTGCTGCCTCTTCATCTAAATTAACTCCTGATAGAGATTGTTGTGCGGCTTCAGTTTGAGCAAGCAGGGCAGTTGCAGCAGCGCCTGTTACTTTTAATTCGTTTGTTTTATTACCAACTGAACTCACTATTTGGGCAAAAGCATTCTCGTAGCTAATACTATTATTATTTAGTGTGCCTTGGTTTTGCAAATCAGCTAACAACAAAGCGTTAATATTATTACTTTGACCACCAGTGTTGTCTGCAGCTGCAATTTTATTAATATCCACAATGGCAACCGATAGCGCTGTTGCATTATTACGTGTTGGCTTTATTAAAAAAGAATCGCCAGCTATTAAGGTGCCATTGATTGCTAAGCCATCTACTGTTTGCGGTAAGCTTGCAAAGGTTTGTACTGTGTTGTCACTTAAGCGAGTGATGTTGAAGTTGGTACCATCGTATTGAACTCGATAGTCACTGCTCGTCAGTGCTGTAGCGCTAGAGATTGTTGCATTTAATGTTGCACCACCACTATTGTTTGAATGGCCAAACACTTCTGGGCTTGGCACATTAAAAAAGGCAGTTCCTGCAACCCCATTGGCATCGAAACCCGCTTGATGTTGCGCATTAAATGTTGCTGCAAATACAGTCGCAATTTGCCCTAGTTGGTTTTGAATGCTATCTAAAGAATTGCTTCTAAATTGTAATAGTCCACCTAGTGCGCCACCCACAATACTGGTATCACTAAGCTCTGTTGTGATATTGCTGACATAAGCAACCTCAAGGCGAGATGGGTCTGCACTGGAGTTAACGGCTTTTAGACCATACGGTGAGCCACCAATAACCAATGGAATACCATTGCCAATAAAGACGTTGTAGCTTCCATCAGCTTGCGGTTGCACATCCGTTTTAATCAGTGTGTTTAACTTGCTGATAATTAAGTCTCTTTGGTCCATCAAGTCATTTGGAGGATTGGTTGAATCCACCGCTAATGATTTGCTGATCGTGTCATTGAGATTAGCTAATTGTGACGCATAAGATGTCACTTGACTGGTATAAGTGGTTATTTGCGAATTCACGCCATTGCGTAACTCTTCTAATCGATTGCCGATATCAGCAAATCGATTGACTAGTGTTTGTGCTGATGAAATAACCGCTTGTCTAGTTGCTGCATCACCCGCATTCGAAGACAGTGCTTGTACACTAGAAAAAAATTGTTGAAATGAAGGTGATAACCCCGCTGATGAATCTGCCAACATATTGTCGATTTGCGTCATCTGGTTAGCATAGGTATTAGTTGCAGTACTGTTACTTTGCGCACTGTTGAACTGTTTCGTGAGTATTTCACTATAGTTTCGAGTGACTTGCGCTACTTGTGTGCCTTGACCGAAGAAACCATTGCCAAATTTCTGCGCTAATGCAGCTGTTTGCACAATTTCTTGGCGACTATAGCCAGGCGTAGCGGCATTCGCAATATTATGCCCAGTGACACTGAGCCCTGCACGAGCTGCATCTAAACCAGTTTTGCCAATATTTAGAATATTAGTTGCCATTTTGTGTGCTTTTTAGCCTCATTGAATATTTATCGGAGCGAAAAATAAAAACTTTAGTCATCTTGTTAAGCGGTGACCTTGTTAATGACACTCGCTAATTTACTTGCATAGTTAGGGTCAGTCGCATAGCCTGCATTCTGTAATGCTTGCGCATAACCTTTAATACTGTTGACATTCTCCATCACTGCTTCATAGCGTGGATTGTTTTGGATCAGTTTGGCAAAATCTTTAAAAGATTCTGCGTAACTGTCATATGCCCTAAACTTCTCAACACGTTTTTGTTTAACCCCATTAATATATTCAGTTGTTGTGGTTTCAACCACTTTGCCTTTCCAACCACCGGTTGCTTTAATGCCAAATAAGTTGTGGCTATTTGTTCCATCACTGCCTTTGATTTCTCTTCTTCCCCAACCTGTTTCAAGTGCTGCCTGACCAAGCATATAGTTGGCTGGCATACCTGTAGCTCGACTCGCTGCAATTGCATCATTTTTTAAACGTCCATGGAATGTTGCAGCAGCCCCATCAAGTTCGCTAGATTTTTTGAGTTGATGTTCAATAGGCGCAGGGCTTACGTTTGTTGCTGGTAAAGTGTTTGCGTATGGCGATTGCTTTAATAAAGTTGGAATCATCTGATTGAATCCCAATCCATTTGGCTTTGGATCACTGTTATCAGAAACAGCTTGTTCCATCGCATCTGTTGAACTATTGCTTACTTTAGTCAGTTGACGTGTCAGAATATCAGCTAAGCCAACCCCTTTAGAGGCTAAATTATTACTTAACTGTTGATCTAACATGGCTGTAAATGTTTTGCTTTGTTCGTTATCAAACAAACCATCTTGTGGCGTTGCTGCGCGCATGCTTTTCATTACCATATTAATGAATACAGCCTCAAACTGTTTTGCTACTTCTTTTACTGCTTCGGGTGAGTTATCAGCAGCAGCATGTTTGAGTTTATTTAAACTATTTGCATCAAAGGCTAAGTTACCTGAAAGATTTGTGACATTGACCATGATTTAGATTACCTCCAAATCTGCACGTAATGAACCAGCAGCTTTCATCGCTTGTAAAATGGCGAGTAAATCTTGTGGTGTTGTGCCAATTGCATTAAGGGCTTTTACAACATCCGATAATGATGCACCAGCTGGAAGCGGTACGATCTGACCAGGCTCTTTGTTGATCTCAATTTGTGAAATTTCAGCAACCACTGTTTCACCGGTTGAAAAAGGTTGTGGCTGACTGATAATGGGGGTTGTGCTAATGACAACAGATAGGTTGCCATGAGAAATTGCACAGCTATCCAATTTTACGGCTTGGTTCATCACAACGGAGCCTGTACGCGCATTTAAAATTATTTTTGCATTGGCTTGTGCTGGATTTAGATTTATGGTTTCCAGTTCCGCCAAAAATCCAATACGACTTTTACCAGCAGGCGGATTGACGTCAATCACTCGACCATTACGCGCGATTGCGGTATTGGGTCCAAAATAACCATTAATAGCATTCGTCATTCTGTCGGCAGTAGAAAAATCGGACTCTTTAAGCTCTAACGTCACGGTGTCAGCAACATTAATATTGGTTGGCAAAGCACGTTCAACGGTGGCACCATTAGAAATGCGACCCACACTTAAATGGTTGATTTGTGCTTGGCTACCATTAGCAGAAGCGCCAACGCCGCCAACCACTAAATTGCCTTGCGCAATAGCGTAGGTTTGTCCATCAGCCCCTTTTAATGGTGTCATGATTAAAGTGCCACCACGTAAGCTTTTTGCATTACCAATTGAAGACACTGTAACGTCTAAGGTTTGCCCTGGTTGTGCAAATGGTGGTAATTCACTGGTTAACATTACGGCAGCAACATTCTTTAATTGTAAGTTTGTACCGGGTGGTAGATTAACACCCATTTGTCTTAGCATGCTAATCATGCTTTGCACAGTGAAAGGCGTTTGTATGGTTTGGTCACCTGTTCCATCTAAACCGACAACAATTCCGTAACCTACTAATTGATTGCTACGCACACCTTGAACAGTTGCTAGGTCTTTAATACGGTCAGCATGAGCCAGCTCAGTAAAGCTGAGACTCAAAATAAAGATTAAAGCATTAACCAACACCATGCCAACAATAGTGAACCAGTATTGCTTGAGTGCTTCAATGTATTTTTTTGAAAAGATCAGCATAATGATTAAATACCTTGTATTCAGCTATATTGGAATAAAGCTTAAGAAGAAACGTGTCAAAATAGAAGCAACCTGCGCCGCATCTAACTTACTATTCGTTCTATATTCGATACGAGCATCAGCCACTTTAGTTGAGTTCACAAAATTACCCAAAACGATATCATCAGGGTTGATTACACCAGAAAATCGTACAAACTCAGTTCCTTTATCAAGCGCAATTTGCTTTTCTCCACTCACTGCAAGGTTGCCATTGGCTAACACATTGACCACTGTAACCGAAATATTGCCATTAAAATTATTGCTTGCATTCTCATCTGCACTATCATCAAATGAGATGGATGAATCAGCAGAGAGACCAATCGCCTCTTTATTAAGCCTAATAGGCAACCCTGTTGGGACAGCAACGTTTGCACTGATTGAACTATCTTTACTTGCAGCACTACTATTGGCTTTATTCGCTGTTGTGTTTTCGGCGATGTTGATGGTTAAAATATCACCAACAAAACGAGCACGTCTGTCTTCAAACAATGGTTTATGGTTAGACGCACTGTAAATGCCTCCACTAGCCATGGCTGCTGGCTCAGGTGCAGAAGGAGTAGCTGTGGTAGGCGTCTGTACGATTGTACTTGGGGTAATTGAACAAGCGTTAATTAAACAAGTGAACATGAATAAACACATCACTTTTATCATCTGTAAATTTACTGATATTGCGGCTAGGTTTTTATCGTATTCATTTAACATGATTAAAATCATTCTCTACATTACATTTGTGCAAGTTTTTGCAACATTTGATCGGATGTTGTGATTGATTTACTATTGATTTCATAGGCCCTTTGGGTCTGAATCATATTGACCAATTCTTCAACTACATTAACATTTGATGTTTCAACAAACCCTTGAGATAAAGTCCCTGAACCATTGGTGCCTGGTGTATTGGTATTAGGGTTGCCTGAAGCATTGGTCTCAACATATAAATTTTCACCCTTAGCCATTAATCCTGCTGGATTAATAAAAGTGGCCAACTGTAATGCGCCCACTTCAGTGACATTAGCTGAACCTGCTTGTGTAATAGATACTGTTCCATCACGGCCAATGGTTAAGCTGGTTGCATCCGCAGGAATGATAATGGCTGGTTGGACAGCATAGCCACTAGCCGTTACAAGCTGGCCCTGATTGTCGACTTGGAAAGAGCCGTCACGAGTATATGCTGTTGCACCATCCGGTAATAACACTTGAAAAAAGCCTTCGCCTTGAATGGCGATATCTTTATTATTTCCAGTTTCTTGCAGGTTGCCTTGACTAAAGTTACGCTCAGTTGATACAGAACGAACACCAGTGCCCAACTGTAATCCTGTTGGTAGTTGTGTTTGTTGTGACGATTGCGCACCAGGCTGACGTATATTTTGATAAAGTAAATCTTCAAATACCGCCCGTGAGCGCTTAAATCCATTGGTGCTGACATTGGCTAAGTTATTGGAAATAACATCCATTTGTCTTTGTTGTGCATCTAATCCTGTTTTTGAAATCCATAATGAGCGAATCATTTTGTTTTTCCTCTCAAGTTTTGCTATTGCTAGCCGATAATATCGATAAGCACTATGCTAACGCATACCTTAGGTATTCAAATTGAAGAGTTGACTGGCTTTATTGGCGTTATTCTCGGCGGTTTGCATTAACTTCATCTGCGTTTCAAATTGCCTTGCTAAACTAATCATATTGACCATGGCATCCACTACGTTTACATTACTACCCTCAAGCGCGCCACTGACAACATTCACATTGGCATCAGCCTCAACGATAGTGTTATCTTTTGTCCCAAATAAACCATCCGCTTTTCTTTCCAAATTGCTTTCATCAGGATTAACTAACTTGAGTCTGCCCAAAATATTTGATGGCCCTGGTAATGTATCGTTACTAACTGTAGAAATTGTTCCATCTTTAGCAATGGTAATAGCCGTATCTGGGGGTATGCTAATCGGTCCTCCATCACCCATGATATTTTGACCGTTGGCTGTTTGTAACACCCCATTTTCTGTTAGTTTTAGCGCGCCATTTCGGGTAAAGCCTTCACTGCCATCTTCACGTTGTATGGTTAACCAGCCTTTGCCCTGTACGGCAACATCTAGTTCTCGACCAGTCGTTTCAATTGGACCCGCTTGAAAGTCAGCACCAACGGTAGAATCAATGACAAATGCGCGTGTTGGCAAGCCTTCACTGACAATGGGGACCGCTCTAAACGAATCTACTTGTGCTCTAAAGCCAGACGTTGTTGCGTTGGCTAAGTTATGAGAGTTCGTTGCCTGTTGTTCAAGGATATGTTTGGCCCCTGTCATGGCGGTATAAATTAAGCGATCCATTGTATTCTCCTACCCAAATCGTTCATAAATGGTTATCGTAAATTCACTAAAGTTTGTAAAACTTGATCTTGCGTTTTAATTGTTTGCGCATTGGCTTGATAAACACGCTGCGCTGTAATCATGTTGACTAACTCTGCTGTTAAGTCAGAGTTCGAGTCTTCAACTGCAGAAGCTTGTAATACACCTAAACCACCACTCGTTGGCTCACCAACGACTGCGGGACCAGATGCAGCACTTTCAGACCAAGCGTTATTGCCTAATTGTTGCAATCCGTTCGGGTTAGTAAAGTTGGCTAATACAACTTGCCCTAAAATTTGCGATTGCCCATTGGTATAACGACCAATAATTTCTCCATTATTAGAGATATTAAATCCAGCAAGAATGCCAGAAGCATAGCCGTTTTGTGTTGGGGTGGTCACACTAAAAGAAGAACCAAACTGAGTGCTATTGGTATAGTCTAAGGTAATCGATTGTGGCCCAGTTGCTCCAGTTGTGGGGGTAAAGGTCACTGTTGGCGTTGCTGGCGCAAATGTTGGGTTTGTTCCTGTTCCAGTAAACGTCATGACTGTTGTTGGGGCGGGCAATACTGTTGAAGACACACCATCTACCGTGTTAAATACATTCCATTCTCCTGAAGCTGTTTTGACGAAATAGCTTTGTAAAGCATGTTGATTACCTAAGCTATCATAAACTGTAATTGCAGTTGAATTATGATAGGTTGTTGGGTCGGTTGGGTCAAAACCCGCAGCAGTTAACGTTGTATTGGTTGAGTTTAAATTAAAAGTGCTAGTTACCTCTGTTGAGGTTACTGGGGGTATGTCAGCTGTATTAATATTAATTTCTGCTGGTGATCCAGTGGCTAGAACGCCAGGGGAACTTGCTGTAAACCCTGTAAGGCGGTTATTGCTAGAATTAACAATAAAACCATCTCTATCCATTTGGAACTGACCGTTGCGGGTATAACTAATTTCACCATTATTGCTCATGCGGAAAAAGCCACCACCATTGATGGCCACATCTAATGAGTTATTGGTTGCAGAAATATTCCCCTGTGTGAATTGTTGCGCAACGGTTGCTAATTTGGTGCCAATCCCAATTTGTGAAGCGCCGCTGCCAGTCAGTGAGTTTGCATAAACGTCAGCAAATTCCGCACGCGATTGTTTAAAGCCAACTGTACTTGCATTGGCGACATTGTTGCCAATGACTTCTAAATTTTTTGAGGCGGCATTTAATCCACTTAAACCTTGTTGAAAACTCATTTTTAACTCCTTAATTAGTATCTTTTAATAATATTCTTCGATGCTAGAAAATCTGTTTTAAATCTGCGCTAGTGACTGACTCGGCATTGTTTAAATTCAATTTAATGCCTGTTCCATTTGAACTAATGCTATTAATCTGAGTGAGGGTTAATCCTTGTGCTGTTCCTTCTTGACCATTAACGATGGTGTTTACATTGAAACGAAAATCGCCCGCATCTAGCTTTACGCCTTCATTGTTATAGCCATCCCAACTAAGGGGTAAAACACCATCAGGTTGATTGCCTAAAGAGATTTTTCTCACTTGATTGCCAGCTGTGTCAGTAATCGTAATCACTACTTCATCTGCGCTGGTTGGTAAGTCAACACCAAAATAGCCGCCAGTGCCATCAAAGTTAATTTCGTTTCCATCAACTAACACATCACGACCAATGAGATTGGCCATTTGTAAAGTTTGACTACTTTGCATATTGGCCATAAAAGACTCTAGTGTACTGTTCATCTTTTCAATACCTGTGACTGTTGATAGTTGTGCTAATTGACTAGTCACTTCGGCATTGTCCATAGGATTAAGCGGATCTTGGTTTTTCATTTGGGTAACCAGTAAGGTCATAAATCGATCTTGCGCATCATTAATCGTGTCGCTTTTTGTGTTTCTTGAGCCATTGACGCTGGCTAATAAACTTGCCGATACTTCGTTATTTGTATTTTGTACAGTTGTCATTTAGTTTCCTTTATATGATTGCTGGTTTTCATTTTCAGCAATCTTGTCAATTAGTTTTGTCCGATTGATAATGTTTTTAGTAACATAGATTTTGCTGCGTTCATGGTCTCAACGTTGTTTTGATAAGCACGAGAAGCGGAAATCATATTCACCATTTCTTCAGTGACATTAACGTTTGGCATGGTGACATAACCTTTATCATCCGCCAGTGGGTGTTTCGGATCATAGACCACCTTAGCTGGTGACGGGTCTTCAATGACTTTGTCGACTTTAACGCCATTTACATTGGGTGAATTGCTTGGTATTGCACTAAACACAACTTGTTTAGCCTTGTATGGTTTGCCATTTGCACTGGTTGCACTATCTGCGTTCGCTAAATTACTAGCGACCGTGTTCAAGCGCTGTGATTGTGCGCTCATAGCAGAGCCGGAAATATTAAATACATTAAATAAAGACATGTTTTTCTCCTAATACCTAGCGATACTATTGGCCTTGAATCGCTGTCAGCATTTTCTTAATCTGACCATTCATCATTAATAAGCTGGCTTCATAACGAATGGCATTATCAGCAAATGCATTACGTTCAACATCCATATCAACCGTGTTGCCATCAACACTACCTTGTATAATTGGTCTAAATAGTGGTTCATTAGGTCCAGCAATGCTGTTCTCATTTGTTGGTATGCCATTTAAATGTTGATCTGATGTTTTAGCAGTCGCTAAACCACCACTCGCAGTTTGTTGTGTTGCTTGTTGCATAGCTGTTTTAAAATCAATGTCTCTTGCCTTGTAATTAGGCGTGTCAGCATTGGCAATATTGGCGGCAATTATTTCTTGACGCTTTGCGCGCAGTCTCAAAGCATCTTGATGAAAGCCTAATGCCGAATCTAATTTATTTAATATCATCATCATTCCTTTTATCTACTGGGTTAATTTTCCAGAAGTGTCATTAACGATTAAAGAAATAAAATTTTCTGCCGTTAATGCTAATGTGACCAATTCTAGAACTAATGCAATATCTTCAATCCTTAAAGAAGAGGGATAAAACCTGTCCTTTTCAGTCATTAATCCATTGAATAAGTCCGTAGAATACATATTGCGTTTTAATAGCAATGATGAGAGAGCACACTATGGAACCTAGTAAAGAGTTAAAAAAGTATATGGCTGAAAAGCGTCATGCTTGGCGTGAGGCATTGATATTTTTTATGTTGTTCATGGGCGCACTGTCTATTCAAGAGTCGGCATTTGCTAACCCACAAAGTAAGTTTTTTAAACAAGATTTATCTATCTTAAAAAATAAAGTTGAATTGTTTTTAAAAGAACAAAGCACAGGCTATGGTGGTGAGGTTAAAGTAAAAGCGGGGTCTATTGATCCTAATTTGAAGTTAGCAGCCTGTTTTAATCCAGAAGTATTTTTACCTCCTGGTAGCAGAGCATGGGGTAATACTAGTGTTGGTATTCAATGCAGTGCACCATCTAGCTGGAAAATTTATGTACAAGCGAATATCAGCATAAAAACACAGTATTTAGTGTCTGCACATCCTTTACCTCAAGGACATATTGTCACTGAGCAAGATTTAGCTTTTGCCCAAGGTGATTTAACAAGTCTTCCAGCAGGTGTATTTACTGAGGCGAGCCAGCTGATTGGTCAAACCGTTAGATCAACCATATTAGCAGGCAGTGTGTTTAGACAAAATATGTTAAAGCAAGCGCTAGCTGTACAGCAAGGGCAAACGGTCTTACTGACTACAACAGGTGTTGGTTTTACAATCAATGCAGAAGGCAAGGCGCTAAAAAATGCGAGTTTAGGTCAAGTGGTGCCAGTTAAGGTGCAAAGTGGTCAAGTTGTGAATGGCATTGCTAGGGCAGATGGCAAAGTAGAAGTTGGTTTTTGACTGTGCAAAAACAATAATATTTTTATCTGTTACAGACTTGCGTATAAAAATGATTAAAGTTCCTTTAAACTATGTCGATATGGAAATATATCAACATAGGTTTAAATTGAAGTTAAAAGGAAAACAGCATGAAAATAAATGATTCAATTAAGCAGCCGGTCGATTTGGCTATTGAAAAGGTTGGGGTAAAGTCTAGCAAAAAATCTGAGCAGGAAAGTAAAGCTGTTGCTGCAACCGAGAGCGTAACGCTATCGAGCTTATCCACACAGCTTAAAGAGCTTGAAGCAAAGGTTGCAGGCACAGAGGTATTTGATGCGGAAAAAGTCGATGCAATTAAATCTGCGATTTCAAGTGGTCAATTTAAAGTAGATTCAGACAAAGTGGCCGATGGCTTAATTTCATCAGTCAAAGACTTACTCAATACTCAGAAACCATAAGGTTAATATGTCAATATCCTCACTATTTAATCAAGATGCAGTGTTGCTAAACAAACTTGTGTCATTGTTAGTTCATGAGCAAAGTGCGCTTGTGAATATGGATATTGATGAGATGGAGCAAATCTTAGATGATAAAAGTCAGCTTATCCAACAAATTACAACAGCGACTAAAATTCGCCATCAAGCGCTAGCCAAGTCAGGATTTGATGCTAATGAAAATGGAATGGCAACATGGGTTAGAGCAACTAGCCATAAACAAACCAATGCTGATTGGCATGTGTTTCAGCAGCAATTGGCAAAAGCTAAAGAACTCAATCGTGTAAACGGTCAAGTGATTAACCAGCATTTCAAACGTAATCAACAAACAATCAATCAGTTGCAAGGTAAGGCAGCTAATGCAAACGGTGGCATGTACGGACCGAATGGCCAAACTGCTTTGTACAATCACACAAGAAGTATGCTATCTGTTTAAGCCTTCCAAAAAATTTTCTTTATTAATGGCTGATTAATTTTTTTGAGGCTGATAATGAATTGTCTTTTTAATAAGCGATAAACTTTTTTTTGCTATCTCATTGGTGGCTACCTTTAGCAATTTTTCACAATTCCTTTATGATCAACAATAATAATTAGTAGCATGGTGTTTACGCCAAATAGTTTTTCAAGCGTCATCCGATGATCAATGTAGTTTTTCTAAAAAACCTCTTATTCAAAATAAATTTAATGTTCGAGTAAGAGTTGGTTCTCATTACATGAGAAAATAGATTTTGATACTCAAAGAGATTAAAGCCCATGAAACTTATAGTTGCCGCATGTATTGTTTTAGCACTTATTATCAGTATTAAAGTATCAAGTCTATTACTGAATAAAATTGGCGTTGGTAAAGCGGTTAGTATGTACAGATTAAAATACATTACTAAAACGATTCATATCGCACTTCTATTTTTATATTCAGTCATATTGATTACTTTTCTGAGTATAGAATATTCACAAGTATTCATATTTCTATCCTCTATTTTTGCTGTGCTTGGTGTTGCACTTTTTGCACAATGGTCAATTCTTAGTAATATTACTGCCAGTTTAATTATCTTTTTTGGTTTTCCTTATCGGGTTGGGGACTATGTCAAGATTATTGATAAAGAGGCCGATGTGAGTGGGATTATTGAAGAGATTTCATTATTTCACGTCATTATAAAAAATGGGGATGAGCAAGTGTCTTATCCAAACACACTGTTATTGCAGAAGCCAGTATTGCAAAATGTCAGTCTTAATAAATCAAATCAACTAGACGTTTAAATCTTATGAATTGAGGTTCCAGTTAGCAATTACAAATCGCAATTTTCCTTTGGCGCCAGGAGTGGTATTACTGTCAAATGGAATTTCAACTTCTAATTTGCCTTGTTGGTTAGCTATTGGTGCGGTTTTCTTAGTTGCTTGGCTTACGCCTTGGTTTTGCCAGCCATATTCAATTTTCCATTCTGGCTGACTTGCCGAAGGTAGTGCTAGCTCTAATTTGATTGCGTTTCTAAACAAGTAACCGCCTTCAAAATGATCATCTAGCCATAATGTACGATCAATTTCCCAGTCAGGAACACGTATGCCAAGTGAGAGTTCATAGACTAAATTTCGTTTCCCTTTCACGCGTTCGCTCTTGGCTAAGAACACGGTAGATAAGTATTCTTGTAATGGTTTGTCTGAAAGTTGATCAAATTCTTTTTGCGAAAAGCATGCAACAGAATCTTCTTCTGCTTTACGTCTTGTCAATTGCCACAACTTACCTCGAGGGGAGGCAAGCACTTCTATTTGATAGAGCGCATTCACTTGATGACCATCATCTATTGCTTGTTGTACTTTTTTGGGGAGTCTAATGGTTTCAATTTCTGCCCAAATGTCGATTCGTACATCTCCAAATAAAAAGCGAGTGAGGTTTTGGTATGATTCTTCACTATTCACAATACCAAAATAACCAGAGTGCGCACGATAGGTGAATGCTTTTGCACAGGGAGCACCTGGTTCTCCATTTGGTTTTAATGCTTTTAACGTCGCGTTTTGAATTTTTACTAAACCATCGCTACCATGCCCAGCAAAAGTACGAGATGCGCCCATGGCAACCTCATAATCTGAGCGATTAGTTCCGACCAAAGTAAACACTTTTTCTGCTGAAAAGTGTTCTTCTGGTATCCAAGCCACACTCTTAGTCTTTTCAAACGCCTTTTCAAGGCCAAGGTATTTCGCCATTCGTGCTCGATTAAAATTGTCCATATCAAACTTAGTGAGCCAAGAAGGAATGTTCAAGCCTAGCACTTCTATACCATTGTGGGGCGTTGCGTAGGTGAAAAATTTATCAACATATTGGCGGGCATGATGAGGATCATTGATTGGATTATGTAACAATCCGCGGCAGACCAAGCCCCCCATAGAGTGTGCCACTAAATAACAGCGAAAGCTTTCTGGTGTGATCTCATTTTTTGGATTGGCACAAACGAGATCACGTACTTTTAGGATTAAGTCCCCTAGTTTTTGAGAAAAAATTTCTATATCTGCAGTGTTGCCGCTTCCAAGTAAATGGGATGCATCATCATAATAGCGATAAATAACAATTGAGCGACTAGTAAGCTTGTTGTCAGTGTTTTGAGCCCACTCTGGATCAAGAATGTCGTAACCATCTTCATAAACATCTTGATACTTAAAATCAGATGCAAGACGTATGACGGGAGATTCAAAAATGTATTTACGAGGTGGTCTAGTCTTTTCTGGTACAGCGCGGTAAACAGTAGAGCCAATATTAAATCCACAAAATGGATCAGCCGACGTGCCATCAATCTCACTTTGTGTCATGGCGTAGCCACGAACGTAAATAATGGGGTGAAATGGTGCGTTTTTGTTAGTCATTATAGTCTCCATTTGTTATCTACAGAATTGTAAACAACCACTATTAATGTGTTTTTTAAGACTATACATCAATATATAAATATTGCCCATGCATTAGCATACTGGTGATGGATTGCTAGGTGCTAACTTGCTAGAAGTTAAATCAAATAATGATGAGTAGACACGCATTAACGAAATCGACTATCCGTTAATTGGGGCTAATCTCAACTGACGTGCCATTGTTAATGCTAATGCTGTCATAGAGAATCATGATCGTAATATGTCGATTAATTGCGCGTCCTTCTTTAGTCGTATTTGTCGTTAAGGGTTTAGATGGCCCATAACCGAGTGCACTTAATCGAACGTTTTCTATCCCTGCTTTATTTAACATCTCAACAATACTGCTTGCGCGAACAGCGGATAGCTCCCAACTCGAGAAAAATGCTGCGTTTTGAATATAAATAGGGGTGTTATCTGTGTGACCCTCAACCATCATATTATGATTGCTGTTTAAAATCGGCAATGCAAGTTCAGACAACCACGGTTTAGCATTTTCGAGTAGATCAGCTGAGCCAGCATTGAATAAAACCTCATCTTTGATATCAATCTGCAAGCCTTGATTGTTTTGTATGACGCGCGCATTCCCTTGTTTAATCAAAGTGGATAATATTTCAGCAAGTGTTTTTCCTAAAGTGGTCATTTCTTCAACCTCTAAGGGCTGAGTAGCTGACTGCAAATTAGAGGGCAGAGGAGGTGGTGCGTTTTCAGCTACTTGCGTCGTTGTACTTTGATTTAACGCATTTGTTGTAATATCAGTTTTGGCCTTTTCTTTTGAAAAAGCGTTATTGATAGAGGAACTAAGTTCTTTATATTTGCCTTGATTAACAGATGAAACAGAGTACATAACCACAAAGAATGCAAATAACAGGGTAATAAAGTCGGCATAAGAAACTAACCAACGGTCTGGATTTTCATCGTCTTCTTCTATCGGTCTTCTTACCATTATTTACACTTACCTTAGGTAAGCCTCCAAGCGTTCTTCAACTAATTTTGGATTATCACCTTTTACAATCGACACCCATGCATTAAGCAGCATTTCTCTACGCATCATTTCATGTTGCAGATGTGCTTTTAATTTACCTGCGATAGGTAAAAAAACAATATTGGCAAGTGCTACTCCGTAAATAGTCGCCACAAATGCAACAGCGATGCCACTGCCTAATAAATTTGGATCCGAAAGGTTTTCCATGACATGAATAAGGCCAATCACAGCACCTAAAATCCCTATTGTTGGCGCATAACCACCTGCAGCATCCCATATTTTGAGCGCATTACGTTGTTGCTGTTCATAAAAGTGCATATCGATTGCACAGACTTCTCGAATTTTGTCAGAGGTTGTGCCATCAATAATCATTTGCAAACCCTTCATAATAAAAGGTTCAGTTTCTTGGGATAAAAAGCGATCTAAGCCTACAACCCCATGTTTACGCACAACAACACTCCATGCATGCGTTCTACGAGCAAGCACTTTTCTATCATCGAGCGGTGGTTTAAAAATATGTTTAGCCAAAACTATCCCTAAAAGGAAAGTTTTAGGCTTGGTTTGTATTAATACGGCTCCAACCGTTCCGAAAAATACAATGAAAAACGCAGCAGGTTGCAGCAGTGAGTCAATTTTGCCACCTTCAATCGCTTGCCCAAATAGAATCCCTATCAGGGCAAGTATAATGCCTGCTAGGCTGCCCCAGTCCATGCTTGCTCTCTTAGTGTGGCACGTAATCGACCGACAGCCTGGCTGTGTAACTGACAAACCCTAGATTCAGAAACATTCATAATAGCTCCGATTTCTTTTAGATTGAGCTCTTGTTCATAATATAAGCCCATCAATACTTTTTCTCTTTCAGGTAAACTTTCTATCGCTTCAACGAGCGCCAGTTTAAAATCGCTCTCCAATAATGATTGCATGGGATTGCCTTCATCTTGTACAAATCGATCCAAGAAATGTTCTCCTTGGCTCTCTGCATCATGAAAATCTTCATAATAAACGAGCTGATGTCCGCTACAGTGGTTAAGTTTTTCATAATAACTTTCAAGCGATAGAGAAAGGTTTTTTGCTACTTCGACTTCGCTTGGTTGACGCCCTAGTTGCTGCTCTAATTGGGAGATTGAATTCTCCACTTCGCGCATGTTCTTTCTTATGCTTCGCGGCAACCAGTCTGCGCTTCTGAGTTCATCTAGCATCGAGCCTCGGATGCGCTGGGCTGCATAAGTTTCAAACTGCGCCCCGTGGGAGTCCTCATATTTGTTTGCCGCATCTAAAAGTCCCATCATGCCTGCCTGAATTAAATCATCAAGCTCTACACTGGGTGGTAGTTTAGACTTTAGCTGGTATGCAAGTTTTTTGACCAAATCCGTGTGTTGGTCTAAAAGTGCATTTTTATTATCTGTTTTTCCAGTCATGGTATACATAATCTAATTCCTAAATGAAGGTCGCTAGCTCTGTCTCGACAGAATGTTGATGTTTGAAATGGAGTCGTTGCGCCAGTGCTTTAAATGCTGTTGTTGCTTTTGCCAACGGAAATGCATCATTGATGACCCGACCTAATTGTGTTGCACGACTTAACTGTTTATCGCTTGGGATAGCACCAAAGAACTCAAGCTCTATTTGCATATAATCACTTGAGACCTTCGCAATATTTCTGAAAACTGTAGCAGCCTCTTTATCATTTGCATCACTGACAATAATGCCAAATTTTCTTCTGCCCATTTGACTATAAACTCTTTTGATTAAGGTATACGCTTCTTTAATTGAACTTGCATTACATGAAAGTTGAATCAAGATTTCATGTTGATTGAGCATTTCAAGTGGTAATTGATGGTGCTCATCCAAATGCGCATCAACCAACACAACCTCAAATAAGCTAGCGAGATTTTCAAATACCTTATTGAGCGCAGGGTCAGCAATATCATTTAGCTGTGTTTTAGATGATTGTGTTTTATGAAGTTTTGCGGCCATAAAGCCAAATTGAGAGTTTTTGACACACTGTTCAATCGGGCGTTTATTTTGTATAACTTCACTCAGTGCTGGTAATGCTTTTATTCCATATTGACTCACTTCATCTTTAGCTGTTTGCAAAATCAGCACATCAGCATCTTGTTGACTGATAGCAGCAGCCAAATTAGCAATCAAACTTGGCTGACTTGACTCAGATGCACCAGAAAGGATAGTAAAAATCTTAGGTTGATGACCGGTCATCATTTTTCTTAAACCTGCTGCCTGATCATGCTGAAAGCTATGCATTATCTAACTCCAACAATGTTGTATTGCGTGTTGCATTTCGTACAGTATTGCCTATGACATGTGCTTGGTCTTCTTTTGATAGTTGGAAAGGACTATCTTTAGCGATCCCGCGACTAAAAGTGCGATGAACTAACTGTTGCTTATGTGGCAAATGTAAGTCCTCAGGCACACGTTGACCATTGGTAACATAGTGTAGTTTTAGTTTTTCACGAATCATGACATCCAACACATTGCCAAGCGTAATCGCTTCATCAATTTTAGTCATAACGCAGCCAGACAAGCCTTGGCCTCTATAAGCTTTGATTACATCAATCAGCGTATCACCAGTATTGGTGGCATTCAAACATAACAGTTTTTTGATATTTAATTGTTTGTTAGAGAGCATGGCAATTTGCTCAGCAACCATTTTATCGCGCTGACTAACACCAACCGTATCGATTAAGATAGTGTGTTTGTTTTTTAACTCGCGTAATGCAATTTTTAAATCTGCTTCATCTTTGACACTATGGACCATGACTCCCAAAATCTTGCCATAAATTCTAAGTTGTTCATGTCCGCCAATACGATAGGAGTCTGTTGTGATTAAACCAATCTTATCGGTGCCATACTTCATGACAAATCGAGCAGCAAGTTTAGCTGTTGTGGTGGTTTTGCCAACCCCAGTTGGGCCAACAATGGCAAACACGCCTCCTTTGTCTAATATTTCATCTTCTTTAGGCATTGTTTCTAAGTTTTTTAATAAAACAGTTTCGACCCATTTTTTTGCATCAGTCTCGTTTTGTTTTTCTGGAAGATTGTCAACCAATTGTTTTGAAAGGCCTGGACTAAAACCTGCTGTTAATAATGTGCTTAAGATTTTTGATTTTATCGGTTCGCGTTGTTGTGTGGCGCTCCATGAAATCTCTGCTAGTTGCGACTCTATGATGTTACGCATATTGCGAATCTCATTCATCATGCTGGCAATTTGCATATTTACGGCTTTGGCTTGAGCTTTTGACTCAGCTAGACTCGCCTCCATCATTTCATGACTTGATTCTTTGGCAACATCTTCATTGAAATTAGATGTTTGTGGAATGCTCGCTTTTTCAGAATGCATACGCTTTTTAAATAGCTCTTCTAGGGTTGAAGAGCGGCTATCTTCCACTACATTTGCGCTCAGTGTTACTTCGGTATCATCAGAGGCTGTAATGGATTCCATTTCTGCGGCACTGAAAGCCATAATTTCATTACCGCCTTTGACTGTGCGATTAGACAGAATAACAGCATCATCTCCCAGTGCTTCTTTAACTTGAGCTAATGCTAGTTTGGAATTTTTACCGAAAAAGCGTTTGATGTTCATGTTTGACCTCCAATAAGGTTAGTAACTCTAATAGTTTTAGTATCTGGCAATTCTTCATGTGACAACACACGAAGACGTGGAATAGCACGGCGTAAAAACTTTGAAAGCGCTTCTCTGAGTGGTGCTGCTACTAATAAAACAGGTGATAAGCCCATTTGTTCTTGTTGATGCGCAGCAGCTTCCGCCTGATTTGATAGGCTTTCGGCTAAGCTGGGTTCAATTGCTGCACCACCTGCATTATTGGCTTGGGTTGCTTGTAACAGCAATTTTTCAAGGTGGTTGTCTAAAGCAACAACAGGGATTTCATCACCTGTTGGGAATAACTGTTGCACAATGGCACGGCCTAGTTTGATACGCACGCGAGCTGTTAATTCAGCGGCATCTTGTGTTTGATGACCATGCTCAGAAAGCGTTTCTACAATAGTGCGCATATCGCGAATATGCACGCCTTCTGACAATAAGTTTTGTAAAACTTTTTGGACAGTAGAAAGTGGTAATAATTTAGGTGTTAAGTCTTCAACCATTTTCGGCGTATCTTTACTAATATGGTCTAACAGTAACTGTACTTCTTCTCGACCAAGTAGCTCAGCAGCATGCATTGAAATAATGTGATTAAGGTGAGTGGCTATTACTGTGCCTGCATCAACAACGGTATAACCTATTGTTTGCGCATGATCACGTGATTCTTCACTAATCCATACGGCAGGCAATCCAAATGCAGGATCAGTTGTGCCTGGGCCTGGTAGGTTTTCTGTTACACCGCCTGGGTTAATAGCAAGAAACTGACCGTAATTAGACTCTCCTTGCGCTACTTCAACACCTTTAAGCGTAATACGATAGTTGGATGGTTTTAATTCTAAGTTGTCGCGGATATGGACAGTTGGTGCAAGAAAACCAACTTCTTGTGCAAATTTCTTGCGTAGCCCTTTAATCCGTTTAAGTAAGTCACCACCTTGACCTTTGTCTACTAAAGGAATTAAGCGATAGCCAACCTCTAACCCAATAATGTCTACAGGAACTACATCGTTCCAACTAGCCTCTTCAGATTCTTCTTGTGCGACTGGTGCTGGCTCAATTTCTGGTTTTTCTGTCTCTTGGTTTTGTTTTTCAGCAACAAAGTAAGCAATACCAGCTAATACAGCAGCAAGCATTAAGAATGAAAAGTTAGGCATGCCTGGAATAGCGCCCATACTCGCAATTATGCCTGCAGTAACATAAATGGCTTTTGGTTTAGAGAAAAGCTGCGCCATGATTTGACCCCCAATGTCATCATCATTGGCAACACGCGAGACAACCACACCAGCTGATACTGATATGATAAGCGATGGAATTTGGGCAACCAATCCATCCCCAATGGCTAATAAAGTGTAGTTTTTAACGGCATCTGCAAATAACAAATCATGTTGTGCCATTCCAACGATAAGGCCACCAATCACATTAATAATTGTGACTAAAATACCAGCCACAGCATCACCACGAACATATTTGCTTGCACCGTCCATAGCCCCATAGAACTCTGACTCTTGACTAACCTCGGCACGTCTTGCTCTTGCTTCTTCTTCACCAATCAGCCCAGCATTAAGGTCTGCATCGATAGCCATTTGCTTACCTGGCATCGCATCCAAAGTGAACCTAGCGCCCACTTCAGCAATACGACCAGCACCTTTGGTCACTACCATAAAGTTGATGATAGTTAAAATAATGAATACAACAATACCAACAGCATAATTTCCACCAATCAAGAAGTGACCAAATGCTTCAATCACTTTACCAGCAGCCTCTGGGCCAGTATGGCCTTCAGTAAGCACAACACGAGTAGAGGCAACGTTTAGGGATAAACGTAACATGGTGGTGACCAGTAAGACAGTAGGAAATGCAATAAAATCGAGCGCTTTTTTCGTTTGTATACCTATCAGTAATACTAAAATTGAAAGCGCAATGTTAAAGCTGAATAAGACATCGAGTGCAATTGCAGGCAACGGTAAAATCATCATGGATAACAACATGATGATAATAACTGGACCTGATAGCGCTTTTCCGTCTAATCCATTGAGTATTTTGAAGTCATTCATGATGCAAACGCCTCCGTATCGATATTGCTAGGTAAAGGCAATAAACTATGTGGATCAAGTTCTTCAGGCACTGGAAGTGAAGACGGTGCTTGTGGCTTCAATCCTCCGTAATCATTAAATATTCGCATTTGAAAAACGTATGCCAATACTTCAGCTACTGCAGAATACAGCGCCTCAGGAATTTCACTTTCAAGCTCAGCATGTGCAAATAATGCACGTGCCAGTTTAGGGGATTCTAGAGTCATAATCTGATGTTCAGCAGCTACTTCACGAATTTTAAGCGCTAATAAATCTGCACCTTTAGCCACTACAACTGGTGCACGCATGTTGTCTTCTTTATATTTAATGGCCACTGCATAATGGGTTGGGTTTGTTACCACAACATCTGCATTCGGGATTTCTGACATCATTCTACGTTTTGCCATTTCTCGCTGTTGTTGACGAATGCGAGCTTTGATTTCAGGGTTGCCTTCTAATTCTTTCATTTCTTGTCGTACTTCTTCTTTTGTCATTTTTAATTTTTGAGCATATTGATATAACTGAAATGGCACATCAATTGCCGCAACCAAAATCAATGCGCTTACAATTGTCAAGAAACCTGTTTGCATTAGTGCACCCACTTCACCAATGCTGTTTTTAACTGGAAGCATTGATAAGCCAAGAATTGGATCAATATCATTTGAGATGACTATATAAGAAACAGCGCCAACTAAAATCGTTTTTAAAATAGACTTTATTAATTCTGCAGCTGAATTTTTTGAAACTAAATTACTGATACCTTTTATTGGATTTAGCTTGCTGAACTTGGGTGTTAAAGCTTTGCTACTAAACAACCATCCACCAATTAATGCGGGTGAACCCAAGGCAACAATCACTAATAAAATGGCAAAGGGTGCAAATGCAATCATTAAGTCAATTAAGGCTTCAGTTGTTTGAAGAAATAAATGTGCTGGATCAAAAGCAGCAGCACGATCTAATGTTAAACCCGCTCTTAAGGTCTGCTTTAATGCATTATTTAATTGATCACCCATCATAATCATACCTAAAGCAGAAGCCAATAATAGCGTCACAGTCCCTAGCTCTCTCGAGCGGGGGACATCGCCATCCTGACGTGCTTTTTCAAGTCGTTTCGGCGTGGCCTGTTCTGTTTTTTCTAAATCACTACCTTCAGCCATGTGAGTTCCTGATCGTTAAACTGATTTCAAAAATGTAATCAGCTGGGTGTTCCATGCATTACTAATTTCATTGGAACCTATTATCAGGTTTAGTTAGGTCAGCTTATCTGTCGAATAAGAGGGTGAAAATACCTTTTTCTCTTTTCTTTATGGTGGTATTAAAGATTGTTTAGAAAAATTTAAACTATTTTTTACATTAAAAACAATTACTTATTAAAAAATTTTAAATTTTTATCAAAAAAGCCTAAAGATTATAAAAGTATGGTCGTTAACGGATTATCTCTTATTGCAAATGAAAAAGACCAACATGATGTAGAACAACATTTTGATCAGTTAGCATTAACTAAAATTTAGTATATATAGGTATCTTTAGCCCCCCGTGTAGGTGTTTGTAGGACAAACACCTACACGGGCGTGTCTGCTCGTCTTACAAAAAAAACCGACAAACCCCAATAGTTATTTCGACTTATTAGGTTCAAAGTACGACTCATGCGATAAACAAAACGTTTAAAGCAATTTAATTTAAGGATTTGGGGGAATTAAAATGAGTGAAACTGAAATGATGTCTGAAATTAAAGATGCTAATTTAAACTACTTAATGTTAGCACAACAAATGCTTAGAGCAGATAGAGCCACAGCAATTTTCCGCTTAGGGATAAATGAAGATGTTGCTGACTTACTTGAAGGGTTAAGCAATTTTCAAATTTTGAAATTAAGCAGCAGCAATATGATGCTTGCTCGCTTCCGTTTTGAAGACAGCGCAATCCTAAGTATGTTAACCGATTATACAAAAGATCGTGCGCTTGCCAATGCACATTCAGCAATCTTGCTGTCTGGTCAACCCGCTTAAATGAAAACTTATTTAGATTAAATCCATCGGAGAGAATCATGAAGAATAATAGTGTTAAAAAAAGTGTAGTCAGCGAAGGTGAGCAAATTCAATTAGCTACAGAAATGATCAAGTTAGGCGCTAGACTTCAATTATTAGAGTCCCAAACAACATTGTCACGTGAACGATTAATTAAGCTTTACAAAGAGTTAAAAGGCATATCACCTCCAAAAGGAATGTTACCTTTTTCAACAGATTGGTTTTTAACATGGCAGCCCAATATTCATTCTTCTATCTTCTTGAATATTCATCAATACTTAGTCAAGAATGCGGGTGTAGATGATATTACTGCTGTGCTAAAAGCGTATAGTTTATATCTTCAGCAAGTTGGACATGATTCTGAAGAAGAGCCTGTTTTATCGCTAACTCGTGCATGGACATTAATTCGTTATGTTGATAGTAAAATGCTAAAAATGAAGAGTTGCACATGTTGCAGTGGAAACTTCGTTGTTAATGCATATGATTTAAACCAAAACTATTTATGCAGTCTTTGCCATATCCCTTCACGAGCTGGTAAAACGAAGAAAGCAAAATCAAAAGAGTTGGAATATAAACTTGTTAATTCAGATGTAGTTGCATAAATATAGGCATGTTGCTGAGCAAGAAAAACATGTCTATAACTGGCTTACACTTTAATCGCATTAACAATGTTATGCCAGCATTCCAGGCAGTCACGGTGCAAGTATTTGCGTTAATAACGGTGCTCATCAGCGCAGTATTAATAAGTTATTTTTTTGAAATCAGAATTTCTTTTTTGACATTGATTTTGATGCAATCAGTGAGTGCTTTATATCTCAGTAAGATTGCAAATATGGCAGTTTGGTGGCGATGGATTCATGGTGTTTTCCCAATAGCGATGTATGGAATGACTTTATTCAACGTTCCAAATGAGTTATATCTAATCGGCTTTTTGGTTACACTCAGTATGTTTTGGACGACGTTTCGCAGCCAAGTTCCTTTTTTCCCTTCTCGTCCTATTGTACGAGAAAAAGTAGCAACACTCATCCCAAAAAATATAGCATCCAGGATGATTGATATTGGAAGTGGACTCGGAGACTTGTCGATGTTTATTGCAGAATCCAATCATAAATGCCAAGTCGAGGGAATAGAGATTGCGCCCCTTCCTTGGTTGATTAGTGTTATCCGTGCCTGGATCAAAAGATCGGATGTGCAATTTACATTAGGCGATTATTACGCGCTAGATTTTTCAGAATACGATCTTGTCTTTGCTTATTTATCCCCAGCCGCTATGCCAGCATTATGGAAAAAAGCTAAACAAGAAATGCGCGAAGGTAGTTTGCTCGTGAGCTATGAGTTTGATATTCCTAATATCAGCCCTTCTTATACTATTACCAGTGATTCTCATCCAACCATCCATGTATGGGAAATAGCTTCCAAGGCTTAATTAACACTTGTAATTCAACCGCTTTAAAGGCTTGAAAATATCCCTTTATTCGAGCAATTGATTAAACAGTAAATTTGTTATTCTAAATCAAACATTCATTTAATAAGAATTTCGATTAAGGCGTTTATCTATGTTTGTCATTATTGGTTATATCGTAGTGTGCGGAACAATTTTTGGTGGCTATGCACTGGCTGGCGGACATTTAGGCGGGCTTTGGCAACCATTAGAAGTGCTAATGATTTTTGGTGGTGCATTAGGTGCATTTATTGTTGGAAATGATGCAAAAGCGCTTAAAGCTACCGTAAAGTCACTACCCACCTTATTTAAAGGTTCTAAATATAACAAAGCTTTGTACATGGATTTGTTAGCGTTGATGTATGAGATTCTCACCAAAATCCGTAAGGATGGCATGATGTCTATTGAAAATGATATTGAAAATCATGAATCAAGCCCACTATTTAGTAAGTATCCAAAAATCACTAGCGATCATCATTTGTTAGATTTTATTTGCGATTACTTAAGACTCATGGTGTCAGGCAATATGGATGCCTTTCAAGTAGAAAATCTAATGGATAACGAGCTAGAAACACATCATATGGAAGGTCATGTGCCAGCACATTGTATTGCAAAACTTGGCGATGGTTTGCCAGCATTTGGGATTGTCGCAGCGGTGATGGGCGTAGTGCATACCATGGAAAATGTGGCATTACCACCTGCAGAGCTTGGTATCTTAATTGCGCATGCGCTCGTTGGTACTTTCTTAGGTATCTTATTAGCCTATGGGTTTGTGGGACCATTATCAGGGTTGCTTGAGCAGAAACTAGAGGAAAGTTCAAAAATGTTTCAAACGGTAAAAGTTACATTGCTGGCTAGTTTGAACGGATATGCACCTGCAATCGCAGTTGAGTTTGGTCGAAAAGTTCTATATTCAACTGAGCGACCAGGCTTTAGTGAGTTAGAAGAACATGTAAAACAAGCAAAAAATAAATAAAATTTAAGTATTTGTAACGGAGCAAGTTATGGCTGAACAGCCCGTCAGACCGATTATTGTTAAAAAAATAAAGAAAGTCAGTGGAGGTCATCATGGAGGTGCCTGGAAAATTGCATATGCTGATTTTGTAACAGCAATGATGGCTTTTTTTCTATTGATGTGGTTATTAGGTTCAGCTTCAAAGGGACAGTTGCAAGGGATTGAATCTTATTTTAAAACACCATTAAAAATCGCTTTGATGGGTGGGCCCAGTGTTGGTGCTAGTGACTCAATTCTAAAAGGTGGTGGCAAGGACTTAACAAAGAAACAATTGCAAGTGAAGCCAAAGGATGGATCAAAAGAGAAAGAAAAAGAGCCAGAACTAAAAGATATCCAAAAAGCGTTAGTGGCTTAAGAAAATAAACAATTAGAAAATTTAAAAGCAAAAATAGAAGAAAACATTGAAAGTAGTATTTCGCTTAAACAATTTAAAAAGCAATTGATGTTGGATATTACTTCTGAAGGGCTCAGAATCATTATTGTGGATGAGTTGAATCGTCCCATGTTTAATTCTGCTAGAGCCGAGTTACAACCCTATGCAAAAATCATACTACAAGAAATGGGCAAAATGCTCAATGATGTGCCGAATCGGATTAGCCTATCTGGACATACCGATGCAACACCCTTTAGTACGGGTGAAACAGCCTATAGTAATTGGGAACTCTCTGCTGATCGTGCTAATGCATCTCGTCGTGAATTAGTTGCAGGTGGCATGCAAGAACATAAGTTATTACGTGTTGTTGGGCTTGCTTCAGCCGCTTTGTTTGATAAAGAAAATCCATTTAATCCCATTAATCGTCGTATTAGTATTATTGTAATGAATAAAAAAGCAGAAGAAAGAGTTGTTGAAGATGAGTCTGCTATCAAAGTAACAAATCAACTCGATGCAAAAGATGTTACTGATAAAGTTAACAATATACCTAATGCCCTTGATGATATAACTGAATCCGAAATATCAGAATAAGCAGGTAATATAACTTAACTAAGATTTAATTATATTGATACAGGTGCTTTTTTTAGGCACATATTGCTCGAACTTGCGCAATATCTGTCTGTCCTTCCATTACTTTTCTTATTCCGTCTTGTTTAAGTGTTTTCATTCCATTCTCGATTGCTTCTTGAGTAATTTCACTGACTGGCGCACGTTTTTGAATCAAATGGCGTAAAGTTGGCGATACTTGCATCAACTCGTATAGACCAACACGGCCTTTATAACCTAAATTGTTACAAGCTTTACATCCTTTAGCTTTGTATAGTGTGTATTTTTTGTTTTTTCCAAATTCTTTTTCCCATTCAGCCAAAATTAAGCTTGCATCAATCTGAGTATTAATTACATACTCATCAGCTAAAGCGTTCAGTTCATCGGTATTTGGATGATAGGCTTCTTTGCAGTCAGGGCAAAGTGACTTGGCTAAACGCTGAGCCATAATACCCAAAAGGGCATCAGCAAAGTTAAATGGATCCATGCCAAGGTCTAGCATTCTAGTGATGCTTTCGGGTGCGCTATTGGTGTGTAGTGTAGACAAAACTAAATGGCCGGTAAGTGATGCTTCAATTCCAATTTTGGTCGTTTCCTCATCACGCATTTCACCAACCATAATCACATCAGGATCAGCGCGTAAGAAACTTCTCATGGCATTTGCAAATGTCCAACCTATTTTAGGGTTAACTTGTACTTGTCTAAGCCCTAACTGCGTAATTTCAATAGGATCTTCTGCAGTCCAAATTTTTCGCTCTGGTGTATTAATATGGCCAAGCAGAGAATGTAATGTTGTCGTTTTACCAGATCCTGTAGGACCACAGACAAGGATTAAACCATGTGGCTTTGCAATCATGTTCTGAATGGACGATAACGTGTTATTAGGTAACCCTAGTTTTGCTATTGGTAACGGCTTGCTAGATGCTAAAACCCGCATAACGATATCTTCCATACCATTTGCTGTTGGTATGGTGGCAACTCTCAATTCAACTTTCTTGGGTCCAAATTGTTTGAAATCGAGTTTGCCGTCTTGTGGCTTTCTTCGTTCAGAAATGTCCAGTTGGCTCATGATTTTTATTCGCGAAATCAATGCGCTGCAAAAATTAGCCGGGATTTCAAGATAAGGCACTAATGCACCATCTTTTCTGAAACGAACTTCTGTATTCTTTTTGTCTGGATAGGTTTCTATATGAATATCGGAAACTTTATCTTTAACCGCATCCATTATGATTTTATTAACCAGTTGAACCAGTGTATTGTCTGATTCAGCAATAGGTTCATTTTCAACTTCTTTTGAACTAGATTTATCTTCTTCAAACAACCTAATAGCCAGTTCATCACTTGTTGAGCTTATTGATACATCGAAATCTAAAGTACCATCATCATTTTCTAATAAGGGTACGCTTTCTTCTAAATACCAACCTTCATTATCACTATAGTATTCATCAATTGAAGTAAGAATATCCTCTTTTGATGCCATTGCAGGCAAAACATTCAGTTGTGTTAAAAATCGTATTTCGTCGATTGCTTTAAAATTCATTGGGTCCTCAAAAGCCACAACTAACATGCCCTCATGGATGCAAAGTGGAATAATAAGGAATTTTTTAGCAATAGGGCGATTGAGTAAACGAATAGCATTGGGGTCAAAATTAAACTTTGTTAGATCTACATAAGGGATGCCTAGTTTTTTCGCTAATGTTCCTTTTAATGTACGTTCATCAACAACGCCCATATTGATTAAGATTTGACCTAAACGTAAATTGCGATTTTCTTTTTGTTTTTCTAGCGCTTCTTTTAATTGATTATCTGTTAATAAGTCTAACTCTAATAATGCTTCACCTAATTTTAAAACGGGACGGTCTTCTTGGTGCTTGATTGCTTTGTGCAACCCTTCCACAGATACAATTTGGTTTTCGTTCAAGTAGTCACCAATTCGCTTAGAACGCAATTCTTTTTGATGATCTAAAGCCGTTTCAATATCATCAGAAGTAACAAAATTTTCCTCAATCAGAATATCACCAATTTGCATGCCAATTTGATAATCTCTTATTGCTTGACGGGGAATAAAATGTTTTTCGATAATGTCTTCGTTAATCAACGGAAAAATATACAAGCCAGTGTCATTATTAACGTAACCAAAAGTTTCACCACTTAATGAGGTGTCATCAATTAAATCGATCTTATATGGTTGTTTTTCAGATGGAGGAAATATTTCTTGCGCACGAGATTCTAAAAAATTTTGTTCGTTAACCACTGATGAAGGAGATAATAATTGTAAGTTTTTAATTTCATCAAAAGATAGAATCAGGTTTTCTTTGCTATTAAATGGCTGTAATAAAATACGAGCTTCTTCTGGAGAAAATCTGATCAATTGACCCATCACTGTATTTTTATCCAGTAGATCAACAACACAACTCTCAAGTATCGGTTTGTCACTCTGATTGATAACTTTTAAATATGGAGGATTAGGCCATTTAAATGTACTCATTTCTAAACTTGTATCGAGTGTGATATGTCCCATTTTCAACCTAAACTAACAATATGATGATGTTTAAAACATTAAATTCGAGAAGCTGGCAAATCGTAATTAATGTAATCCTTGTTGGATATAACGGCATCCCTTTAGAAAAGTTTAAGCATTATTTTGATAAAATTGACTAATAATAAAAAAACAAAATAAATTGGAAAGCCCAACTTAATTATCGAATAAAAGCTGTGCTATGCTTAGTTAAATATTGAAGTTAACAAGATGAAAAAAAATATCATTTTTGATTTAGATGGCACTTTAATTGATTCTGCACCAAGTATATTAGAGAGTTTTAATTATGCTTTTGTATCACTTAAAATAAGTCCGAGTATTGCAATCACATCAGATGTAGTTGGCCCACCTTTAATGCCAACGTTGACAAAACTAGCAGGAAGTGATGATCCTGACTTATTGAAGAGATTAGCAGATGCTTTTAAAGCGCATTATGATACTGAGGGATATAAAAAATCAACAGTTTATGATGGGGTGAAAACGTTATTAGAAGCGCTTAAAAAGATGGATGTTCCAGTCTATATAGCGACCAATAAACGAGATATTCCTACTCAAAAAATAATCACTTATCTAAATTGGGCTGGTTGCTTTAATGGTGTTTTTGCTTTAGACACATATTCGCCAGCAGTAGCATCAAAAGCTTTGATGATTGAGCGCATTCTAGTCGATTTTAATATCAAGTCAGATGAAGCAGTTTACATTGGTGACCGATATGAAGATGGCTTGGCTGCCGACTATAATCATATGCCATTTATTATGGCTTCGTGGGGTTATGCAGATCAAGCAAGTAATCAACTAAAGCCAAATTGGAGGATGTCTAAAGATGTTGATGCTCTTATGCGATTATTGCTAGGATAATAAATTAACTTTTTTATGCCATCATTTCATTTCGCGTTTCACTAAAAGCTTGAATTGCTTTATCTAAATCCTCAAAGGTGTGTTTAGCAGAAATCTGCGTTCTAATGCGTGCTTTACCTTTTGGCACGACAGGAAAGAAAAAACCAATCGCATAAATACCTTTTTCTAATAGGCGCTTACTCATTTCTTGCGCTAAGTTGGCGTCGCCTAACATCACAGGCACTATTGGGTGGTCACCATCATCCACTTCAAATCCAGCTGCTTGCATCCCTTTTCTAAAGTAATGCGTATTTTTTTCTAACTTGTCTCTTAATTCAGTTGATGTTTCAAGTCTTTCCAAAACAGATAATGAGGCGGCACAGATTGAGGGCGCAACCGTATTTGAAAATAAATAAGGGCGTGAGCGCTGGCGCAACATGTCAATAATTTCTTTACGCCCTGATGTAAAGCCGCCTGAGGCGCCACCTAATGCTTTTCCAAATGTGCTAGTGATAATATCGACCCTGTCCATAACGCCGCAATATTCATGTACACCACGGCCTGTTTTACCCATAAAGCCAGTTGCATGACAATCATCATGGTGAACCATGGCATCAAATTCATCCGCCAAGTCACATATTTTATCGAGTTGCGCAATGGTACCATCCATTGAGAAAACGCCGTCTGTTGTAATTAAAATGCGGCGCGCATTATTGGCTTTTGCTTCTTCAAGCTTTGCTCGCAAGTCAATCATATTGTTATTTTTATATCGATAACGGGCTGCTTTGCATAAACGTACGCCGTCAATAATAGACGCATGGTTTAATTCATCAGAAATCACAGCATCTTGTTCCGTGAGAATGGATTCAAATAAACCACCGTTGGCATCAAAACATGCAGCATATAGAATCGTATCTTCCATGCCTAAAAAGTCGCTGACTTTTTGCTCTAAGGTTTTATGTAAAGTTTGTGTGCCACAAATAAATCTGACAGAAGCTAGTCCAAAGCCCCATCGATCTAAACTATCTTTTGCTACTTGAATCACATCAGGGTCATTTGCCAAGCCCAAGTAATTATTCGCACACATATTTAACACTTCGCTACCATCAGCAAGCGTAATGTTGTTCTTTTGGTCTGAGCTAATAAAACGTTCTGTTTTCCATAACCCGGCTGTTTTGATATCTGCTAAATCTGCCGCAATACTTGCTTTTGCACTTTTAAAACTCATGTTGAACCTTTTTTATTAATCTTACCAATTTAAAATGACTTTACCAGACTCACCAGAACGCATCACATCAAAGCCTTGTTGGAAATCGGTATAATGAAAACGATGCGTCACAATCTTCTCTAACGGAAGTCCGCTTTGCACCATCATTGAACCCTTGTACCAGGTTTCAAAAATTTCGCGACCATAAATCCCTTTAATGGTTAGGCCTTTAAACACCACCATATCCCAATCAATACCAGAACCAGTTGGCATAATGGCTAACATGGCAATGTGCCCGCCATTAATCATTTTGCTTAACATATCGCCAAACGCTTTTGGTGAACCAGACATTTCCAAGCCTACATCAAAACCTTCAAAAATCCCCAAAGCATCCATCATCTCTTTGGTGATACTTTCTTTGGCAACGTTGACAGTGACGACACGAGGCAAAATACTTTTAATTAAATCTAGGCGGTATTGATTCATGTCAGTAATGACAATATTTCTTGCACCAGCATGATCCGCCACTAAAGCAGCCATGCTGCCAATTGGTCCAGCACCCGTAATGAGAACATCTTCACCTACCATATTGAAAGACAATGCAGTGTGTACTGCGTTACCATAGGCGTCAAAAAATGACAGTAAATCAGTGTCAATAGGGCGGCTTGGTTTAAATACATTTTTTGCAGGAATCACTAAGTATTCTGCAAATGCGCCATGACGGTTAACGCCCACGCCGATGGTGTTTGGACACAAGTGGGTACGGCCGCCTAGACAATTACGGCAATGACCGCAAGTGAGATGACCTTCGCCAGAGACGATGTCGCCAATCTTTAGCCCGTCTACATTTGAACCAAAATCGGCAATCTCTCCTACATATTCATGACCTGTAATCATGGGAACAGGAATGGTTTTTTGTGCCCATTCATCCCAGTTGTAAATATGGATATCTGTGCCACAGATGGCGGTTTTTTTGATTTTGATTAAAACATCATTATTACCCACTGACGGCATTGGCATGTCTTCTAACCATAAGCCTTCTTTTGGATATTTTTTTACTAGTGCTTTCAAGAGAATTCTCCAATTGCTAATTATTGAGCTAAGTTAACATTGACTATTCACAATGTAAATCAGATTTTCATGTTAGATTAGATGCTTACCTTTAAGTTTTACAGTTAAAAATTATTTTATAGATGCGATATGATTATACAAAGCAATACAGTTGCTTTAGAGGAACGTAATGACCAAAACAAAAATAACCTCTACAAAGTCGGGTGCATCATCAATTTCTGATGACGTTTCTTTGCTGGGGGATTTGGCAGGTAAGCTGACCTTTTTAATCAGAAGAAGACTCTGGTTGCAAATTGTCGTTGGTATGTTTTTAGGCATTAGTGTTGGCCTTTTGATTTCGCCTACTGGGGCAGCATTAGTTTCTGCACCCATTGCTGAACTCATCTCAGGCTGGTTA
>CAYGSH010000010.1:0-40981 GCA_964352515.1 uncultured Methylophilaceae bacterium | reverse complement strand
CTGATGGCAAATGTGCCTAAGCCAAAAGTGTTGCAGAAAAAGCTGCTTATGGCAAATGTGGCGAAGGTAAATGCGGCGCAGACAAAACCAAAGAAGGCAAATGTGGCGAAGGCAAATGTGGTGGTAAAGAAAAAATGGAAGAAGGTAAATGTGGCGAAGGTAAATGTGGTCATTGATTAAGCTTTAACAATTCGCATACATGTCTGCATTATCTGACATACGTGGCGTTGGTTTAGGATTAAAGCGTGAGCTGATTCCGCAAATTCAACGCCATTTTCAACAGAGCCATCCAGATGAACTGATTCAAAATATCAATTTTGTTGAAATCGCACCTGAAAACTGGATAGGTGCTGGGGGTAAATATGAACAACAACTTGCGTGGTTTTTAGAGCGTTATCCAATTGCATGTCATGGACTTTGTTTGTCCTTAGGTGGGCCCGACCCACTCAATACTGAATTTTTAAAACAGGTAAGATCGTTTTTATCTGAGCATCAAATCCCACTTTATACCGAACACTTAAGTTACTGTAGCGATTTTTATCAAGGTAAACCTGGCTACCTATATGATTTATTGCCTATTCCATTTACAGAAGAAGCAGTGCACTATGTTGCCAATCGCATTAAACAAACACAAGATATTTTAGGCCAACGAATCGCAGTAGAAAACGCTTCTTTCTATGTAAAGGCGCCGATTGCTACCATGGATGAACTTACTTTTTTAAATGCAGTACTTGAGGAGGCTGATTGTTGGTTGCACCTCGACATCAATAACATCTATGTCAATAGTGTCAACTTTAACTTTAATCCACATGAGTTTTTAAGAGGCGTGCCTGTAGAGCGTATTGTCTATAGTCATGTGGCTGGACATTACCAACAAACGCCAAGTTTATTAGTCGATACCCATGGTGCTGACGTGATTGACCCAGTTTGGGCCTTACTAGAAGATGCTTATGCTTTATTTGGTACATTCCCAACATTACTAGAACGTGACAGCAACATTCCACCTTTACCAACACTGATAAAAGAAGTCGATAAAATTGCGTCCATTCAATTAAATGCAGTCGATGTTAAGCGACTCACACAATCCGCAGCCTAATAATATGATGGACTTTCAACAATATCAACACGCTTTCACCGCACATATTCGCGACCCTAAGCTAAACCCTAAGCCAGATAATGTCGACGAAGAACGCATGTCCGTATACAGAGAAGGTGTCTATAATAATATCTTTGAATCTGCATCTGTTTGCTTTCCCGTCTGCCAAAAAATGCTTGGGCAAACAAACTGGGATATCACGATAAGAAGGTTCTTTGCCAATCATCATGCAAAGTCACCAATTTTTAGAGAAATCCCGCAAGAGTTGCTGAAGTTTCTTGAATCTGATGATGAAACACCAGACTACATTAAACAACTTGCCCATTACGAGTGGATAGAACTTGCTGTAAGCATGCAGAAAACGGAAGTAATTCCCATTATGGAAACAACTAACTTATTAGATGAATGCCCCATCCTCACACCAGCGCACATGCTCCTAAAGTACGACTATCCAGTACAAAAAATTTCTGCAGCGTTTATTCCTGAAGTAACAGAGGAAACCTATTTGCTTGTTTTTAGAAATCAAATATTTGAAGTAACCTTTATAGAACTCAATCCGATGACTTTTGTGCTACTAGAGTTGATAAAACAAGGCCTTACGGGCAAGCAAGCACTTACAACAATTGCTGAGCAAATCCAACATCCTAACCCCGATGTTATTGTCGAGTTTGGTCATGGCGTACTTAAAGATTTAAGCGCGCAAGGCGCAATTTTGTTTAATCTCGGCAAGCACTCAAATTAACCCAAAGCTGCATTTATTTCTGCCCTACTCATTAACGTTTTAGTTTTATACACCCTTTACATCAACGCTAACTGCTGTCCACCAGCATTTAAATTCACTTTTTGCAAGCCACTTAAACTGATACCAACCAACCGAATCGGCCTTTCGCCAGCATCAGTTCGCTTTAGCAATTGTGGTATCCACTGCTCTAAAGCCACTTGATCCAAAACAGAGTCTACCGACTGAGCTCTCGTCACTTGTTGAAAATTGGCATACTTCACTTTCAAAGTGATCGTTTTTGCTTGTAATTCATGTTCTGTTAATTTTGTCAGCACCACCAAAGCCAATCCATTTAGTTTTTGGGTTAATAACGCAAATGACATCACATCCTCTGCAAAAGTAATTTCTTTGCCTAACGACTTACGTATGCGTACGCTTCTTACGGAGCGATTATCAATCGCTCTAGCAATGTTGTAGTAATACTGACCTGATTTTCCAAAATGGCTGATTAAGGAAACCAATGACTTCTCTCTTAAGTCAGCGCCTGTTTTAATGCCAAGCTTTTGCATTTTGGCTTCAGTAGACGGCCCAACACCATAAAACTTACCAACAGGTAATGTAGCAACAAAATCTAAGCCTTGTTCAGGTTTAATCACATATAAACCATCAGGCTTATCCATATCAGAAGCAATTTTGGCTAGAAATTTATTATAAGAAACACCGGCAGATGCAGTCAGTTGTGTTTGCGAAAATATTTCTCGCTTTATAGCTTCTGCTATTAGGGTCGCTGAGCCATCAAATTCAGCTGTATAGGTAACGTCCAAATAGGCTTCATCTAAAGAAAGCGGCTCAACTTGCGAAGCATACTTCCAAAAAATTTCTCTTATTTGACTAGAGACTTCTCTATAAGCCTCAAAACGAGGCGGAACAAATATCGCTTGAGGGCAGAGTCGATAAGCACGAGAGCATGGCATAGCAGAATGAATTCCAAACTTGCGTGCCTCATAACTGCAAGCAGCTACCACACCACGGCTATTAGGCTGACCGCCAACAATCAGTGGTTTTCCCTTATATTCAGGTTGATCACGCTGTTCGACAGATGCAAAAAATGCATCCATATCCACATGAATTATTTTTCGTTGCTTAGCCATTCACCCACATTTTACCTCTACAATACGGCATGTGATTAAAACAAAATTGATTAATCTTTTCGCCTTGCTTATGCCTGGTATGCTTGTTGCTGCAACGGGGGTTGGTGCTGGCGACCTTGCCACCGCAAGCTTCACAGGCAGTCAACTAGGCATGGCTGTTTTATGGGCTGTTGTGCTCGGTGGTATTTTAAAGTTTACCCTAACAGAATGTTTAACCCGCTATCAACTTGTGACTGAACAAACCTTTATAGAAGGTATGGCAAAGCATTTTGGTCAAATCGCTGGCTGGCTATTTCTCCCATACCTTTTACTTTGGTCTTTTTTTGTTGCGTCTGCTTTAATGAGCGCTTGTGGTGTAACGCTACACGCTATATTACCAATATCCGATAGCACGACTGATAAAATACTTTACGGCATATTCTCAAGTCTTCTAGGACTAACGCTTGTATTAGCAGGAGGATTTAAGTTTTTTGAGAGGGTGATGGCTACTTGCGTCGGCATTATGTTTATCACTGTGTTATTTACCGCGTTTTTACTTTGGCCAAATACATCAGCGTTTGTTTCTGGACTTTTCATCCCAAGCATTCCTGATATCCAAGGAGCTGGCATTACTTGGACCGTGGCGCTAATGGGTGGTGTTGGGGGTACTGTCACCATCTTATGCTACGGCTATTGGATTAAAGAGCGAGGTAGAGTCAGTATAGATACGATCAACACATGCCGCATTGATTTAGCATCAGGTTATTTTATGACTGTTCTATTTGGTATTGCCATGGTAGTGATTGGCAGTACTGTTGAAACAGAAGGACAAGGCGCCGACTTGTTAGTAGCACTTGCAAATAGTTTATCTCAACCATTAGGATTAACAGGAAAATGGTTATTTTTAACCGGAGCCTTTTGTGCCATCTTTAGTAGTTTACTGGGCGTATGGCAAGCAGTTCCTTATTTATTTGCAGATGTTTGGCGTTTATTTTTTTCAAAAAGACTACATCCTCTATCAAATCAAATCATGCAAACCAAGCCATATCGTGTTTACCTGATATTAATTACGTTTGTCCCCATGATAGGCTTATGGATGTCTTTTAAAGAAGTACAAAAATTATACGCCGTCATTGGTGCACTATTTATGCCATTATTAGCCATAGCTATATTGATGTTAAATAAAAAAAAATTAGGTGCTCATCAAAACAAACCATTAACCGTTACTTTGCTTTATGCCACGATTTTATTTTTTGGGGCAATGGCATGGTTAAAATGGCAATAGTCTCTAAATTTCAATCAATACAATAACGCTACAAAGGAAAAAAATGCGTACAGTAGGTAATATATTCTGGTTTATTTTAGGTGGTGTATTAATGGGACTAGGCTGGTGGTTAGCTGGTCTGGCTGCCATGCTAACCATCATTGGTATTCCATGGGCAAAAGCATGTTTTGTGATTGGTAAGTTCTCTTTTTTCCCTTTTGGAAAAAAAGCAGTGCCTCGTGATACCTTGCTACTAAAACAAGATATTGGTACCGGGGCTTTAGGTGTTCTTGGCAATATTATCTGGTTTGCTTTAGCTGGCTGGTGGTTAGCGATAGGGCACCTTATTTCTGCGCTCGCTTGTTTTATAACGATTATTGGCATTCCATTTGGCTTACAACACTTAAAGCTTGCAGAGATTGCTATATTCCCCATTGGCAAAACAATTGTCGATATCTAATAAAATCACATGCAATAAAATACCAATTGATTCAACGCATAAAAAAACCAGCCTTAGCTGGTTTTTTTATGCAAAATTTTTCTAATTATCGAAAACGGCTTCTGCGCGTAAATTCGAATCCTCAACAACCTTTTTCTTTTCTATATTATCCAAATCCCACCAATCCTGAATTTCGGTAATCGTACGAAAACATCCATTACAAAAGCCAGTGGCATCATTCATGGCACAAACCCCTATACAAGGCGACTGAACATCTAACCCTTTTTTTTCCAAATCAGACATCAATCATTCTCAACAACTAAGTCAATTGACCATGACATTGTTTATACTTTTTGCCTGAGCCACAAGGACATGGGTCATTACGCCCAACTTTCACACCTTCACGCACAATGGGTTGCCCACCAGCTGGAGGCTCTTGCCCATCTGTATCGCCAAGGACGTCATCAAAATCAGCATGTTGATATTTCACATTTTCAGCTTCTTGCACTTGCTCAACAGCTTCAACATCTTCATGCGTTCTAATTTGAACCAACATGGTCAGTTTAGTTACTTCTGATTTAATTGTATTTAACAAGCCAGCAAATAACTCAAACGCTTCACGTTTGTATTCTTGTTTAGGATTTTTTTGTGCATATGAACGCAAGTGAATCCCTTGACGTAAGTGATCTAAAGCAGATAAATGTTCACGCCAATGATTATCCAAACTCTGCAACATGACAGAACGTTCAAATTGGCGCATATTTTCATCACCGGCTAAACTCTCTTTTTCTTTGTAAGATGAATCAGCAGCAGCAATAACTCGCTCGCGCAATGTTTCCTCATGTAAGTCTGGGTTTTCTTCTAACCATTTTCCAATCGGCAAATCTAAACCAGTTTCTGCTTCAATCGCATTTTCAAGCGCTGACACTTCCCACATCTCTTCGACACTGCCAGGTGGGATATAGGTAGAAATCAAACCATCCAAAACATCGTGTCGCATGACCACGACTGTTTCACCGATATCAGCTGTTTCTAACAGCTCATTACGTTGTTCATAAATCACTTTACGCTGGTCATTTGATACATCATCAAACTCTAGTAATTGTTTACGAATATCAAAGTTACGACCTTCAACTTTACGTTGCGCATTTTCAATTGCACGCGTCACCATTGAATGCTCAATCGCCTCACCTTCTGGCATTTTCAAACGCTCCATAATTGCTGCAACACGGTCACCAGAAAAGATACGTAATAGTTGATCTTCTAAGCAAAGATAAAAGCGACTTGAACCTGGATCCCCCTGACGACCAGAACGACCACGTAATTGGTTGTCGACACGACGTGACTCATGCCGCTCTGTACCAATAATATGTAATCCACCAGCAGTTAGTACCTGCTCATGTAATTTTTCCCAATTTGATTTAATTTCTGCTATTTTCTTATTCTTTTGTTCGGCTGATAACTTTTCATCTTGCTCAACAGTAAAAATTTCTGGCTCAGGATTACCTCCCAATACAATATCAGTACCCCGACCAGCCATATTAGTAGCAATGGTGATCATTCCTGGCTGACCAGCTTGCGAAATAATATGTGCTTCTCGCTCATGTTGTTTTGCATTTAAAACTTGATGCTCAAGTTTTGCTACTTTTAGTGCTTTAGAAATCACTTCAGAGTTTTCGATTGAAGTCGTACCCACTAAAACAGGCTGCCCACGTTTTTGACACTCTTTAATGTCTTCAATCACTGCGTTATATTTTTCTGTGGCGGTACGATACACTTTGTCCATCGCATCAACACGTTGCATTGGTCGATGTGTAGGAATCACAACCGTTTCTAAGCCATAAATCTGATTAAACTCATAGGCTTCTGTATCAGCGGTTCCTGTCATACCACTGAGTTTTTGGTACATACGGAAATAATTTTGGAAGGTAATTGAAGCTAAGGTTTGGTTCTCTTTTTGTATTTCAACACCCTCTTTTGCCTCAACTGCTTGATGCAAGCCATCTGACCAACGTCGTCCTGGCATCATACGGCCAGAAAATTCATCTACAATGACAATTTCACCATCTCTCACCACATAATGTTGGTCTCGATGGAATAAGTTTTGGGCGCGTAATGCTGCGTTTAAGTGATGAACTAAGCTAATATTACCTGCTTCGTATAAACTTGATCCTACTGGCAATAGCCCAGCTGCTTCCAAATATTCCTCAGCGTGCTCATGACCAGCCTCAGAAAAGTTAACTGACTGTCCTTTTTCATCAACCCAAAAATCACCAGAACCATCTTCGGTTTCTTGTTTAACTAATTTTTTTGCTACATCATTGATTTGGGTATATGACTTGACATCACTTTCCGCTTGGCCAGAAATAATTAATGGTGTGCGTGCTTCATCAATAAGAATTGAATCAACTTCATCGACTAAGGCATAGTGAAGCGTGCGTTGTGCACGCCGTTCAATGCTATGGACCATATTGTCACGCAAATAATCAAAACCAAACTCATTATTGGTACCGTAGGTAATATCGGCTGCATAGGCAGCTTGCTTATCTTCTGGGGTCATTTGAGATAAGTTAATACCAACGGTCAGTCCTAGAAAGTTATATAACTTTGCCATCCACTCAGCATCACGTTTTGCCAAATAGTCATTAACCGTGACCACGTGAACACCTTTACCTGTTAACGCATTTAAATACACAGGTAAGGTAGCAACCAAGGTTTTACCTTCACCAGTACGCATTTCCGCAATTTTTCCTGCATTTAGTACCATGCCGCCAATAAGCTGCACATCAAAGTGACGCATTCCTAATGTTCTTACGCTACCTTCACGGACAACGGCAAACGCTTCTGGCATAAGTTTCTCTAATGATTCGCCATCTTTGTAACGCTGTTTAAATTCTACTGTTTTAGCACGCAACGCATCATCTGATAGTGCTTGCATATCGGGCTCTAAATCACCAATTTTTTTAGCAATTTGTGTATAGGTTTTGACTAGTCTATCGTTACGACTACCAACTATTTTTTTGAACAACTTGGATAACATGAAATGACACCGATTTTCCGACTGTGCGGAAACCTCAATAATTAGATTGGAATTTAGTTAAGTTGGGGATATTAAATTTTATTTCAATAGCATTCAAGTACTACTTTAGATTTTTATTGAGATATTTTCTTGGATCGAGCGCATGACCATTTAAACGAATCTCATAATGCAAATGCGGCCCAGTTGACCGCCCTGTACTACCAACCAGTGCAATCGTCTGTCCCTTTACAACTCTTTCACCCGGTTTGACTAACAATTTAGATGCATGTGCATAACGTGTTTCCAATCCTGCACCATGGTTTAATTTAACAAGATTACCATAGGCAGAAGTATTACTTGCTGAACTCACTATGCCATCTGCGGCAGCTCTAATCGGCGTTCCAGTGTTAGCGGTAAAGTCTAAGCCTTCATGAAAAGCTTTTGTTCCATGGAACGGATCGATTCGCCAGCCATAACTGGAAGAACGATAAGCAGCTGAAATTGGTTTGCTATTTGGCAACATGTCTTTTAACACACTATTTTGTAATACATCTGCTTCAACAGTGCTCATATATTCATCACGACTACCCACTGCAGAAGCAAGCTTTGATATTGCCGCTTGTAAATCGATTTCAGTCATAGGCATTGCACTGACTAAAGGACCTCCAAAATTAGGTGGCAACATATCGTCAATCGGCTCAAGCTCAGCAATCTCTGTTATCTTATCTTTACTACCACTTACTCCAGCCAGCTTCACCAAGCGTTGATTTTGTGCGTCTAATCGCATAATACGCGCTTGCAATTCGCCAATTTGTTTAGCATAGGCATCTAAGTGCATTTGGGAAGAGTTAATGGATTTTTCTAACTGAGCTGGCGACATGACTTCAACAACCTGAGGCTTTGCGCCACCATGATCCACAAAAAAGTAAGCAGTAATTGCTATGCTTAATAGCAATAAAACTGACACCATCAGAATAATTTGAAACACTGACAAAGTTTTGGGCTTTGCCATACTATTAGAAACTAGGATAATATTCATCGTATACTAATTTAAATTCTCTATAATTAAGTAAATGCGAAAATTTAACGCCCTCCTCAATGCAAGCAAAAAGGATAATAGCCAATTCAACCAATTAGTTGCTAGTGCTAACCAACACTTAACCCTACAGCAATTTTGGCAAGCTACTGCGCCGTTAGCCATAAGTCAATTAAGCAACGTAGGCAACTTAAAAAACGAAACTCTTACAGTTTTCGCTCACAATAACAGTGTGGCTGCAAAAATTAAATTCATAAGCGCTAGCTTATTGACTCAATTACAAAATTTACAAAAATCAGACCCATATTACAAGCAATATAAACTTACTAGAATAAGGGTTAAAGTGCAAGTAAAATCTCATAAAACGCCCAAAATTAGTGCATCTCGGACGCTCAGTAGTAGTGCGGCTACCACACTTAGAAATTTAGCAACCAGCCTTGGCGACACCTCACTAGCTGACAAACTTAATAAGTTAGCTGACAAATCTTAACTCCGATTTGATTGTTATCATTAAGCAACAAAATACAACCAGCAGCATATACGTTCTAAATAACTGATTTAATTATAAATTTTTATTAGAATCAGATTAAATCAAAGTATTGTTTGATTTAACTATTAATGCCATAATGCCCCAGTTGTTACAAATCATTTACATCTTATGTGACAGCTGATAAAAGTTAAACCAAATACAAGTAAACAATAATTATAGTTAAGATGCATTAGAAAAATTAGGAGAAGTTATGTCAGTCGAAATAATGATCGCCATAGCTGCCGCAGTTCTAGCAGTGCTATATGGCTTAGTAATGAGTAAGTGGATTTCAAATCTACCCGCAGGTAACGCACGAATGCAAGAAATTGCAGGTGCGATTCAACAAGGCGCAGCCGCCTATCTCGCAAGACAGTATAAAACGATTGCAATCGTCGGCGTTATACTCACATTTGCTATTGCCTATTTATTAGGTATTACCACAGCAATAGGGTTCATTATTGGCGCTGTTTTATCGGGTGCTTGTGGTTTTATCGGTATGAATGTATCAGTTAAAGCCAATGTTCGCACTGCACAGGCAGCTACAAACGGTATTGTACCCGCAATGGATGTTGCATTTAAAGGCGGGGCTATCACTGGCATGCTTGTTGTTGGATTAGGCTTATTAGGTGTTGCTGGTTTTTACTGGTATTTAGGCGCAGAAAACGCTGAATCTTTAAATCCATTGATTGGTCTAGCTTTTGGCTCTTCTCTTATTTCGATTTTTGCACGTCTAGGTGGCGGCATCTTTACCAAGGGAGCTGATGTTGGAGCAGATTTAGTTGGGAAAGTAGAGGCCGGCATCCCTGAGGATGACCCACGTAACCCAGCTGTGATTGCAGACAACGTTGGTGACAATGTTGGAGACTGTGCTGGCATGGCCGCTGATTTATTTGAAACCTATGCTGTGACCTTAATTGCAACAATGGTGCTTGGCCATTTAATGGTGACTAATGCAGGATCAAACGGCATTCTTTACCCGCTAATGTTAGGCGCTGTTTCCATCGTTGCTTCTATTATTGGTTGCTTTTTTGTAAAAGCAAAACCGGATATGAAAAATGTGATGCCAGCGCTTTATAAAGGCCTAGCAGTTGCAGGCGTGTTATCTTTGATTGCTTTCTATTTCGTTACAATGCATATGTTTCCAGAAGGAATAGCAGTTGGTGATAATCTTGTGTCAGCCAAAGCCTTATTTGGTTCATGTGCAATTGGTTTGGTGCTAACAGGGTTGCTCGTTTGGATTACAGAATACTATACAGGGACTGAATATGCGCCAGTTCGCCATATCGCTCAAGCCTCAACCACTGGCCATGCGACCAACATCATTGCAGGCATTGGTATATCAATGAAATCAACTGCTTGGCCAGTACTCTCAGTTTGTTTAGCTATCTGGGGTTCATTTGAGCTTGCAGGTTTATATGGTGTAGCGATTGCTGCCACTGCCATGTTAAGTATGGCAGGTATAGTAGTGGCCTTAGATGCGTATGGCCCAATTACAGATAATGCTGGTGGCATTGCTGAAATGGCAGAGTTACCTAGCAGTGTGCGTGATGTAACAGACCCATTAGATGCAGTTGGGAATACCACAAAAGCCGTGACAAAAGGGTATGCAATTGGCTCTGCTGGTTTGGCTGCACTAGTGTTGTTTGCAGACTATACCCATAAACTTGAGGCAGAAGGCATAGTAGCCAACTTTGATTTAAGTGACCCAATGGTGATTATTGGCTTATTTATTGGCGGCTTGATTCCTTTCTTATTTGCTGCCATGGCAATGGAAGCAGTTGGCCGGGCGGCAAGCTCAGTTGTAGAAGAAGTTCGTCGTCAATTTAGAGAGATTAAAGGGATTATGGAAGGCACAGCTAAACCAGAATACGGTAAAGCTGTGGATATGTTAACCACTGCCGCCATTAAAGAAATGATGTTGCCTTCATTACTTCCTGTGGCTGTACCGATAGCAGTTGGTTTAATTTTAGGGCCAGTTGCTTTAGGTGGTTTACTGATGGGTACGATTATTACAGGCTTATTTGTCGCCATCTCGATGTGTACTGGTGGTGGTGCTTGGGATAATGCCAAGAAGTATATTGAAGATGGTAATTATGGTGGCAAAGGGTCAGAAGCCCATAAAGCAGCGGTCACTGGCGATACGGTGGGCGATCCTTACAAAGATACTGCTGGCCCTGCAATTAACCCATTGATTAAAATTATTAATATTGTAGCGTTACTTATTGTACCTTTATTAAGTTAGCGTTTAGCTATAAAAAAACCAGCGCTAGTCGCTGGTTTTTTTATTAGTAATCAAATGGCATCATGCGGCGGTAGCAAATCCTCAAGAAAAAAAGCAGATAACTCAGAACGCCCAGCTAAACCAGATTTGCGATACACAGCGCGCGCTTGATCACGAATTGTTCGCTCGCTGGTTGATCGAATATTTGCAATTTCTTGATGACTTAATCCTTTTAACATCAACATTCCGACTTCTACTTCTGATTTACTTAGATCCCAAACATTAAATTGCTTTAGAATTTGTTTAGATAAACCCGCCACTAAATCGCGATTTGCTTCACGCCACTCTTGGGCGTGCTGGTTAGCGAGATTTAAATCTTTTACCAGCAAATGAATCTTTGATTGCGTCATGCTATAGTAAGACCAGCCGAAATAAACAATCCCAACAAATGAAGTAATCAATATCAGCATTTCAGTCACAATGTGACTCAATGCAATACCATCTTGATAATCTCCCAATATATCAATCACAATGAGCGTAAAAATCACACTACAGAGAGCAATTGCCCACTGACTAACTTGTTTTTTAGTATCGTTTGAATCCATATCGAGCATTAAAACACCATTTTTACGTCATTTGGCGGATGTGAAAAAACTTAGTTTATCTCAAAATCACTGTCATCGAATGCATTTGCATACATTTTACAAAATCTAAGGAGTATATGATGTCAGATAAAAGAATCATCAACGTTTGGGACCCCATTATTCGTATTGGTCATTGGACACTCGTTATCGCCTTTTTTACCGCATATTTTACCGGTGATGATTGGATGAACCAACATACATGGGCTGGTTATATTATTTTTGCTGTGATTGTGATTCGTATCATGTGGGGCTTTATCGGTGGGCAATATGCTAGATTTACTCAATTTATTTATAAGCCCTCAACTATTTTCAATTACTTTAAAAATTTATTAGCTCGTAAACCACAGCACTATATAGGCCATAACCCTGCAGGGGGCGCCATGGTCATCGCATTACTCATTTGCTTACTCATTACTACAATTTCAGGCATGAAACTTTATGCTGTGGAAGAAAATAAAGGGCCAATTGCTGCTATTCAACAAATACAGTCTGCGGATTTAAAAACGCTAACCAATATGGACGTAACGCAAAATTACATGGTCAATGAAGATGATGAGGAGTTTTGGGAAGAAATTCATGAAACCTTTGTCAATCTCACACTACTACTTGTATTTTTGCACATTGGTGGCATCATGATGTCGAGTATCATCGATAAAGAAAATCTTATTAAAGCCATGTTTACTGGTAAAAAAGAAATCGATGATCAATTTAAATAATGCTGAGAAATGAGAAGCGATTGAAACATACAGAATACCATCGTTCGCATCATAGTAACTGGCTACGTGCTGCGGTATTAGGCGCGAATGATGGGATTATATCAACGGCTAGCCTTATTATTGGCGTAGCCGCAGCCAATGCATCACATCAAACCATTATCATCACGAGCGTAGCAGGTTTAATTGCTGGCGCCATGTCCATGGCTGCTGGTGAATATGTCTCCGTTAGCTCTCAAGCAGATACTGAGGCAGCAGACCTAGCGACTGAACGCCTTGAATTAGAAACCGATCAAGAACATGAATTGAAAGAACTCACCAACATTTATATCAATCGCGGTTTAACGGCTGAACTAGCCCACAAGGTTGCCATACAACTGACAGAACACGATGCACTAGGTGCTCATGCAAGAGACGAACTTGGCATAACAGAGATGATGAATGCAAGACCTTTACAAGCCGCACTGACCTCGGGTGCAGCATTTACCATTGGCGCACTTTTTCCATTAATTGTTACAGTTTTTAGCCCAATTGACAAAACAATCATGGTTATCAGCATAAGCACCTTACTATCGCTACTATTACTTGGAGGGGTTGCCGCAAAAGTGGGCGGTGCAAACATCTATAAAGGCATGGTCAGAGTAACATTTTGGGGCGTTTTAGCCATGGCGACCACGGCATTAATAGGTAAACTATTTGGAGTGATGCTTGGATAAATAATATAAAGCGCAGATTTCTACGCTTTATGTTATTTCAACAACGCTTTAAAAAGCGGGTTTAACTTTAGCTGAATTATAACGCTCAACACCGTCCATAATTTCTTTGTGCGCTGCGTCTATATCTTCCCAACCTAAGATTTTGACCCATTTGCCTTTATCTAAATCTTTGTAATGCTCAAAGAAATGGGCAATCATTTCAAGGCGCCATGGTGATACATCTTTATAGGTTTTTTGGAAAGCATAAAGCGGGCAGACCTTAATAATTGGCACTGCTAACACTTTTGCATCTGCACCTGCTTCATCTTCCATGTTTAACATCCCTAGCGCACGACAACGCACAACAACACCTGGCAATAGTGGCACTGGTGTAACCACTAGAATATCAACAGGGTCACCATCACCACCTAATGTATGTGGAATATAGCCATAGTTACAGGGGTATTGCATAGAAGTTCCCATAAATCGATCAACAAACAAAGCACCGCTTTCTTTATCAACTTCATATTTTACAGGATCGCCATTGGCAGGAATTTCAATAATGACATTAAAATCGTTTGGTAAATCTATACCAGAAGAGACTTGGTTGAGTGACATTTCAATTTTCCATAACTTTATGAGCTCCGCATTATAACAAGTGCATGTAACAAAATCATTACAGGCGTGATTATTTTATCATCTCACGACATGATGCGATGACAGCATGAGGGGTAAGCTTAAGCGCAAAATAAATTAACAATGGCACAATGACTAAGTCATCTAGTTGGCCTAATAAGGGAATAAAGTCTGGAATAAGGTCAAATGGGAGTAATAAATAGCCAATTGCCAAACCAAAACAAAGCTTTGCTAGCCATGGTGTTTGCGGGTGTTTATAGATGACTCGATATAGCTCGAACTCTTGCTTGATTTGCTTGGCTAGCTTTTTGAGCTGCTGAAACATTAGCTTTGCTGTTTACCCAAGGGTTTGGCCTGTTAGTTTTGTATAAACTTCAGCGTATTTCTCACTGGTTTTTTTAGCAATCTCTTCAGGCAAAGCGGGGGCTGGTGGCGTTTTATCCCATCCTGAATTTTCTAACCAATCTCGCACATATTGTTTATCGTAACTGGGCGGGTTGCTACCCACTTGATAACTTTCCAGCGGCCAAAAACGTGATGAATCTGGCGTTAAGACTTCGTCCATTACATGTAGCACTCCCTGTGCATCTAAGCCAAATTCAAACTTAGTATCTGCAATGATAATGCCTTTAGTTAGGGCATATTCAGCTGCTTGAGAATACAACTCAATGGCAACTTTGGCTACTTTTTCTGTTAACGATTTACCAATAAGCGCTTCAACTTGTGCAATGCTGATATTTTCATCGTGCTCCCCAATTGCAGCTTTGCTAGATGGCGTAAACAATGGCGTTGGCAGTTTATCTGCTAACTTTAAGCCTTTCGGTAACAATATTTCACAGACAGTGCCCTTAGCTTGATACTCCTTCCAGCCACTACCCACCAAATATCCTCTTACAATAGCCTCAATTGGTAAAGGTTTAAGTTTTTTGACTACCACAGCCCGTCCACCTAATTGAGCGGCTTCTGTTGGGTCACTCACTACTGATTCTGGTGCTATACCAGTTAAATGATTAGGGATAATATGACCTAACTTTTCAAACCAAAAGTTAGCCATTTGCGTAAGCATTGCGCCTTTGTGTTGAATCCCTGTTGGCAAGATCACATCAAAAGCAGAGAGCCGATCAGAGCTAACCATCAATAAATGCTGATCATCGACATCATATATATCGCGCACTTTACCTTGATGGATTAGCTTTAAACTTGTTAAGTTTGTCTTGAGTAGTGGTGATGTAGACATGTTGAAAATGAAATTAAATAATCACATCATTATAATGTGATGGCCGATGATTGTCTTAACAATAAAGCGGAATTAGCTTAGCTTTCTCGGTGTTCGCCTATTTTAACAATCTTCATGGTATTGGTACCACCAGGGTTACCAATAGGCTCACCAAATGTGAAAATGACCATATCGCCATTATTCACAACCTGCTCTTTCAATAGAACTTGTTCCATCTCTCGCAGGATCTCATCTTTGTTTTTACCCTCTTGATTGATTGGAAACGGGTAGACACCGCGATACAAAGTCAGCTGGCGACGCGCCACACGGTTAGGCGAGAGTGCATAAATTAAGACCATATTGTCTGCTTGAGCCAGCCAGTTTGCTGTATTACCAGACTGGGTTAGCGTTGCAATCGCCTTCACTTTTAGCCTTTGTGCAATATAAACGGTTGCCATGGCAATGGACTCATCCGTTTTGGTAAATGCATCTCGTCGTAATCTAGCATCAAAACGTTTAAAGTATTCTTTTTCTGCAGCCAATGCTACTCGATGCACGGCCTGAACCGTTTCTAAAGGATATTGACCTGCAGCAGTCTCGGCAGAGAGCATCACAGCATCTGTGCCATCTAAGATTGCATTTGCAACATCTGATACTTCTGCTCTGGTAGGTATTGGATTATGAATCATTGACTCCATCATTTGAGTAGCTGTAATGACTGGCTTATGATGTTGCCTTGCCATTTGTATTAATCTTTTTTGTAACCCTGGTACAGCGGCATCGCCAACCTCAACACCTAAATCACCGCGTGCCACCATAATGGCATCGGAAGCTAAAATAATCTCTTCTGCAGCGTCAATCGCTTCAGCACGCTCTATTTTTGCAACAATACCAGCTGTACCACCAGCATCAATGACCAGCTTTCTTGCAAGCTCAACATCTGCAGCCGATCGCGGGAAAGAAATCGCCACGTAATCTGCATCTAATGCCACTGCGGTTTTAATATCTTCTTTGTCTTTCTCAGTTAATGCTTCCGCACTTAAACCCCCACCTTGCTTATTGATCCCTTTGTTATTAGATAGCACACCACCAGCTAAGACTAAGCAATAGATTTTTCCGCTATTAACGCGATCTACCTGCATGGTAATACGGCCATCATCTAAGAGTAGTATCGTTCCCTCATCCACTTCATTTGGGAGTTCTTTGTAATCCAAACCTACTTGGTCTTGATTACCTAATTTACAGTTAGCATTCAATATAAACAAATCACCCGTTTTGAGCTTGATTTTGCCATCTGCAAACTGGCCAATACGGATTTTGGGGCCTTGCAAATCACACAATACACCAATTGGACGATTTAATTTTGTGGCAATATTGCGCACAATATTAGCCCTTGCAATATGTTCTTCTGCAGTCCCATGAGAAAAATTAAGTCTGACGACATTTACCCCTTCAACAATAAGACGCGCTAGCATCTCTTCACTTGTGGAAGAAGGACCTAATGTGGCAACAATTTTTGTTCTACGAATAGTCAAATAATCTCAATTCTGTTTTGTGTGTATTATGCAGTTTCTTCAATTGCAGCAAGCTCTTCTAAATGCATATATTCCATTACAGATTTATAGTTAAATAAATGCTGCATCATACGAATTAAATTACATGTATAACCATATTCATTGTCATACCAAGCTACTACTTTCAAAAAGCTACCATCTAGCATAATACCTGCTCCAGCATCAAAAATGCTAGCGGCAGGATCATCTCTAAAATCAGTTGAGACTACTTTTTCATCCGTATAAGCCAAAACGTTTTTTAAACGCCCAAATGCTGCACTCTTCATTGCCTTGCATACTTCATCGTAATTTGTTTCTTGATCAAGCTCAACGGTTAAATCAACCACTGAAACATCTGCTGTTGGGACACGCATTGCCATCCCTGTTAGTTTGTTATTTAGCGCAGGAATAACCTTTCCAACTGCTTTAGCAGCGCCAGTGCTTGAAGGAATAATATTCTCAAAAACGCTTCTACCGCCACGCCAATCTTTTTTACTGGTGCCATCGACCGTCTGCTGCGATGCCGTTGCTGCATGAATTGTTGTCATCAATCCACGCTTAATACCAAAAGCATCATTGAGCACTTTTACAACTGGCGCTAAAGCGTTTGTTGTACATGATGCAGCTGAAACAATACTTTCACCCTGATAATCATAATGATTCACGCCATAAACAAACATTGGCGTATCATCTTTACCAGGTGCAGACTGTACTACTTTTTTAGCGCCGCTATCAATGTGTGCTTGGCAGCTCTCTTTGGTTAAAAACACACCGGTACACTCTGCAACCACATCAACTTTTGTTGCAGTCCAATCGATATTTGATGGGTCTTTTTCTGATGTGATTAATATTTTACGACCATCAACAACCAAATAGTTTCCTTCTAATCGCGCCTCATAGTTCAACCGACCATGTACTGAATCATACTTAAGCATATAAAGCATATATTCGGGCTCTTCTAAACCGTTAATGGCGACCACTTGTACATCTGCAAACAAAGGTTCATTTAGTGTTGCACGTAAAAGCATGCGCCCTATACGACCAAACCCATTAATTCCAACTCGTATTGCCATTGTTACCTCCAAAAGATATTGAACTAATGTGGTTTAAGCAAGTTTAATGCTAGATAAAAAAATGGCCCATATGGGCCATTTTGAAACACTCATTAGGCAATTGTTAACATAGTTAACAACACCCAAATCATACACTAACTTCGTGACTCTAATATTTCAACAGCAGGTAATGTTTTACCTTCAAGAAATTCCAAAAAAGCACCCCCTGCAGTTGAGATATAGCTAACTTTATCAAAGATATCATATTTTTGGATGGCGGCAATAGTATCGCCACCACCCGCTAGGGTAAAGGCTTTGGTCTTGGCGATTGCTTCAGCAACCGTTTTTGTCCCCTCGCCAAATTGATCAAACTCAAACACACCTACAGGGCCGTTCCAAACAACGGTACCCGCCTTCATAATGATTTCTGCTAATTCTTGAGCAGAGTCTGGTCCAATATCAAAAATCATATCGTCTTTAGCAACATCCGCTGCATTTTTTAGTTCAGCCTTTTCATTTGGATCAAACTTTTTACCGCAAACAACATCTGTTGCAATCGGTACAGCTGCACCACGTTGCGCCATTTTCTTGATTAATGCACTTGCAGTGGGCACTAAGTCATCTTCACAAAGTGATTGTCCGACCTCAAAACCTGATGCTTTTAAAAATGTATTGGCAATACCACCACCTACAACCAGTTGATCTACTTTTTCAGACAAGCTTTCTAATACCGTCAACTTGGTTGAAACCTTGCTACCACCGACAATAGCCACCATTGGACGAGCTGGATTTAATAAAGCCTTGGTAAGCGCATCTAACTCCTCTGCTAACAAGATACCAGCACAAGCAACTGGCGCATATTTAGCAATCCCATGTGTACTAGCTTGCGCCCGATGTGCAGTACCAAAAGCATCCATGACAAAAACGTCACATAGCGAAGCATATTTTTTTGCTAAAGCATCATCATTCTTTTTTTCACCGACATTAAAACGACAGTTCTCTAATAAAATGAGCTGACCTTCTTCCGTAGTTAAGCTACCTGCTGGCGCATCATCACTCAGCCAGTTTTTTACTAACCGAACGGGTTGACCTAACTTTTCAGCCATCACATCAGCAACGGGTTGTAATGAGTTCTCTTCAGAATAAACCCCTTCTTCAGGTCGACCTAAATGTGAGGTCACCATGACCTTCGCACCTGCTTTTAAAGCAAACTCGATTGTTGGCATTGATGCAGTAATACGCGCATCTGACGTAACTTTTCCATGTGTGACAGGTACATTTAAGTCAGCTCTTATAAATACTCGTTTACCACGTAATTCTAAATCTGTCATTTTGATAAACTTCATCATCTTCCCCTAGCGATATCTTTATCAAGCGTTTTATTTTGAAATATGTTGTACAAGACGCATCAGGTTACAAGTGTATCCATACTCATTGTCATACCAACCCACAACTTTTACAAATGTACTGTCTAACATGATACCAGCGTCTGCATCAAAAATACCTGCAGCTGGGTGGCCACGGAAGTCTGTTGATACTACTTTATCATTGGTGTAACCAAGCGCACCTTTTAATGCACCTTGAGACGCTAATTTCATCGCAGCACAAATTGCCTCGTAGCTTGTTTCTTTTTCTAGCTCTACGGTTAAATCAACAACTGAAACATCTGCTGAAGGTACACGCATCGCCATGCCTGTTAATTTTTTATTCAAAGCTGGAATGACTTTACCAACCGCTTTGGCAGCACCAGTGCTTGAAGGAATAATATTCTCAAATACTCCACGACCGCCTCGCCAATCTTTTTTACTTGTGCCATCCACTGTCTTTTGAGATGCGGTTGCTGCATGAACCGTTGTCATTAAACCTCGTTTAATACCAAAGTTATCTTGCAATACTTTTGCTAATGGCGCTAGAGCATTTGTCGTGCATGATGCAGCTGAGACAATAGCCTGACCTTGATACTCGTTGTGGTTCACACCATAAACGTACATCGGCGTATCATCTTTACCTGGCGCTGACTGTACAACTTTTTTTGCACCACCATCGATATGTGGCTGACAGGTTTCTTGTGTTAAAAAGACACCAGTCGACTCAACAACGACATCAACGCCAGCTGCTGACCAATCAATATTGGAAGGATCGCGTTCTGCCGTAATTTTAATTGACTTCCCATTGACGAGAAATTGTCCATTATCAATATTGACATCTGCATTAAAACGTCCATGAACAGAATCATACTTCAGCATATAAGCCATATATCCAATGTCATAAGAGCAGTTAATTGCAACGACCTCAATATCACTAAACTCAGCTTCTTTCACAGCAGCCCGCAAGACCATACGGCCAATGCGCCCAAATCCATTAATTCCTACTCGAATCGACATATACCATCCCTTAACTATTGTTTTTCTATTCGTTATCTAAATACTTATAGTTTAACAAATTAAAAGGGCCCCATATAGAGGCCCTTTTGAGTCATGCTATGTTAATCAAACTATACTCTTATAGAACTGATTTAACTGTTTTAACTACATTTTCAACTGTGAAACCGAAATGTTTCATCACAGCGCCACCCGGTGCTGATTCACCAAAAGTGCTAATACCAACCACAGCACCATCTAACCCAACATACTTACGCCAGAAATCTGGGTGAGCGGCTTCAACAGCAACGCGTTTAACGCCCGGTGTTAGTACACTGTCTTTATAAGCTTGGTCTTGACGGTCAAACACATTGGTTGACGGCATTGAAACCACACGTGTTTTAGTACCCGCAGCATTTAATTCAGCCGCAGCGTCAATCGCTAAAGATAACTCTGAACCGTTAGCAATAATGATCACTTCTGCATCAGCTTCATCAGAGAATACGTAACCACCTTTACGGATTAAATCAAAGTCTTTAGCATTATGCTTGATACCAGGAACAGCTTGACGGCTTAATACTAAACTAGTTGGACCGTCTTTACGCTCAGCCGCAACGACCCATGAGATTGTTGTTTCTGTAGAATCAGCAGGACGCCATACATCCATATTAGGAATGTAACGTAGGCCAGCTGTATTTTCTACTGGTTGATGCGTTGGACCATCTTCACCTTGACCGATAGAGTCATGTGTTAACACATAAACCACACGTTGATGCATTAATGCAGACATACGCATGCCACTCTTCATGTAGTCAGAGAACATATGGAATGTACCACCGTATGGTAAGAAACCACCGTGCAATGCCATACCGTTCATGATTGCTGCCATACCAAACTCACGGACACCGTAAGAGATATAGTTGCCAGGCTCTTTCCCACTAACGTGTTTGAATTCTTTAGCTGCTGTTAGGTTTGAACCTGTTAAATCAGCTGAACCGCCTAAGAATTCTGGCAAGATTGGTGCTAATGCTGTAATTGCTTTTTGTGAAGCTTGACGAGTGGCTAATTTCTCAGCTTTTTCGTTTGTTTCAGTAATAATTGCATTAGTTAATGCTTTCCAGTCAGCTGGTAATTCACCTGCCATACGGCGTTTGAATTCAGAAGCTTCTGCTGGAAATGCAGCTGCGTATGCAGCAAACTTCTCGTTCCAAGCCGCTTCTTTTGCAGCACCTTTGTCTTTTTGATTCCAACCGTCATAAACGTCTTGTGGAATGACAAATGGAGCGTGTGGCCAGTTGATTTCTTTACGAACTAAAGCCACTTCATCCTCACCTAATGCTGCACCGTGACAATCGTGTGAACCAGATTTGTTTGGTGAACCTTTGCCAATGATTGTTTTACAGCAAATCAATGATGGTTTATCCGTCACTGCTTTAGATGCATCAATCGCTTTTTGAATTGCATCAGCATCATGGCCGTCAACTTCAACAACGTGCCAGCCATATGACTCAAAACGACCTTTAGTATCATCTGTATACCAACCTTCAATGTGACCATCAATAGAAATACCGTTGTCATCCCAGAAAGCCATTAATTTACCTAGACCCCATGTTCCCGCTAAAGCACAAGCTTCATGTGATACACCTTCCATCATACAACCATCACCTAAGAATACATAAGTGTAGTGATCAACGATGTCGTGGCCTGGTTTATTGAATTGGTTAGCCAATAATTTTTCAGCCATTGCAAAACCAACACCGTTTGAGATACCTTGGCCTAATGGACCAGTTGTTGTCTCAATACCTGGTGCAAAACCATATTCTGGGTGACCAGCACATTTTGAATGCAATTGACGGAATGATTGTAATTGCTCCATTGGCAAGTCATAACCTGTTAAATGCAATAATGAATAGATCAACATTGAGCCATGGCCATTTGACAATACAAAACGGTCACGATTTGCCCAATCAGCATTGTTTGGGTTGTGATTCATGTTGTGATTCCACACAACTTCTGCAATTTCTGCCATACCCATAGGCGCACCTGGGTGACCAGAGTTTGCTTTTTGCACTGCATCCATGCTCAATGCACGAATAGCATTGCACAAGTCTGTACGAGTTGCCATTGTTATCTCCCTAATCGATAATTTATTGTTTGGTTTTAAACAAGAACGTTTAAAACCTTAATTGAATCCCTAAAAAAGTAGATTAATTCCCTACTTTTTCACAAAGTATTAAATTATTGCTTATATAGCGTTTTTGAGCAACAGTAACAATAGGGAAAAGCGAGGTTTTTTTGAATTTAACTTAAATGATTAATATTTTACTGAGTGTTTTTTCTCATCTACATTATCAACAATGTATTGTGCTAGGGATATAAAAAAATGGCATTTGATGTTAAATATCAAATGCCATTTTTGCTAGTTATTGAGTTTATTTAATCGGTCTTGCGGTCACTCTAATGACAAAAATCAACAAACCGAATGCCATTGTCCAAAAAACTGAAATCACTGACAAAGGCACATTTTCTTGTGGCTTTTCCCTTGTATCGATTTGTTTTAACACACTAACTTGATTAATAAAGCTTGTCTCGCCCATCTGCTGATCACTGATTGATAATTGATTGTTAACTTCAATCTTTGCCACTAAAATTGGCTTATCCTTAGTCGGTTCATCTTTAACTTTTGCGCCTATGGTTAATGACGTAAATAATGCTATTCCCAAAATAAATGAAACAAGTAACTTTTTAAACATACTGACACCTTTGAATTTTAATATAACCAAATAAATGGTTTATTATTTGCAAGTTAGATGCCAGCTAAAATATTTAAATTATTCCTTATTAATCAATTATTTAATTTTAAAAATTCTATTTACTCTGTCTTAATTCCGACACTACTGTTGAGAAAATGAATGCTCAATCAATATCCGTTACAATTGACTGCATAATGCTCTCAATTGTCATGCAGTTCCCCTTTGCGTCATCAAATGTCAGCAAAGGTGCCAAGTCATTTAAAACACAATCACTAAAATGCTCTATCTCTAAGTTGAAATGATTGCTCATGGGTAGCTTTTCTTCAACGCTAATACCATCTTCAGTTTCCCAGCTAATGATTGGCACATCTGTACCATAAACCCAAGCGTTATGACATTTGATCCATCCTTTATCACCAATAATTTCATACTCTGCTTTTCGGCTTCGCTCAAAGCTAATATCAAAGTGCCCAAATCTTGCACGACCTTTTGCATCGGGCCCAAAATCTAAAACCCCACTCGTCACTAAATCAGCGCCATGTTCATTTAACTTTGCATGTGCAATCACCGCAATTGGATCAGCGGGAACGCCATATTTTTGAAAACACCACCGTAATGTATGAATAGCATATGGGCCGATATCCCACATAGCACCACCGCCATCAGAAATACTACGATCAATACGGTACATTCGGGCGGGCTGCATTAAAAAAGAAAAACTAGCTCTTGCTGAAAGCACATCTCCAATTAATCCTGAATCAATCATTTTATGTAACTTTGCATGCTGAGGGTGAAAACGATACATAAACCCTTCCATCACTTTTACATTTTTTTCTTTTGCGGCTGCCTCTATCGACGTAATGTCGGCCAATTTAGTGGTCATTGGCTTTTCAATCAAAATATGTTTTCCAGCATGTATGGCTTTCAATGCCCATTCTGCATGCTCTTCATTTGCCATTGGGCAATATATTGCTTCAACGCGCGTATCAGTCAATAAACTTTCCATATCATCGTAACAAGTCACTGCCGGATAGTCTGGCACTGAAGCATATTTTTCCAATACTGCTTTTGCAGCACCTGGACGCCTACTAGCAATGGCCACCAATTGTGAATTTGGTGCTTCCATAATGGCGGGTAATAAACGTTGATTTACTCGCGCTGCGCCTAAAATACCCCAATTTAGTTTTTGCTCGCTCATATGTCACCCTCAAATTTACTTTTAAAAATTAAAAACATTATACAGCGACACAAAATATATGTTGATTTTGGCTACATTTGACTTAATATCTCGCCATACTTAACTGAGGCATTTTTATGTCCAATTTCGACTGTCAAACTTGTGGTGCATGCTGTGCATTTTATAGAGTTTCTTTTTACTGGGCAGAAACGGATGCACACCCTAACGGCATAGTGCCGCAGGCAATTACTAAAGCCATTAGTCCTCACCATGTTCATGCTAGGCACAGTGACCCCAACACCCCGCTGCGTTGCCTTAAACGGAGATATAGGGAAATCGGTTGGGTGTACTATTTATGAAAAACGTTCTAGCACTTGCAGAGAATTTACAATGGGCACTGCAGAATGCCTCAAAGCAAGAGCAGCGCATGGATTATCCTACACTGTTACACCCGATTAAATAACAATTTAAAATATAAAAACCTAAAAATAAATAGCTTTTTAGCCAAAAATGGCTAGAATACATTTACGCTAATTCAGCGTTTAATTACCAAGGCATCCGTCTTTTTTCATTTCCCACGGTCAAACATTTACTATGCATGCTTCTGAAGTAGATCCTCTGGTGCACGCCATTGATGATATTGCATCTCTTGGATACGCAGTTATTGATCAATTCCTGAAAACTACAGAAATTGAATCGCTTGCAAAGATCGTAAAACAAAAGTGGCAAACAGGCCAAATGGTGAGCGCTAAAACAGGAAAGGCGGGCTTAAAAAATACAGATATTCGTGGTGATTATATTGCATGGCTTGACGAAGAAGATCAAGAGCCAGCAGTGCAAGCCTACTTTAGACAAATGGAGCTGTTACGGCTAAGACTGAATATGCAGCTTTTTATGAATGTGCAAGAGCTTGAGACACACGTTGCCGCTTATCCGGTAGGTAGTGTGTATCAAAAACACTTGGATCAGTTTAGCCATGGCGCAACTCCGCACATACAAGAACGCCAATTAAGCGCGGTTCTGTACCTTAATCAAGATTGGCAAGCCGAAGATGGTGGCGCGTTAAGACTTCATCTTGATGCCGACCACTTCATAGATGTATTGCCTAATGCTGGCCGTATTATTCTATTTTTATCGGCTAAGTTTTGGCATGAAGTCTTACCTGCACAACGTGAGCGACTGAGTTTAACAGGTTGGTTCAGAACACGGAATCACTACACTCCGTAAATCGTTTACAATTTCGTTGTTATTAATCCATCCAAATCAATCTAAGCATGCAGTTTGCCAAAATTCAATGGAATAATCAGCAGCCTTATTCTCTAGATTTTGATGATGTCTACTATTCATCAGATAATGGTTTAGCAGAAACAGATTATGTATTTATCAATCATAATCAACTTATCGAACGTTTTTTAAATACTCAACAAGGTGCATTTACGATAATTGAAACAGGATTTGGGACTGGGCTAAACTTTTTTTGCGCTGCACGACATTTCTTAGCCCATGCCCCAGTAAATGCAACTTGTCGCTTTATTTCAATTGAACGCTATCCACTTAAGCTAGATGACTTTATAAAAGCTAATCATAACTGGCCTATGTTTAGTGAGCTTGCAGAACAGCTATATCCAGCTTACCAACAATTACAAGATGGTCTTAATACATTCAATTTGTGTAAAAACCTTATCACACTAGAAATATGGATTGGCGATGTTAGTGAGTGCTTACCTAATATAAAAACTACTGCTGATGCATGGTTCTTAGATGGTTTTGCACCAGCAAAAAATAGCGATATGTGGTCAACACATCTATTTACTGAAATAGCCCGGTTATCACAATCTAGCACAACTTTTGCCACCTTCACCAGTGCTGGAGAAGTCCGTAGGCAACTCCAAGCAGTAGGATTTGCCGTATATAAAACAGCAGGCTTCGGTAAGAAAAGAGAAATGCTATACGGACTTTATCTCTAACACCATGCTACCATCAGACTTTCGTTTTTTTAAGGGTTTTTGTGCCTAAGGTTTTTCAATGTTAAGTGTCATGTTACAAATGTCTGTGCTGATCGCTATCGGCATTGCTTGGCAACGTATTGCCCCCAAGCATATACCAGTTTTATCTCACCGCCGTGCTTTGACTGATTTGGTGTTTTACATTTTATTACCCGCACTAGTGTTAGATGTGATGTGGCAAGCGCCGCTTAATCTAACTTCCGTCAAAATATCGCTAACCGCTTTATCAAGCATTGCCGTCTCTTTAGGATTAATGTGGTTTGTTTTATATTTTTTTAAAGTGAGCAATGCACAAAAAGGTGCCTTACTGATTGCAGGCACATTCCCCAACTCAACCTACTTAGGCTTGCCAGTGACGGCACAAGCATTAGGCGACTGGACCCAGGCGATTGTGCTGAAATATGATTTGTTTGCCTGTACACCAACGGTGCTAATCATCGGGGTGCTAATCGCTCATCATTATGGAAACACATCATCAGACATTCACCCATTTCGCGCATTACTAAAAGTACCGCCACTTTGGGCATTGGTGATTGCCGTGTTGCTTAATATGGCCAATATCTCACAACCGATAGCGGTACATCGTTCGCTGGATATTCTTGCAGGGGGCGTCGTACCGTTGATGCTCATTGCCCTTGGCATGAGCATCCGTTGGGACACGCTAAAACTGAAATATTTACCTTTGCTATTACCATTATGCTTGGTCGTTCTAGTAATTGCGCCGATGGTTGCCCATATCACGGCAACTGCACTTAACGTACCAAGAGACACATTAACCGTTGCGGTGATTTTAGCTGCCATGCCAACCATGATATTTGGCATTGTACTTTGCGAACGATTTGAATTAGATAGTGGCTTGTACGCTGCGGCGGTGTTTTTAACAACTTTGCTGAGCATTGGCACCTTGACTGCTTGGTTTTATATGCTAACCAGTGTCAGTGGCTAAAACTTATCCTACCCATTTAATCGAACACCCAATACTCTGCACCTGCTCTTTTGGCCCTTGACCTGTTTCAGCCACTTGCTTCATCGCATGGAATAAATCGCGTGAACTATTAGGTGCCGTTTCTTTACGACTTTCATCAAAACGACCGCGGTACTGTAATTCAAACTGATTATTAAAACCAAAGAAGTCTGGGGTACAGACAGCATCGTATGCTTTAGCGACTTCTTGTGTTGGGTCAATTAGGTATGCAAATGGGAAATTCATTTCATTGGAAATGATTTGCATATTTTCAAAGCTATCTTCTGGATAATCGGTTGGGTCATTCGACATGATCGCCACTGTGTTCACCCCAAGCATTTTCAACTCAGCTACATCAGCAATTAAGCGTGGCAAAATAGCTTTTACATAAGGGCAGTGATTACAGATAAACATCACCAGCAAACCATTTTTACCCATGAGTAAGTCTTTGGATAAAATAGTGCCATCGATATTTTTTAAACTAAAGTCTGGGGCTTGCCATCCAAAATCACAAACTGGGGGGCTAATACTTGCCATATTTATCTCCTTAGCTTTCTCTTAAAACAATTTATAATCATAATATTACCATTTAAAGCTAGCAACCTTATGCCCCAAAATCGCTTTTACTGCCCTGATAAACTTGCACTAGGCACTATTGTTAACTTACCCGAGTCTGCTGCTATTCATGCAGCACGCGTATTGCGAATGGTTGAAGGGGATGTTGCTGTTTTGTTTAATGGTGATGGCATTGATTACAGTTGCAAACTAACCACTGTAAAGAAGAATTCAGTCATTGCAATGGTAACTGCCAGCAAGGCCATTGAGAACGAATCACCGCTAACAATCACCTTATTGCAAGGCATCTCGAGTGGAGATCGCATGGACTATACTATTCAAAAAGCAGTAGAGCTTGGGGTTAAATGTATACAACCGATTGCCACTGAACGTAGCGTGGTGAAATTAAATAATGAACGCGCGGCCAAACGACTTATCCATTGGCAAAGTATAGCAATATCCGCATGCGAACAATCAGGCCGCGCCTTTGTACCAACAGTTTTAGAACCAAAGCCGTTGAGTAAATGGTTAGCCGAAAATCCATATGGAAATCAATGTAGGATTCAATTGAATCCTATCGGCGCAAAACGCATTGCTGAAATTAAAAAACCTAATAATGTTATTGTATTATTGATTGGCGCAGAAGGTGGTTTAAGCAAAAATGAAATCGAGATGGCCAATACAAATGGTTTTGAGTCTATTATTTTAGGGCCTAGAGTTTTAAGAACTGAAACAGCAGCATTGGCTGCAATAGCAAGCATACATAGTGTTTGGGGAGACTTTTAAACCGTATTTTGTTCACTTTTTTCCAGTATTAGGTTTCACATTAGATAAAACACCCATATCCTTCCACAGAAGAAATTTCATACATTGCCAGATTTTGCGATTTGCTATCATCAAAAGGGATCTCAAGATCAAAAAACGGTTGATTCAACTTTATACAACTTACGTATAGAAAGATTAATACAGATGATTGTAAAAGCTAAAAAAAGGTATAAAGTAGCGTGATTATTATTCATAAAAATGTTCGATGACGCCAATATCATCAGATAAAAACAAGCCTAAAGATGACAGCCGCCTCATCTATTTCGATTACTTTAGAGCATTTGCCATTTTACTGATTATTCTTGGCCACTGTTATAACGCATGGCCAAGAAGTCATGTTTGGGATGCTACATTGGTCAACATCATCTCTGGCGGTACAGCACTGTTTGTATTTATTTCAGGATTCTTTTTTCATCATGTTTATTTTCCAAAATATCAGTACTGGTCTTTTATTAAAAATAAAACCCAATATATCTTCTTACCTTATTTAATTTTATCTTTGCTATACATCACTTATTATTATCTATACAAAGGTGAAATTGTCATGGCTAGCGTATTAAATGCGTTTTTTGGGCCTCATTTAAATACGCTCAGTTTAGTCCTATTAGATTTACTGACAGGCAGAACTTTATGGGCTTATTGGTATATACCATTTGCCATGTTGTTGTTTTTGTTATCTCCTATTTTTATTCGATTCATTCCGCTTCCGTTAAAGACAAAAATAGCGATCACAGTTAGCTTATTTGTTTTATCTATATTTGTTCAACGCCCATCATGGGAAATCAATCCGATTCATAGCATGATTTACTACATTCCATATTATTTGCTTGGCATTATCTACAGCATGGAGCGGACTAAGGTCAATCGTATGATTGAAGGCAAAGTGTTATTGATGCTTTTCATCACTGTGATGGTCGCAGTGACTATGCATTTTCTTGGACAGACCGACAGCAAGGGTAAAGCCTCATTATTTCTTTGGAATGGCCTTGATTTAATGATTTTCCAAAAAATTTCACTGATTGTATTTATGCTAACTTTCACCATGCATTTACAGCAATATGATATCCCGTGTTTAAAAGTCACCGCTAATATGAGCTTTGCCTTTTTCTTCATACATCAATGGTCATTAAGCTTTATGCGGCGTTTTGGTGTAATGGACTTTGAGCATGGATTTGGTGGCGTATTACTTATTTTTAGCCTTGCTGTCATTTCTTCTTATCTATTAGCACTTGGTGTTAAACAACTACTCAAAAGTAAATCTAGATATGTCATTGGATGGTAATTGTTGATTTTTTTAGAAACAAGATTAAGTATCACCACAAATTGTTTTAAATACAAATATATTTTACTTTTTTGTATTTTTTACATAAAATAAGCCTATGAACTTAGGCAATATCATCCGAAACCGACGTCAATCTGCAAAAATGACGCTTGAAACACTGGCTAAAACCATTGATGCTGATGCAGGCAATTTATCTCGTATTGAACGTGGTGAATTAGGGTTATCTGAATCACAGATCCGTAAGATTGCAACTGCGCTCCATACAACACCAGCCAGTCTATTTGCTGAGAGCGATGCTGATGCAGGCTCTCCAACTACCCATCTATCGCAATCTAATACTGAACAATCCACGGGTTTTGTGCATTGGTTTCGCTCTGCTGCACCCTATATCCATGCCTTTGGTGGGCGTACATTTGTGATTGCTTTTGGCGGTGAGATTGTGAGTGAACAGCAATTTATTTCACTATCTCACGACTTGAATTTACTTGCTAGCTTAGACGTGCGCTTGGTTCTGGTGCATGGCGTTCGCCCGCAAGTTGAGCAACGTTTATTAAGAGAACAATTAACGCCTGCGTATCACCATGGCTTACGAATTACCAATGATGCCGCAATGGAAGCGGTAAAAGAAGCCAACGGCGCAGTACGGGTAGAAATTGAAGCCTTACTTTCTATGGGGATTGCAAACTCTCCAATGGCAGGTGCAGACATTCGCGTCGCGAGTGGTAACTTTGTGACTGCAAAACCAATTGGGGTCATTGATGGTGTAGATTTGCAACACACAGGTGAGGTACGTAAGGTTGATAAGGTTGGTATTCAAAAACGTTTAGATGATGGTGAATTGGTTTTACTCTCGCCAATGGGTTACTCACCTACCGGTGAAACTTTCAACCTTACATTAGAAGATGTAGCATTGAATGCAGCCATTGCATTAAAAGCGGAAAAACTTATTTTTTTAATGGACACGCAAGGTGTAAAAAATCAACGTGGTGAATTATTAAATGAAATGACCGCAGATAAAGCCAAAAATTTGTTAAACCATGCAAAACAAACGCAAACACCACCTCACTTCACAGAAGATATTAAGTATTATCTTGAGGCCGCTGTAAAAGCTAGCGAAAATGGCGTTAAGCGGACCCACTTAATCTCTCGGCATATCGATGGTGCGATAATCCAAGAGTTATTTACCATGAGCGGTATTGGCACGATGGTGACAGAATTGCCACTTGAAACCATGCGTCAGGCAACCATTGACGATGTAGGTGGTATTTTGATGCTCATTGAGCCACTAGAAACCGATGGGGTGTTAGTAAGACGTGGACGTGAACAAATTGAAATGGACATAAAACATTTTTACGTCATGGAACACGATAACAGGATAATAGGTTGCGCTGCGCTTCACCCTTATTTGGAAGATAAAATGGCTGAGTTTGCATGTTTAGCAATTGACCCACAACATCGAGGTGGTGGACGTGGTGATCGTTTATTTAATTACTGTCAAGAACAAGCAAAAAAATTAGGTTTCAATAAAATATTTTGCTTAACAACGCGCACTGAGCATTGGTTTTTAGAACGTGGGTTTGATTTATTACCAATCGAAAAACTCCCACAATCTAAGCAAAAGCTGTATAACCTACAAAGAAAATCTAAAGTCTATGTAAAAAAATTGGAATAAGTATTTTTTACCTACACTTTATGATTTATAGAGCATTCTTTTTTCGATACAATCGAATCATCAATTCACTTGGACATTAACACATGATTAGCGAATCAGCAGCTGCAAAAAAAGCCAAAACCCTATCGGAAGCGCTTCCTTATATTAAACGTTTTTTCGATAAAACTATTGTGATTAAATATGGTGGCAATGCCATGACTGATGATAGCTTGAAGGCATCATTTGCCAGCGACGTTGTTTTACTGAAGCTAGTCGGAATGAACCCTGTTATTGTGCATGGTGGTGGTCCGCAAATCAACCAAATGCTAGATAGAGTGGGCAAAAAAGGTGAGTTCATTCAAGGCATGCGTGTAACTGATGACGAAACCATGGATATTGTTGAAATGGTGCTTGGCCATGTCAATAAAGAAATTGTGCACTTAATCAATCGTCATGGTGGTAAAGCTGTTGGTTTAACAGGTCAAGATGGTAATTTTATCCACGCTGATAAATTAATGATGGAAGACATTAACGATAAAGAAAAAATGATTGATGTAGGGCAAGTAGGCAAAATTAGGAAGATTGATCCCAGTATTATTAATTTCTTAGATAGTGGCGATTTTATTCCGGTAGTTGCTCCGATTGGGGTTGGTGATGACGGCAACACATTTAATATTAATGCTGACGTAGTCGCAGGAAAAGTAGCTGAAATTTTAGGCGCAGAAAAGTTAGTATTACTAACCAATACTCCCGGCGTTTTAGATAAAAATGGCGTGTTATTAACAGGATTAACACCTAAAGAAATTGATCAAATGGTTGAAGATGGAACACTCTCTGGCGGTATGCTACCTAAAATCGGCTCAGCCTTAGATGCTGCAAGAAGTGGGGTAAAAGCAGTACATATTATTGATGGCCGCGTAGAGCACGCGCTTCTTCTTGAAGTGCTTACAGATGAAGGTGTAGGCACTTTGATAAAAGCCAACTAAGTTTAATCACACAAGCACTCATACACGGCATGCCTGTTTGGATTTTTGATTTAGACGACACGCTGCACGATGCATCTGCGCATATTTTCCCCGTCATGAATCGGGCCATGACGCAGTACATTCAAGATCAATTAGAATTAGAAGAACAAGATGCCCATCAACTTCGTCAACATTATTGGACTGTATATGGTGCAACTCTCAAGGGCTTAATGCGCCATCACGGTATTAATCCACATCATTTTTTGCAAACTACCCACCAATTTCAGGATCTTCATAAGATGGTCGTGCAAACCAAAGGCTTAAGGCATCTCATCAAAAACCTCCCTGGACGTAAAGTTATTTTTACTAACGCACCACAGAATTATGCTATGCGCGTATTAAATCTACTCAATATTGGTGATATTTTTGATTTCATTTTTAGTGTAGAGTCAACAAAGTTTCATGCAAAGCCTTCTGAACGAGGATTCCAAGGACTACTAAAAAAGATGAGCGTTAACGCTAAAGATTGTATTATGTTAGAAGACAATCTTGCTGCATTAATGACTGCAAAACGGTTAGGCATGAAAACTATTTGGGTGAGTCGCAAACTTAATAAACCAAATTTTGTTGATTTTAGAGTAAGTTCCGTATCTGCACTCACTCACCTTAGGTATAATCAATGAAACATAAATTAAGTATTTTCAGGGATGAGCATGGCAGGGGAACGTAAGCAAGAAATATTAGAAGCATTAGCGAAAATGCTTGAAAGTCCTAAGCAGGAAAAAATTACCACAGCAGCACTTGCTAAAAAACTTGGTTTATCCGAGGCTGCACTTTATCGCCACTTTGCAACAAAAGCGCAAATGTTTGAAGGCTTAATTGAGTTTATTGAAACCAGTATTTTTGGTGTGATTAATAAAATCACCAAAGAAGAAGAAGATGGTGGCAAACAAATATTATTGATCATCAGCATGCTCCTTAGATTTGCAGAGAAAAATCCAGGGATGACCCGTGTTTTGATTGGTGATGCACTTGTGAATGAGAATGAAAGATTGCAAGACCGAATTAATCAAATGTATGACCGCATTGAAGTGTCACTCAAACAATGCCTTAAAGTAACGGTGGCTGAATCTGGTAAAAAAGTATTGCCTGAAAGCCAAGCAAATATGATGATGTGCTTTGTAATTGGTCGTTGGCATCAATATGCCAAAAGTGGATTCAAACGCAAACCATTAGAATATGTGCAACAACAGCTTGCTAGCATTTTATAGACAATAGCTATTCCAACAACTATTTACACATCGATGTAGACCGTATATTTAAACTGACATCGCTTACATTTAAATAACCGCCCATGCGCAGCCAGCGCCTTAGGTTCTTGCCCACATTTTGGACAAATTAAAACAGCTTGTTCAGATTCAAGTAAAACGTAATCTTTAATCTGGACTTCTTTTTGATCTAGCGTTTCTGCCGCAAGCGCATTTAGTATGGGCTGATCCTGCTTAATCGCACTTATGATAATAATCATAAGTGCACCAATCTCTAGAAACACATTCATGGTCACACCTAGCATCTGGGTATTGATAAAAATATCAACATGATGAAATGAGCCAGCTCGAATTAATACAAAGGTACAAAGTAAAACCAAACCAAGCCAAGCGAGCTTATACAATTGCCAAGATTGCCTAAGAAATAGACGCAAGCCTAGCAAGATCAGAGGCATACTAATCGCTAAAAAACCAATGAAAGCTATCTGCACCAGCCTTCTTCTTTCATACCAACCATGTGCTAGTGCATGATCACGCAATACTTGGGTCATCCAGGTTTGCAAGTCTAACTGCTTATTGATACTTAAAAACAGCATAAAAATAGACAAATAAAGCCAAAAACTAGGCATAGCACTAGGCCGCTTTGGTTGACCAAACTTTTGAAAACAAACAAAAGCAGCTAAAAGATAAAGTCCAACTGTGAGCCATCCATAAAAAGTGGCATCACCAATTCCAACATGCCATCGGCCATCTGACATTTCAGCTAAAGCTTCTGTGCTATGGCAAGCAACTAAGAACAAGGTCAAGTTGGCAAAACATTGTCTAATAAAAATGACCAAGTTAGAAAGACCTAGTATCTAGAGCAGTACCTTTTCTATACCACCGTTATTTGCTTTCTTAATATAATCCTCCATCCATTCTTCTCCTAGAATGTGTTTTGCCATTTCAACCACAATGTAGTCCGCTTCGATTCCTGTATCATCTCCGTAACGGGATAAACCTTGCAAGCAACTGGGGCAACTAGTCAAAATTTTGACTTGCTGCTCTGGCTTACCCACTGTTAAGCCCATTTTGTCCATGCCTTTTTCTAGCTCTTCTTGCTTACGGAACTTCACTTGTGTTGCAATATCAGGCCGCGCAGCAGCAAAAGTGCCACTTTCACCACAACAGCGATCATTAAGATCGACCTGCTGACCCATCAGTTGATTGGTCACTTCTAAAGGTTTATAGGTTTTCATTGGACTATGGCATGGGTCATGATACATATAACGCGTACCAGTAATACCGGATAACTTCTGATCTTTTTCCATCAAGTACTCATGAATATCTAACAATCGGCAACCAGGGAAAATTTTCTCGAACTCGTATTTTTGCAGCTGATCCATACAGGTACCACAAGATACAATCACAGTTTTAATATCAAGATAATTAAGCGTATTAGCAACGCGATGGAATAAAACGCGGTTATCTGCAGTAATCTCTTGTCCTTTATCGTGATTGCCACTTGCAGTTTGCGGATAACCACAACATAAGTAACCTGGCGGCAAGACGGTAATTGCACCAACTTCATATAACATGGCCTGTGTCGCTAAACCAACATTAGAAAACAAACGCTCTGAACCACACCCAGGGAAATAAAAAACTGCATCAGAATCTTCCGTGACTTTTTCTGGATTTCGTATCACAGGAATCATCGTGTCACCTTCAACACCCAACATAGCACGTGATGTTTTAGATTGCATTTTTTTAGGCATAGGTCGATTAATAAAGTGAATAACCTGCGCTTTGATTTCTGGTTTACCAACGGTAGAGGGCGGTGCTTTTTTGTCTTTTAACAATCCAAACCGTTTAGCTAATCCATTGGCAAAATTAATGGCTTTGTAGCCCATTCCAATCATTGTTGCCCGCAAAAATTTTATGGTCGCGGGGTCTTTAGCATTAAGATATAGCATCCCAGCGGCCGTACCTGGATTAAACTTTTTCTTGCCTTGTTCACGCAATAAGTTGCGCATTTTGATTGTGACATCACCAAAATCAATATTAACAGGGCAGGGTTTTTCACAGCGATGGCACACAGTACAGTGATCAGCAACATCATTAAACTCATCAAAGTGTTGTAATGAAACACCACGACGGGTTTGTTCCTCATATAAAAACGCTTCAATCAATAATGAAGTCCCAAGAATTTTATTTCTTGGGGAATAAAGCAAGTTAGCACGAGGGACGTGCGTAGAACAAACTGGCTTACATTTGCCACACCGCAAACAATCAGAAATATCATCTGCAATTTCTCCCATCGCAGATTGCTCCATAATGATAGACTCTTGCTCCAACAGTCCAAAGCTGGGGGTATAGGCATTCTCTAATCCTGATCCTGCCAGTAGCTTACCTTTATTAAAGTGGCCATTTGGATCCACTTTATTTTTATAGTTTGTAAATGTATCAATCGTTGATTGATCTAAAAACTCCATCTTAGTGATACCAATACCATGCTCACCTGAAATAACACCATTTAACTTGCGTGCAAGTGCCATGACACGTACAACCGCAGTATGCACCTCTTGCATCATTTCGTAATCATCAGAATTTACTGGAATATTGGTATGCACATTACCATCACCAGCATGCATGTGTAGCGCAATAAAAACACGACTTTTCAATACTTTCTTATGAATAGCATCAAGTGACTCAATAATCTTTTGATATTCGCGCCCAGCAAATATATCTGCCAACGGCTTTTTTAACTCACGCTTCCAAGACACACGCAAATCATAGGATTGCACAGCCTCAAAAACAGTAGCATGTTGTCCAAATTGATCAGCCAATTTACCCAAAGCGGTAATTGGCTCATCTAATGAATTCAAAATCAAACGCCATTGCATACGCATATCGCGCACCAATTGCAATGCTAATACTTGCTTAGATTTAACGCTTTCTTGATCGGTATCTCCCTCTTCATCTGCCTGGAGTGGCAAATCACCTTCCAAGAAATGTTCTAAAGCATTAATCAACTTTAATTTATTCTTGATTGAAAGCTCAATATTAATCCGTTCAATTCCATTGGAATATTCACCTAGTTGTGGCAACGGAATAACAACATCCTCATTAATTTTAAACGCGTTGGTATGCTTAGCAATCGCTGCGGTACGTGAGCGATCTAACCAGAATTTTTTCCTTGCTTCTGGCGATACCGCTACAAAACCTTCTCCATTCCGTGCGTTACACATCCGCACAATATCAGAAGCAACTTTACCTACGGCATCCTCATCATCAGATGCAATATCAGCAAGCAAAACCATTTTAGGCCGCTGCTGACGCGCAGCCTTTGTAGCATAACCAACGGCTTTGATATAACGTTCATCTAAATGTTCTAAACCCGCCATCACCACAGCAGGGGTTTGTTTTGCCGTTGCATCTAAATGGTCTTTAATTTCAACAATCGCAGGAACAGCATTTGACACATGCCCAAAAAATTCAAGGGCCACCGTTCTTACATGCTTTGGCATACGATGCAAAATAAATGTTGCTGATGTAATCAACCCATCACAACCTTCTTTTTGAACACCAGGCAATCCAGATAAAAACTTATCTGTCACATCTTTACCCAGACCGACTTTTCGGAAACTTGGGCCAGGAATTTCAATAATTTCCGGCTCCGCAATCATGTTTTTCATGTCAGCGTCATAGCGGCTAATTTTAAACCGCGCCATTTCGATATCATGAATCTTGCCTAAGTTATGGTCTAAGCGCTCGATTTCCATCCAAGTGGCATCAGGCGTTACCATGCGCCAAGAGGCTAAATTATCTAATGCAGTTCCCCAAAGTACCGCCTTTTTACCCCCTGCATTAACAGCTACATTGCCGCCTATACAGCAGGCATCAGCAGATGTTGGATCACAGGCAAACTCTAAACCTGCTTCTGATGCGGCCTCCATTGCACGTCGCGTCACAACGCCAGCACCACATTCGATTGTAGGCACTTGATGTGCCACCCCAGGCAAAGTGCGCATTTGCACTCCAGTATGGAGGTCTAGCTTTTCTGTATTAATCACTGCTGACAATGGTGTTAATGGAATTGCGCCGCCGGTATAACCGGTTCCACCTCCTCTTGGAATTACAGTTAAGCCAAGTTCAATGCTGATTCTCACTAGATGCGCCACTTCAGCCTCAGTGTCTGGATTCAGCACCACAAATGGATACTCAACACGCCAATCAGTTGCATCTGTTACATGCGAAACACGCGCCAAACCATCAAACTGAATGTTATCTTTACGCGTATATTTACTGAGCTTACTCAACGCTTTTTTACGTAAATCATAGGTCTGACGAAAGTCATCCGCAAATTTTTCAATCGCAATTTTAGCTGCTGCAATAAGCTTTTCTACATTTGCATTACCACTTTTACGTTCATCAATTGCGGAAACTCTATGATTTAGCGCCTCAATCAAAGAAGCGCGGCGCTTAGGGTTGTCGAGTAGATCATCTTGAAGATATGGATTGCGGCTTACAACCCACAAATCACCCAACACCTCAAACAACATACGTGCACTTCTGCCCGTTTTACGTGCAGACCTTAACTCATGCAATATGGTCCACATCTCTTCACCCAAGAACCGTATTACAATTTCACGGTCTGAGAACGATGTATAGTTATAGGGAATTTCGCGTAAGCGTGTTGGTGTGTCCGGGTTCGCTTTTAGTAATTCAGGTGATATAGGTGCGTTCATTAACAAATTATCATAATCAAAATATGAGTATATCATGCGGCACGCTTAGTAAAACTACTTGCTAAGTATGGTTATTCGCACTAAAAGGGACAAAGCAGTTACAATTCAAGGATGAATAGTTTGAAAAAAATATCACTCATTACCACTCTCATATTAGTTGTCGCTTTTTTTAGTTACGGCATGTATGAAAAATCCAAAATTAACAATATAGTATTCACAACAATTCATGGTAAAGAAATCAGCATGCGCTCGTTAAGAGGCAAAGTTGTACTTGTAAGCTTTTGGGCAACTGACTGTAAAAGCTGTGTAAAAGAAATGCCTGATTTAATCAAAACGTACCAACAATACCAGCCAAAAGGACTAGAAATTATTGCAATTGCGATGCCCTATGACCCTCCTGCTCAAGTCGTTAACTTTGTGACACAAAAAGATATCCCCTTCCCCGTCATGCATGATAGTTACGCTGAAATGTCTGAAAAATTTGGTGGTGTAAAACTCACACCAACTGCCTATATTTACAATAAAGAAGGTAAACGTATACAGCGCGCTATTGGTGCTTTAAACTTCACCAAACTTCACGCACTATTAGATAAGGAACTAAGTTAATGCTATGGGTTAAATCTTTTCATATTATTTTTGTCACAAGCTGGTTTGCAGGCTTATTCTATTTACCTCGTATTTTTGTTAACCATGCCATGGAAACTAATATAGAAGCAATTCAACGATTGTCTTTAATGGAGCAAAAACTTTATCGATTTATGTTGCCGCTTGCGATTCTTGCCCTTGTATTTGGCCTATGGTTATGGCTAGGTTATGGCATTACAGGTAAATGGATGCATCCAAAAATAACATTGGTACTAGGTTTAATAGCCTACCATTGGTACTGCGGAAAAATCATGCGCGATTTTAAATCAGGCAAAAATAAACGCAGCCACATCTGGTTTCGCTGGTTCAATGAAATCCCTGTGCTCGCGCTAACTGCAATTGTCATTTTAGTAGTTGTAAAACCCTTTTAAAGAACTAAAACCAATGGATATTATAAACTCAAGCTGGCTTATTCAAATGCTAAAAAAAGCAGGCAAAACGCCAGAGGCACGTATGCTGAGTCTATTTGATATCATTGATGACTGGACTGAAGCACCTGGTGTTAGCAATCAATTCAACTCAGAGTCCTATGATGCGGCAACTGCGCTGAAGACGTACTTAACGCTTGAAGCCGCAAAAGCAGGCGCCGCTTTACCTGAAATGCTTGCGACACAGTTACATATAATGGCAGTATCAGCAATGCATGAGAAGCTAATCGGACAAAATAAGACTGGTTTAATACATGCTAAAAGTGCTGCAGAAGCTTTAATTAAAGCACAAACAAAAAAAGAATTTCATATTGCCAAATCATCCGCATACGCTATTGCAGCTAGCTTTATAGGAATACTCATCTTTGCAGGTAGCCTTTTTATTTTCGATCGACAATCTTTAGAGAGTAATTCTAAAGAAATAATAGCAGCACAAAACAATGGAAATGATATCTTGGTGAGTAAAAGTACGGCATCGCCACAAAGCACTGTTGCACTGATGCAGCAGATTGAGCAAATGCGCAATGGAAACTGCCAATTATTAGAAGCAATTCAATTACCCGATCATCAAAAGTCTATTTATTTCCAAAACATCGTTCTTGGGCAAATTAGCACTGATCCAAAAGAACAATTATTGGTAAGAGAGCTTCTAGGAAAAATACGCTGTAATTACACGCCTATGTTGATGAAAAAATCTACATAAACTCTACATTCAATATTTAAAAGCCAGCCTTTGCATCAGGCTGGCGTTTAAATTGATCTAGCTTTAATTACTCTGTAATTTTTTTGAGATTATCTAAACCACCACGATATACTGCTTGCATTGTGTTAGTGGCCGCTTGATCATCTTGACCTTCTTTAGGGCTTACTGACAAATCCTTACGCTTAAAACTACCTGTCCAAATTACCTCTGAACCAGTAGCAGTTGGCTTAACTTGAATAGTTGAAGCATAATTACTGACTGGCAAAACGCCTTCATTAATAATATAGGCGTATGTTTTGTTTGCATCGCTATAAGCGGTTAATGTTTCTTTAATATGACCGCCATCCTGTAACGTTAATAAACGTACCGCACCATTTTGATTGTTTACACCAGCGACTATTTCAGTTTTTGCAACAGCAGGATGCCAAGTGCCTAAATCACCAAAATTATTGACTTTGGCCCAAACCTTATTGACTGGCGCATTGATAGCCACCATTTCTACTACCTTTAAGTTTTTTGCTGAATTTGATGCTGTTCCACCACCACTTACACAAGCTGCACAGGCCGCTGTTGCAAGCAATATTGATAATTTAGCTAATTTAATCATGTTAACCTCCATATAATCGAATAAATATACTATACTGTTCTGTATATATATTAAATACTATACTGTTCTGAATACATTACCAATACAATTAATAATTAATT
>CAYGSH010000009.1:0-42157 GCA_964352515.1 uncultured Methylophilaceae bacterium | reverse complement strand
GCTAAAACCCTTATTTTTCCTAACTTAGCAAAAGCCGCTGACTACATTATCAAGGAGCATTAGTTAAAGCCTTTATGATTTATCTTCGCTCAATTATCTTCAATCTAGGCATGTGGTTCTTTACGATTCCATTTACACTGATTGGGCTGCTAACTTTCCCTCTACCGCCCATACAGCGTTATCGTTTTCTGAGTATTTGGGCACACTGCATGCTATGGTGGTTAAATCTAAGTTGTGGTCTAAGCTTTAAAGTTAAAGGACGAGAAAATATCCCATATAGCCCCAGTATTATTCTTTGTAAACATCAGTCTGCATGGGAAACATTAGCACTGCAACTGATTTTTCCGCCACAAGTATGGGTATTAAAACGCTCATTATTACTGATTCCATTTTTTGGTTGGGCATTAGCGCTTACCTCACCAATTGCTATTAACCGCGCTGCTGGGCGTGAAGCTTTAAAGCAATTAGTCACACAGGGCAAAGACCGTTTAACGAAAAATTTTTGGGTAGTTATTTTCCCTGAAGGCACAAGAACCGCACCAGGTGAAAGTGGCAAATATCATATTGGTGGCGCTTGGTTGGCCACTCATACTCAAACGCAAGTGGTGCCCGTTGCACATAATGCCGGTGAGTTTTGGCGTAAAAATTCTTTTTTAAAACGTCCAGGGGTTATTGAAGTGAGTATTGGCAAACCCATTCAATCTAAAGGACTAAAACCAGACGCACTCAATCAAGCAGTAGAAAACTGGATTGAAGCGGAGATGCTTACTTTTTCAAGATAAAGATTGGCATGGCGCAAAAGTCTATCAAATTAAATAATGGCGAAACGATTCCTTTTCACTTAGAGCGAAGAGCACGCAGAACAGTCGGCTTAAAGATTACAGATGCCGGGTTAGTGGTGCATGCACCAAAATACATTTTAGAATTTCAATTAAAAAAACTAATCCAAGATAAATCGAATTGGATTATTAATAAGCTAGAGGCACGTAAACAAAATGCTGTGCCACCCATTCGATGGCAAGATGGCGAAACACTAGAACTGCTTGGCAACCCATTAACGTTAAACGTAGTTCATCATACTAAAAACAAACAGCCACAATTTGATCATTACAGTTTAACAATTGCTACCCCAGAGGCTGAAAATCAAACCGTTATAAAACATAAAGTGATTCAGTGGTATAAAAAGCAAGCCCTTGTAGACTTTGAGCGCCGTCTTGAGATTCTTGCAGCCAAATTAGGTGTTGCTACACCCCCCCTCAGATTAACGAATGCTCAGTCCCGCTGGGGAAGTTGCAGTAGCCGTGGTGATATTCGATTGAATTGGCGCCTTTTGCAAGCGCCGCCAAGTATTGTTAATTATGTCATTTGCCACGAGCTAGCGCATTTAAAAGAAATGAACCACTCTGCAAAGTTTTGGGCGGTGGTAGCATCTATTTATCCTGAATATAATAGAGCTGAAAAAGAACTTAAACAAATCAGCCCCCACTTACATCGTATGTAACGATATTAATTGAACGCATGTATAAATGTACTTACTTTTTGTTTAGACATAGTTTACAGTAGCTTTTTAAATCAATCACGAAAAAAGGGATCTCATGAATTTTACTGAAGCAGTTAAAACATGTTATACAAAATACGCCACCTTTTCTGGGCGTGCACCAAGATCGGAGTATTGGTGGTTTTATCTTTTCTTTATGTTGGTGATGATTGCCTTAGCTGCGCTCACTAGCATCAGTGATATATTTGGAATGATTTATGGGGTCTTTATATTAGGTTCGCTTATTCCATCTATTGCGGCAGGAGTTCGTCGTCTTCATGATACTGACAAAAGTGGTTGGTGGCTTTTAATTGGTTTAGTGCCTTTTATTGGCTTGTTACTCATCTACTTCTTAGCAATTGCTGGTACGCCGGATGATAATCGATTTGGCCCGGCGCCCGCTAGATAAACCTTCATCAATAGAAAAGGGAGCAAAAGCTCCCTTTTCTATTAGCAACTATTTACATTAATTTTTCAAGGTCGCTTGCAATGTCAGCTGGCTTTTGACCATAACCCAAATACAATCTGACCTTACCTTCTTTATCAAAAGCATACATGCCTGCACTGTGATCGATGGTATAATCTGTTGGGGTTTTACCTGGCACTTTTAAGAAATAAATTTTAAAATTACCTAAGGTTTCTGCTGTTTCTTGCAAGCTGCCTCTTAAACCAATAAAACTTTTATCAAAAGAAGGCACAAACTCTGCCAATACTTCTTGAGTATCTCGCTCTGGATCTACTGTCACAAACAACACTTGCACTTGCTCCGCTTTATCACCAAGCAACTTTAGCGTGTTTTTTAACTCTAGCATGGTCGTTGGGCAAACATCGGGGCAATGCGTGAAACCAAAAAACAACACAACAACCTTACCTTTAAAGTCACTCATGGTGCGTAACTGGCCCGTATGATCAGTTAATGTTAATGGTTTAGGAAAACTGGCACCCGTAATGTCAGTTCCAACAAAACCACCAGATTTTGCTTCGCCTTCCCCCGGAGCAGCATTGCAAGCAGAGAGAAACAACAAGAAAATACTTATAAATAGGCCACGAAACACCTTAAACATAATAAAAACTCCAATAAACGTTATATTTTGATTTTAACATGGTGAGAAAATTCCAGCCTTTAGTTTACAATAGAACTTTTAAGTATATTAAGGTTATAAAATGGCAATACCAAGCTCAATGTCTGACCGTGATGGTCTTATCTGGTACGACGGAGAATTAGTTAACTGGCGCGATGCCACAACCCATGTACTCACACATACACTACATTACGGCATGGGTGTGTTTGAAGGCGTACGCGCTTACAAAACCGATAAAGGCACAGCAATCTTCCGTTTGCAGGATCATACGGACAGATTATTCAGAAGTGCGCATATCTTGGGTATGAAAATGCCATTTGATAAAGCAACGATATCAGAAGCGCAAAAAACAGCGGTACGTGAAAATAATCTAGATTCTGCATACATTCGCCCAATGGCCTTTTACGGTGCTGAAGCAATGGGCATCTCTGCAACCACACTTTCTACGCATGTGATTTGTGCTGCATGGAGCTGGGGGGCTTATATGGGAGATGAAGCGATTACTAAAGGCATTCGGGTCAAGACTTCTTCTTTTTCACGCCACCATGTGAATATTACTATGTGCAAAGCCAAAGCAAACGGTAATTACATGAACAGTATACTTGCCCATCAAGAAGCAGTACATGATGGCTATCAAGAAGCATTATTGCTAGATGTTGATGGATTTGTGGCTGAAGGTTCTGGTGAAAATATCTTTATTGTACGAAAAGGTAAATTATTTACCCCAGATCTGACCAGTGCACTTGAAGGCATTACACGTGAAACTATTGTTCAATTAGCAGGTGAAATCGGTTTAGAAGTAGTTGAAAAACGCATCACTCGTGATGAGGTCTATAGCGCTGATGAAGCTTTCTTTACTGGCACTGCTGCTGAAGTCACGCCTATTCGCGAATTAGATAACCGCGCAATTGGCACTGGCGTGCGTGGGCCAATCACAGAAAAACTTCAAACAATGTACTTTGATATTGTGCACGGCCGTTCAGCAAAATATGCTGACTGGCTAACACTGGTTTAACATAAACGAATAGAGAGCTTGAAAGAATCAATATGTCTGATGTGAAAGAGTTTGAAGTAACAGCTAAAGACTTACCCCTTCATTGCCCAACGCAAGAAGTAGCACTCTGGGCATCGCATCCTCGCGTGTTCTTAGATATTGCAAAAACGGGTGAAGTGGCCTGTCCTTACTGTGGCACAAAATACAAACTTAAAGCAGGTGAAGTGGTTTCACACCACTAAGCAATATTCGTTAATCATTATCAGTGGATTCAACACTCGCGCAATTAGAAGCCGGTCAGCTACAAGGCAGCACACAACTTAAACTGTCTTGTGGTCTCACCACTTTCCCATCAGAAATATATAAGTTAGCAGATACACTAGAGATTTTAGACCTTACGGGCAATGCCATATCATCATTACCAGATGATTTTGATCGTTTTACAAAGCTACGTATTTTATTCTGCTCATCAAACCAATTTACAGAAATGCCCGCTGTATTAGGTAAATGTCCAAATTTAAGCATGATAGGCTTTAAAGCCAATCAAATTACGCATATTCCAGAAGAAGCTATCCCCACCGAGCATTTACGTTGGTTTATTGTCACCGACAATGCATTAAGCAAAGTGCCAGAAGCACTAGGCCAATGCAAAAAACTTCAGAAACTGATGCTAGCAGGCAACCAACTGAGTACATTACCAGCATCTATGGTGAGCTGTCAGGCATTAGAATTACTTAGAATCTCTGCCAACCAATTTAGTTATTTACCAGAATGGCTATTTGAATTACCCAAACTCACATGGCTAGCTTACGCAGGCAACCCTTTTTCAAATGCAATAGAATCATCACAAATGCAGCAACAACAAGCACGTCAAATTGACTGGTCGTCACTCACCATCGGCAGTGTATTAGGCCAAGGCGCTTCTGGTATCACTTATCAATCTTACTGGGAACATAACGGCATCAATGAAGCCGTGGCGGTAAAGTTGTTTAAAGCAGGCCTCACCAGCGATGGCCTACCTAGCTGTGAAATGGACGCCAATTTGATGGCGGGAGAGCATGAAAACTTAGTGGGTGTAAAAGGGGTGATAAGCAATCATCCTGAAGGTGTGCAAGGATTAGTGATGCCACTACTCAATGCTGACTTAACTATATTGGCAGATCCGCCTAATTTTGAAACGTGCTCACGTGATGTCTATCCAGCAGAAATCACCTTAACTGCACAGCAAGCAACCCATATTGCCAAAGGTGTGGCTAATGCAATGCATCATTTGCATGCACAAGGCTTAATGCATGGTGACCTTTATGCACATAATATTTTATGGAATGATACGCAAGTAGTACTCAGTGATTTGGGTGGGGCTTCGTTTTTGCCAATAAAAGATAAAAAGATGGCAGAGAGTTTAATGCGATTAGATAAGCGTGCTTATCAGGTTTTGATGCAAGAGTTGGCAAGTATTGCTGGCCTAGAGATAGAGCATTTAAGTTAATCAATATTTGTTCTCAATCTTTAAAATTGGGTCAATGTTAAATTAAGCCTCATGTGCTGACATTTAAACCATATACTCAATCTTAGCATCTCCCCATAACTGCCGAATCACATGTTCTCGATCAGTTGCAATACTATTTGTCCAAATTGTAATATTGGGCGCTGCTATTAATGACGATAATAACGACTTCGCTTCTAACGTTGCTTGCAAGTGTTTAGCAACTGCTTCCCCTGTATCAATCACAATCACCTCTTCACCCACGATTTCTTGTATCAGCTCACGTACAAAAGGATAGTGAGTACACCCCAATACAATGGTATCTGCGCCAGCATCGAGCAAAGGCGTGCAAAATTGTGTGAGTAATGCTTTGGTGCTGGCAGCGTGGGTTTCACCACGTTCAATACACTCTACCAAGCCTATACAGCCTTGCGTGTAAACTTGAATATCTTTGCCATAATTGGCTAACAAAGCCGCAAATTGCGCACTTTTGAGTGTACCGACGGTAGCAAGCACACCGATAACACCATTTTTGCTCGCTAATACGGCTGGCTTGACTGCTGGCTCCATACCGATAATGGGTAGTGCATATTTAGCACGCATTAGTTGTATAGAAGCGGCTGTTGCAGTATTACAAGCAACAACCAAAGCTTTAACATCTTGCTCGATTAAGAAGTCAGCAATGGTAAAACAGCGTTCAGTAATTTTTTCTGGGCTTAAACTGCCATATGGTGCATATTGACTATCTGCCACGTAGCTTAAATGTTCATGTGGCAATAAGCGGTGAATATGCTGAAGCACGGAGAGTCCACCCACACCAGAATCCATCACTCCAACTGGGCGTAAATTTGATGGCTTATTTTTATGTAAATGGTTATGCATGATTTATAATGAGCAATTATATTAGAAACAACCACAATGGGTAATCGATTAAGTAAGATTTACACTCGCACGGGTGATGATGGTACAACTGGATTGGGAGATGGCAGCAGAATCGCTAAAAACAGCTTGCGTGTGCAAGCCATGGGCGATGTTGATGAACTCAATGCAGCCATTGGTTTACTGCTCACAGAGCCTGTTTCTGATGCTGTTCGAACCTGCTTAACGGCGGTACAGCACGATTTGTTTGATTTGGGCGCTGAAATTTGCATCCCAAATCATACAATGGTTAAACCAGCACGTATAAAAGCCTTAGAAACTGGACTAGATGCCTTTAATGACACCCTACCCCCACTAAAAGAATTTATACTACCAGGCGGAACGCGCGCAGCAGCTCAATGTCATTTAGCACGAACCATTTGTCGGCGTGCTGAGAGAACCATGCATGCCTTGAAAGTGGACGAACCATTAACAGATGCCGCTATACAATATATTAATCGTTTGTCTGATTTGCTCTTTGTCTTATGCCGCATATTAAACAAAGAAGCAGGTGAACCAGATGTGCTTTGGCAGAATACGGCAAACCAATAATATTAGGTATTAAAAATCCCATAAACAATGATCAAGAAATTTTTTAATAAAGTTTTTAAAAAACGTACAAAAGCAGAAATTGCCATCAACCAGGCAGAACGCAATCTGCCTGATAGCGCAAAAACCATCGCTGCTAAAAAACACAAAATAGATCAAACGCTCATCAGTTCTGCTGCGCTTAAAACATGTGAAGGTTTACAGCAGGCTGGTTTTGATGCCTATATAGTGGGTGGTGCTGTTCGTGATTTGTTATTAGACTTTAAACCCAAAGATTTTGACGTTGCAACCAATGCTGAACCAGAAGAGGTCAATAAAATTTTCCGCCGTTCTCGCATTATTGGCAAACGTTTCCGCCTAGTACATGTGCTATGGGGCAGAGAAACAATTGAAGTGTCCACTTTCCGTGGTCATCACCACAATGATGGTGATGCTTCGGTAAACGATACAGGCCGTATTTTAAGAGATAATATTTTTGGTAGCTTAGAAGAAGATGCGGGCAGACGTGACTTTACGGCAAATGCGCTTTACTACAACCCAAAAACGCAAGAGGTATTAGATTTTCATAATGGTGTTACTGATGTGAACGCGCGGCTTTTGCGCATGATTGGTGACCCTGTAAAGCGTTATCAAGAAGACCCTGTGCGGATGTTACGTGCTGTTAGGTTGTCAGCAAAACTTGGATTAGAAATCGACAAAGCGACACAGAAACCAATTGCTGAATTAGCTGATTTACTGCAAGACGTCCCACCAAGCCGCTTGTTTGATGAAATGTTAAAACTATTTTTATCTGGTCACGCAATCGAGAGTATCAATACTTTACGCGCCCAACATTTACACCATGGTTTATTACCGCTACTAGATGTTGTTTTAGAACAACCCTTAGGTGAGAAATTTGTCATGCTGGCATTAAAAAATACCGATGACAGAATCTTGCAAGGCAAATCATCAAACCCTAGCTTTTTATTTGCAACTTTACTATGGCATGAGGTTTTAAAAGCTTGGGAAACACATAAAGAGCATGCGCCGGTTATTCCAGCTTTACATCAAGCGATGGATGAAGTTGTTGAGTTACAAGCGAAGAAATTAGCGATCCATAACCGCTTTGTTTCAACCATGAAAGAAATTTGGGCCATGCAGCCACGTTTTGAACAACGTGCTGGCAAACGCCCTTTTGGTTTAATTACTCATCCACGTTACCGTGCGGCCTATGACTTTATGCTATTACGTTGTGAATCTGGTGAAATTCCAGTTGAAATTGGTGAATGGTGGACAACGTTTGCGCATGCCACTGCAGAGCAACGAACATCCATGCTATTACCAGATATAGGTCCTAAAAAACGCCGTAGACGTAGACCAAAAAAGAAACCAGTCACACAAAAGGTTGACGATGGTGCATAAAGCGTATGTTGCACTTGGTAGCAATTTGCGTGATCCCGTTTTACAGATTAATCATGCATTTGCTGCACTAGAGAAAATACCCAAAACCAAAGTCATCAAACAGTCTAGTTTATATAAAACAGCACCTATTGGTTATGATAATCAACCTGATTTTATTAATGCAGCTGCTGAACTAGACACTGAGTTAAGCCCAGAAACATTGTTAAAAGAAATGCTTTCGATAGAAGCGAGTTTTGGAAGAGAGCGCCCTTTTCCCAATGCTCCACGCATTCTTGATTTAGATTTATTGATGTATGAAAACATCGTGCAAAAAACACCCTTTCTAACCTTGCCACACCCTAGGATGCACGAAAGAGGATTTGTATTACTGCCATTAGCAGAGATTGCACCAGCGCTGATGATTAAGTGTGATGAGATTATTCCAAAACGCTGTAATGTTGTAAAATTAGCGCAATCCTACCAAAACCAAAGCATTGTAAAATTAAGCAATCATCACCAAGCATGAGCATTTTTAATAAATTTCCATTTATCGTTGTCGAAGGTCCTATAGGTAGCGGCAAAACAACACTAGCACGCATGCTATCTGAAAAGTTCTCTACTCAACTACTCTCTGAAAAAGCAGAAGAAAATCCTTTTTTAGCGCGATTCTATCAAGATGCGAAACGGTATGCATTGCCTACACAGTTATTTTTTCTGTTCCAACGCTCAAGACAAATTGCAGATGTAAATCAAATGGATATGTTTTCGCAACCCATTACTGCGGATTTCTTTTTAGATAAAGACCCATTGTTTGCACGCTTAAATTTAAATGATGAAGAATATGCACTTTATCATCAGATTTATCATCACTTGCAACTGAAATCACCAAGTCCAGATCTTGTAATCTACTTACAAACACCAGTAGATGCGCTAGCAGAGCGCATTTCTGAACGAAATATTCGTTATGAAGCAGGTATACCAAATGAGTATATCCAACGTTTATCAAACGCATATAGCGAATTTTTCCATACTTACGATGCCGCACCTGTGCTGATTGTGAATAATGAAAAATTAAACATCATTAAAGATGAAAGTGCATTTAACCTATTAATCGATAGAATTGACCAATTTAATAGCCGTCGTGAGTATTTCAATCCGAATTTTGATTAGATCATATGTCCATTAATCGCATACAAAACCTTACCCAGTCTGGTCAAAAATTGGCTATGCTCACCTGTTACGATGCCACCTTTGCTAAGGCAATGGAGATTGCCGGGATAGATCTTTTGCTCGTTGGTGATTCTTTAGGCATGGTTCTTCAAGGCGCTGAGAATACCTTAAATGTCAGCATGCATCACATGACCTATCATACTAAAAACGTTGCCGCAGGTGCGCCAAATACCTTAATAGTGGCAGATATGCCATTGGGTAGCTATGAGCATGACGATGAAGCTGCATATAAAAATGCGGTTTGGTTAATTAAATCTGGTGCGCAAATGGTGAAATTTGAGGGGGGTGATAGTAAAGTTGCCACCGCAAAATATCTGGTTGATCATGGCATTCCTGTATGTGCTCATCTTGGCTTCACACCACAATCTGTAAATCAGCTTGGTGGCTATAAAATTCAAGGAAAAACTGAAGCGTCTGCACAGCAAATTATACGTGATGCAAAAGCAATGGATAATGCTGGCGTAAGCATGATTGTATTGGAAATGGTACCCGCAAAGTTGGCCGCACAAATTACGCAAGAAGTAAAAGCCGCTACCATTGGCATTGGTGCAGGCGTCGATTGCGATGGGCAGGTATTGGTATTACAAGACTTACTTGGCCTTTACACGGGCCCTGCAAGTAAAGCACCATCGGAATTTAAATCACCACGTTTTGTTCGTAATTTTTTGAAAGACACCAACAGTATTCAAGCAGCCATCACAAGCTATATAAAAGCTGTTAAAGACCAAACTTTTCCAGCACAAGAGCATAGTTATTAATGAAAGTTATTCATCAAACGGTTGCCTTACAAGAAGCATTAAGCAAGCTTAAAAGAATTGCGTTTGTCCCAACAATGGGAAACTTACACCAAGGCCATTTAAACTTAGTGCAGATTGCCAAACAACACGCTGATTGTGTTGTGGTCAGTATTTTTGTCAATCCACTACAATTTGGGGAAAGTGAAGATTTAGATAAATACCCCCGAACATTAGAGGCGGATTGTGAAAAGCTAGAAAAAGCAGGCGCATCAATCGTTTTTGCGCCTAGTGTGAGTGATATTTACCCTGGGTTTGATGGAAAATCTCTCCATCAAAACGTTACTGTTAACCCTCCACCAATTGCGTCTGAATTATGTGGCGCAAGTAGGCCAGGCCATTTTGCTGGCGTTGCAACCGTAGTGACTAAACTATTTAATATAGTACAACCTAATGTTGCTGTTTTTGGCAAAAAAGATTTTCAGCAACTCTATATTATTCGTAAATTAGTCAATCAACTTAACTTTCCGATTGATATTATTGCTGGCGATACAATTAGAGAGCCTGGCGGTTTAGCCATGAGCTCTCGCAATGGACGCTTTAATGATGCCGAAAGAAAGCAGGCGGTTCAATTGCATCTTGCATTAAGACATGTTGTAGAGGCAATTAAACTGAATCATCAAGATTTTAAGACTATTGAAAAAAATGCTGCTGATCAGCTATCTAAACAAGGTTGGATTGTTGATTATATTTCTATTCGATCACCAGTGACGCTAGCGCCATTATCTAGGCATGATGTAGGCAACATAGTTGTTCTGGGTGCAGCCAGCTTAAATGGTATCCGTTTGATTGATAATCTAGAATTTTTGCGCTAAATCTTTGAATTGATTAAAATGCTAATTATTAACGTAAAATGGAATAACTGAATGCAAAGAACGATGCTTAAATCTAAGCTTCATCGTGTACATGTCACACATAGTGAGCTTCATTATGAAGGTAGTTGTGCGATTGATGAAGCCTTGTTAGAAGCGGCTAACATTAATGAATACGAAAAAATAGAAATCTACAATGTGACTAATGGAGAACGCTTTAGCACCTATGCCATTAGAGCCGATCGTCATTCAGGTATCATCTCTACCAATGGGGCAGCTGCGCATAAAGCAAAACCAGATGACATTGTGATTATTGCTACCTATGCCCAATACAGCGTGCTCGAGCTAGAAACATATCAACCACAACTTGTTTATGTGGATGATCATAACCGTATCAAAGAGCTCAAAAACAAGATTCCAGCACAAGCTGCTTAATTAAAATAGTTAAAGGTCAACATTTGTCAGATTTAATTGTAATGAAAGATGCGGTAGTAGACGCAATTGAAGATATCAAAGGTTTTGACATCACTGTACTTGATGTAACAAAACTCACCTCCATGACAAACTATATGATTATTTGTAGTGCAAATTCATCACGTCAAACTAAAGCGATTGCCGATAATATTTATGTAAAGCTAAAAGGAAAAGGATACAACCCTAGAGGCTTAGAAGGTGAAAAAGATGGGGAATGGGTGCTGGTTGATTTAGATGATGTGATTGTGCACATCATGGTTCCCGCTACACGCGCATACTATAACCTTGAACAGTTATGGGGTGGCGATGGTAAGCATTTAAACGTAGTAAAATCGAAGTCAGCCGCATAATTACCTTTTGATCGCATGAGACTTAAAATCATCACTGTTGGCCATAAAATGCCAGCGTGGGTTAAAGCGGCATGTGCTGAATATATCAAACGAATGCCTCGCGAACTCTCAGTAGACATTATTGAAATCAAACCTGACAAACGTTCTGACGGAAAAAATAGCGTCTCAGTACAAGCATCTGAAGCAAAGCGTATACTAAAAGTGGCAAATCAAGATTATTTAATTGCTTGCGATGAGCGAGGAATAGAAAAAACAACAGTTGAACTAGCCGCTGCCATGCAATCATGGCAAGCATTAGGACGTGATGTAAGCATCGTGGTTGGCGGTGCTGATGGGCTTGACCCAGCACTCATTAAACAAGCCGATTTGCGCTGGTCGTTATCAAAACTTACACTACCACATGCATTTGTTAGAGTACTGCTAACTGAGCAACTATATCGCGCGCATACAGTCATACAAAATCATCCTTATCATAAAGACTAATCAGCTAACCTTATGCAATATAACAACACGCTTGTTTGGTTTCGCCGTGATTTACGAGACTTTGATCATGCTGCACTTTATTATGCGTTGAAAATGTCAAAAAATGTTTATTGTGCATTTATTTTTGATACCGATATTTTGGATCAACTAGTCAATAAAGAAGATAGGCGTGTTGAGTTTATTTGGGAGAGCTTGCAAGAACTAAAAGCCGCATTGCAAAACAAAGGTAGCGATTTAATCGTTGAGCATGGAAAAGCAACTGAACTTATCCCAATGTTAGCCAATACACTCCATATCGAAGCTCTATTTTCGAATCATGATTATGAGCCCAATGCAATATTACGTGATGCCAAGGTGCAAAAATCACTTAAGCAACAGAATATTGCTTTTTATAGTTATAAAGACCAAGTTATTTTTGAAAAAGATGAAATTCTGAATCAAAGTAACAAACCTTACATGGTATTTACCCCTTATCGCAATGCTTCACTCAAAAAACTAACTGCCGATGACTTAGCGCCATATCCAGTCGATGAATTCATGCACCACCTTGCAAAGACTGAGCCAAAGGAGTTAATGCCCTTAGAAGCTATCGGCTTTAAAAAAACCAATCTAAAATCACTTAAATTACCAACAGGCATGTCTGGTGGCAAGCTATTGTTTGAAGACTTTACAGCACGTATCAGTCAATATCATGAAGCCAGAAACTTCCCAGCGATCAAAGGAGTTTCCTATTTATCAACACATCTCAGGTTTGGGACTGTTTCAATTCGTCATTTAGCAAGAACAGCAAAACATTTAGAGAGCCTAGGGTCAGCCACTTGGCTTAACGAGCTGATTTGGCGTGATTTTTACTTTCAAATCTTACACCACAATCCACATGTTGCTGCAGGTAAAACCTTTAATCCACAATTTGAACATTTGCAATTTCCCAATAATAAAGCCTTTTTTGATGCATGGTGTGAAGGAAAAACTGGATTTCCATTAATCGATGCCGCTATGAATCAAATTAACCAAACTGGTTTTATGCATAATCGTTTAAGAATGGTAGTTGCAAGCTTTTTGGTCAAAGACTTACTGATTGACTGGCGATGGGGTGAACAATATTTTGCTGAACACCTTATCGACTTTGATTTGAGTGCAAATAATGGCGGATGGCAGTGGGCAGCTTCAACTGGTTGCGACGCACAACCTTGGTTTAGGATATTTAATCCAGTGACACAAAGCCAACGTTTTGATAAAAAAGGTAAGTTTATCCGTAAATATTTACCTGAGTTAAATAACTGCAGTGACGAAGAAATTCACCAACCGTGGCAGATCTCGTCATCTCGACAAAAGGAAATTGGCATAATCCTCGGCAAGGATTACCCAAACCCCATTATCAATCATGCCACACAACGAGCCTTAGTCCTTGATTTATATAAACAATGCACACAAAAAACAACCATGTAAAACATTAAGGCATAACTATTGCTTTATATCATTGTGTTTTGTAAGTGGTTTTTTTGCAACATGCCACAAAGCGCCAAAATATGCTACTTTAAAGAATGGACATTAAATCAGTAATTAGAGGATAATAGATTACAATATTGTAATAATAAATTAATGGCAAAAACACATAGACTACTTGGATAGCACCTATAATAAATTTAGAACGACAACATAATAAAGCGATCACCATTTATGCAATCAAAATTAATTAAAATAATGCTTAGTATCCTTTTGTTGCTAGTTGCAACAGGATGTGCAACACAATCAAATAAAGACCCGCTAGAGTCTATTAATAGAGGTGTTTATAAATTTAATGATGTAACTGATAAAGCTTTATTGAAACCAGTTGCTACTGCCTATAAAAAAGTAACGCCTTCTCCTATACGTAGGGGGTTCAGCAACTTTTTTAATAATTTAAATTCAATTACAACCGTACTTAATGATATTTTACAGTTAAAGTTTGCTAATGCATTTACTGATGCAGGGCGATTTGTCATTAACAGCACATTTGGTTTGGCAGGATTTATTGATGTGGCTGGCATGGATAATATCGCACAAAATAGAGAGGATTTTGGTCAAACTCTAGGCCATTGGGGGGTGGGTAATGGTCCTTATCTAGTATTGCCATTCTTAGGCCCTAGTACATTAAGAGATACATCTGGGCTAGCTTTTGATACAGTCACTACCGATCCGATAACATATACACATAATATTGGTGAAATTCGACTTCACAATCAATTGCGTGCAGCGCAAATATTGGATAGACGTACGCAACTTTTAGAAGCTGGCGATCTAGTTGATGATGCGGCATTAGACCCCTACTCTTTTGTTCGTGATGCTTACCTTCAAAGGCGAGCAAGTCAAGTACAAGACGGCATTGTTCCAGATGATTTACTGGATGGTGCATTTGAACCAGCAGATGAAGACTTAGATATTCCTATTGCAAAAAGCAGCCAATAAGTTAATCAATTAAAAAAGCCTCTTTCGAGGCTTTTTTTATATAAGTTTAATCCCTAACTTGCTGCAACTGTCATTTGTTCAATCAGTAATGATCCTGTCTGTTTAGCACTTGGCATGACAGCATCATTCCCCACGGCAATAATTTGATTCAACATATCTTTGAGATTGCCAGCAATCGTAATCTCTTCAACAGGATAAGCAATAATGCCATTTTCAACCCAAAATCCAGCAGCGCCTCTTGAATAGTCTCCAGTTACCATATTAAGTCCATGGCCTAAGATTTCAGTTACTAATAGGCCTTTATCCATCATTTTCAACAAATCATTAAACGATTGATTTGTGTCTCTTACTATAAGATTATGGGCACCACCAGCATTACCTGTACTTTGTAATCCTAATTTACGTGCTGAATAACTAGATAACATATAACCTTGCAATACACCGTTTTCTAATAAGATGCGTGATTTGGTTGCAACACCTTCATTATCAAACGCACTGCTAGCTAACCCTTTTCTTAAATGTGGCAACTCTTCTATATTGACCAAAGAAGATGCAATTTTTTTACCTAAGCTATCCAATAAAAAAGAAGATTTCCTATATAAATTTCCGCCAGAAATCGCACTAATGAGAGATGAAATCAAACCACTAGCTAGCGGAGCCTCAAACAAAACTGGATATTGCCCTGTTTTCATTGATTTAACGCCCAGGCGTCGAATCGTTCTTTTTCCAGCCGTTTCTCCAACAAGTTCAGGCATCGCCATGTCAGCCATATCTCTTGCATTGGTATACCAATAATCACGCTGCATTGCGTTTGACGCTTCAGCAATCACAGAGCAACTGATACTATGTCTAGAGCTTGGATATCCGCCGATAAACCCATTCGTATTGGCATAAACAAACAGGCCTTCATTCGTCGAAACACTAGCACCTTCGGTATTGGTGATACGCTTATCAACCGCTAATGCTGCTGCTTCACAGTGCAAGGCAATTTCTGCGGCAGCCTCTACGCTAATTTGCCAAGGATGGTATAAATCTAAGTCTTCTATTTTGTTGGCCATATCAGCTGCATCTGCTAACCCACAAAAAGGATCTTCGGCAGTGAATTTTGCAATATTGCAGGCTGCAACCACAGTATCTTTTAAGGCATCTTGACTGAAATCAGAACTGCTTGCATATCCTTTTCTATGTCCAAAAAATACTGTTACTGAAATGCCTTTATCGCGGTTATATTCAATATTTTCTGTTTCGCCTTTCCGGACAGACACCGTCTGACCAGTACCATAGCTAACATCAACCTCGGCATCAGAAGCGCCCATCTGCTTAGCTAGTTTTAGTGTATCTTCACATATTTGTTTTAATTTATCTTGATCCATCGCATTTCAATCATTCAATTAACTTCATTAAAGTAAACCCTTAAAACTGTTATCATACCTTGCATCTTGTACATCTAAAGTAAACTACATTAAAAACATGCCTGAAAAAGACGAAAATATCGATATCATCAGTAAAACCAAACGTAAGGCAGAGGCTGATGCACTGCAAGCAATTGGAAAGAAGCTAGTGGACCTACCAACTGACAGAATTAAAAAGCTTAACTTAGATGAAGAACTACATGATGCAGTTATTGAAGCTAAGCGCATTTCTTCAAATGGTGCCATTCGTCGTCAAATGCAATATATTGGACGCTTAATGCGCGATATCGACCCCTCTCCCATTATCGAACAGTTATCAAAATGGGAAGGGTCAAACCAAGAAGAAAATGCTCGCTTTCATGCCCTTGAGCGCTGGCGAGACCGTTTAATTAATGAGTCAGCAACCACGAGTACAGATGTGCTACAAGCGTTTGTCACTCAATACCCAAATGCTGAAATTCAACGTATTAGATTGTTAACCCGTAATGCACACAAAGAGCAAGCATCAAACAAACCACCTAAAAGCACACGGGAACTCTTCAAACTCCTGCGTAAAATAACAGAAATCGATGAAGGTAACTCTGTTAATGAATAACACGGCCTCGCTAAATAAAAATTAATTCCGTTTATTAAGCGTTGCATTAGTATTAGCAATTTCTTCTTGACGCTTATAACTAATATTCACTGTTTTACCTTCATTTTTTAACGCTGCTTGAGATAACTGTTGAGGCGTTTGCAAAGTCATATCGCCCATTTTGAGTAAAACATCTCCTTTTTTCAAACCTGCTTTAAATGCGGGAGACTGCTTGATCACTGCAAGCACTTTTAAACCATCTTCTTCAATCAAGTCATCTGAGTTTTTACTTTTATGTTTTAACTTAATCACATGCAAACCTAAGAGTGGCATTGGCAGCTTTGCCCAATAACTGGCATAGTATTTAAAGACTTCGTCATCTGCGCTTTCTAATACCTCACTGTCGACTTCCCCAGATGTTTTTGCTGCTTCTTTTATCATTTCTAATTTTGATAATGGTGATTTTTTTGAAGCATATTTGCTATAAACCAATACGACATCAGCTTTTATTGCTTTTGCATGCGATAAGGCTAAATCTGGCTTAATGCTGCCTGCCTCAAACCCACTTGACCCCATCATGTCATAGCCATCTTCTAGCATGCTGATATTGTCTTCATCATAATGATTGCTTACATACATTTTGGTATCAGGGTTTGCTTGCATAGATTTCAAATCGCTACTGCTTTGGGCTTTATAATTTATTTCGTACAAGTTTTCTTCTGCATGCGCAATTTGCATACAAAATGCAACCAAACCAATCATCAGTATTTTTTTCATCATCATTCTAAGTCCTTCAATTTTTATCGTTATAATTTATAGTAACAACATAGACACCATACAAAACAAACAATTCGCATGCAATCAAAAATATTTAAAATCGGACTGGTTTCAATCAGCGACCGCGCCTCACAAGGCATATACGAAGATAAAGGCATCCCAAGCTTAGACTCTTGGCTTTCACAATCGTTAATCACTGCTTTTTCACTTGAAAAGCGTCTTATTGCTGATGAACAAGCTATCATAGAATCGACCCTTATCGATTTAGTTGATTATCAACATTGTCATTTAATCCTAACAACAGGTGGCACAGGCCCTGCCATGAGAGACGTAACACCAGAAGCCACCTTAGCCATTGCTGATAAAGAAATGCCTGGCTTTGGCGAGCAAATGAGACAAATTAGTCTCAATTTTGTTCCTACCGCAATACTTTCTCGACAAGTTGCTGTGATTCGCAATCAATGCCTTATTATTAACTTACCTGGGCAACCAAAATCGATTGCTCAAACGCTTGAGGGCCTAAAAGATGAATCAGGCAACATCAAAGTGCATGGTATTTTTGCTGCTGTCCCTTATTGTTTAGATTTAATTGGTGCGCCTTATATTGAAACCAATGAAACCATCGTTAAAGCCTTTCGTCCTAAAAAGAAATAACCTCCTCAATATAAAGATTATATTTTGACATATATTTTAAATAAAACTTGGCAAAAGTGGATTAAAGATAATATCGAGCGTGGCTGCATTAAAAGTGAGATGTTAAATGCCATGATTAATGGCGGCATTGATGAAGAAACAGCGCAGTTTAATTTAATGCTCTATGAGGCGAGTCAACATCCAAAATCAAATAGCACAAATGCATCAGATGTATTTCTGGACACACAACCAGACAACCAAAGCCATGAAGGGAGCTATTTATTTCAACATGAAAACCGTCTACAAACAAGTGATGGTCAAATCATGCAAGTCACTATGCGATGCAAAACGCCTGATATTGTATTATTGGATCATTTTATGACTAATAGCGAATGTGATGAATTGTGCGAACTATCGAAAAGCACATTAACAAAATCAACTGTGGTTGACGACAAAACTGGTGAAGGGATTAACCATCAAGCCAGAACAAGCTTAGGTACTTATTTTACGCTAGGCCAAAACAGCCTTGTTGAAAAGATTGAATCTCGTATCAGTGAAATTACTGGATTTCCTGCCATTAATGGCGAAGGTATTCAAATCTTAAATTATGCTAATGGAGGCGAATATCGACCCCATTTTGATTACTTTCCAGATAACCAAGGAGGTAACGCCAATATGGTAAAAGGCGGGCAACGCATTATTACGATAATTATGTATCTGAATAATGTCCATACTGGTGGTGCAACTGTTTTTCCAGAAATTAATTTAAGCATCTACCCAAAAAAAGGATCTGCGCTATACTTTTCGTATCTAAATGCCCTTAATGTGGTTGATCCACTCACATTACATGCAGGAGCACCCGTCATTGAGGGTGAGAAATGGATTGCTACTAAATGGATACGTCAAAGCGCCTACATCTAAAAATAATCATCACTTAACTACAAATATAACCATGTACTATCAACAATTTAACCAACAGATTAAACCATTTATACCTTATCTTTTTTGGGCCCTCATTGGCGTTGTGACTTATTTGTTATTAATGGAGCAAAATGGAAAAACACCTAGCATTCCATTTTTTGATAAATTCGTACATGCAATAATTTTTGCAACGCTAACATTTACTGGCCATTTAGCTTATAAGCAATATCAATGGACATTATTTCTTGGCTTAATAGCTTATGGCGCCTTAACTGAATTATTACAAGGCACACTTACCCTTACTCGTTACGCTAGCCTCTATGATTGGTTTGCAGACTTAACTGGAATATTAGTTTGTATGCTCTGCATACAATGTTTAAAATCGAATGCGAAAAAAAACGATGTCAGCTGAATTTGACCTGATCAAAAAATACTTTACCCGCCCATCCAATCATACCGATGTTGGCATTGGCGATGATGCTGCACTTATTTCCTTATCTCCTGGTCAACAGCTAGCCATTTCAACTGATATGTCCGTAGTAGGCACTCACTTTTTTGAGGATACAGACCCGTTTAATATTGGCTGGAAGACACTTGCTGTGAACATTTCAGACATGGCAGCAATGGGCGCAACACCCAAATGGGCAACGCTCTCAATAGCATTGCCATCAATCAATGAAGTTTGGATAGATGCTTTTTCAAAAGGTTTTTTTGCGTGCGCAACCCAGTTTAATATTGATCTAATTGGTGGTGACACTACTCGAGGCAGTCTCAATATTAATGTTACCATTATCGGTGAAACACCTATTTCAAAAGCGCTTAAGCGAGACAATGCAATGTTAGGTGACGACATTTGGGTCAGTGGACAGCTTGGCAGTGCCGCATTGGGGCTTGCTTTTTTACAAAATAATGTACGTTTAAATGATGAGGATCGCGATGCTTGCTTAAGTGCACTTTATAGACCAGAACCACGTGTTGCACTTGGACTGGCAATACGTGACATTGCCAACAGCTGTATTGATATTTCTGATGGCCTACTTGCTGATTTCAACCATATACTCACCGCATCAAGAAACAAGGATAATTCAAGGCAACAACTAGGGGCTATATTGAACCTTGAGCAAATGCCGTGCATAGCTGCGATCAAAAACAATTTACACCACCCCCATTTTCAACAAGCATTGTTAGCGGGTGGCGATGATTATGAGTTATGTTTCACATCATCCCTCAATAAGAAAGAGGCTATTTTGACGTTAGCAAAACACCTTAACTTAAGCATTACTCATATTGGCAATATAAATAATAGTGGTAAGTTGGACGTTTTATATCAAAACCAAGCGATTACTGTTAACCAATTAGGCTATGACCATTTTGCATAAAACGCCAAATTTATTATTCTTATTACAGCACCCAGTACACTTTTTTGCATTAGGCTTTGGTAGTGGCCTGGCACCCAAAGCACCAGGTACGTTTGGCACAATTATGGCAATTCCATTATATTGGGTGATTAGAAACTTCCCATTCGAATCAAAAATCACCCTCATTTCATTAGCCTTTATCATCGGTATCTATTTCTGCGACTTTACTGGTAAAGCCTTAGGTGTTAGTGATCACGGCAGTATTGTTTGGGATGAAATTGTCGCAATGATGTTAGTGCTCACTATTGCGCCCTTCACAATTTATTGGTGGATAACTGCATTTATTTTGTTTCGATTATTTGATATATGGAAACCTTTTCCTATTCGGCAATGTGATGCCAAATTAAAAGGTGGCTTTGGTGTAATGTTTGACGATTTACTTGCAGCAGTTTACGCAATGATATGTATACAAGGATTGCAATGGATAATAATACGTCTATAAAAATCTTTGAGTTAGCCACATCTCTTGGCCTGTCATTGCAAAAGCAACAGATGATATTAGCCTTAGCAGAGTCATGTACTGGTGGATTAGCCTCAGCTGCAATAACAGAGGTTGCTGGCAGTTCATCCTGGTTTGATTGTGGATTAATCACTTATAGCAACGCAGCAAAACAAAACATATTAGGCGTTAAACAATATACATTAACAAATTATGGTGCTGTGAGTGAAGAGACTGCATTAGAAATGGCTTTAGGGGCACTAAAAAATAGTCAAGCCAACATTGCTGGCAGCATTACCGGGATTGCCGGACCAAGCGGAGGCTCTAAAAGTAAACCAGTTGGCACTGTGTGTTTTGCTTGGGCCACTTTAGACGGCATTGAAATAACAACAACCATGCACTTTATTGGAAGTCGCCAAGCTGTTCGCCAACAGTCTGTTATTACGGCAATAACAGGGCTGTTGGACTTGTTGAAAAATTAAATAGCGCCACGTTTATCGCCACCCTCGACGACCACGGTCTCTATCTCGATGGCCGCGATCATGATCATTACCTCTTCGATTGAATCGTCGTCCATTATCAAAATGGCGTCCACCATAATAGGTGTCTTGTCTAAAATGACGGTATCGAATGGGTGGAGCATAGTAAACAACAGGCGGTGCTGAATAATAATGTCCATAATAAACAGGCGCATAGCGATGCGTGCGTAAGCTATGAAAGTGATCAAAGCCACCTATGTTGACACCAATACTAAATGAATCACGTGCATGTGCTGTTGTTACCAATGCGCCGCTCAGCGCTACTGTTGCAATTAACATTTTAACTAATTTCATACTCACTTCTCCGTTTAACAGATTTTCCCCTGTATACAATAAAACGCACCATATTTATAAAAGTCTACATTTAAATTATTTGAAAAAAACTAACCAAATCCTTAATCATCTAAAGCATGATGATGCTTACCTTAAATGACAAACTATGAAATAATTACATGTTGATTAAAGCAAATTAGATAAAGGTAAAAGACCAGATGGATGACAATAAAAGCAAAGCCCTCGCAGCCGCACTTTCACAAATAGAAAAGCAGTTTGGCAAAGGCTCTATCATGCGTATGGGCGATAAAGAAGTGGATATTGACATACAGTCAGTATCCACAGGCTCTTTGGGTTTAGATATAGCGCTGGGCATTGGTGGTTTGCCGCGCGGTCGTGTTGTAGAAATTTACGGTCCTGAGTCATCGGGTAAAACGACGCTCACTTTATCTGTTATTGCCCAAATGCAAAAAGTTGGCGGCACCGCTGCATTTATTGATGCAGAGCATGCGCTTGACCCACAATATGCCGCAAAGCTAGGTGTTAATGTGCCAGAATTATTAATCTCGCAACCAGACACTGGCGAGCAAGCCTTAGAAATTGCAGATATGTTAGTTCGCTCAGGATCAGTTGATATTGTAGTCGTTGACTCTGTTGCCGCATTAACCCCTCGTGCTGAAATCGAAGGTGATATGGGTGATTCCCATATGGGTCTTCAAGCCCGCTTAATGAGCCAAGCTCTACGTAAACTTACTGGTAATATCAAACGTACAAATACATTAGTAATTTTCATCAACCAAATTCGTATGAAAATTGGCGTCATGTTTGGCAACCCTGAAACCACAACAGGTGGTAATGCCCTTAAGTTTTACTCATCAGTCCGTTTAGATATTCGCCGTACTGGCGCTATAAAAAGAGGTGATGAGGTTGTTGGATCTGAAACACGTGTCAAAATTATTAAAAACAAAGTAGCGCCACCGTTTAAGCAAGCAGAGTTTGATATTCTCTATGGAGAAGGCATCTCACGTGAAGGGGAAATTATCGAATTAGGGGTGAACCTTAAGTTTGTAGAAAAAGCAGGGGCATGGTACAGCTATAATGGTGAAAAAATTGGTCAAGGTAAAGACAATGCTCGTCAATTTTTAAAAGAGCATCCAGCTATCGCTGATGAAATTGATGCTAAAATCCGCGGCAATGCCAAAGTGTTGCTTGATGAAATGATTGCACCTCGTGATGAGGATGACGCGTAGTCTGAAAAACGCACCAGAAAAGTCTTTGCGTCAACGTGCACTTGAATATTTAGGTAAACGCGAATATTCAACGACTGAGCTAGGTCAAAAACTCAAAGCCTTCGCAGAAGAATCAGATGATATTCCAGCCCTTTTAGCCGATTTTAAATCGCGAGGCTGGTTATCTGATGAGCGCTTTACAGAACAACTGATTCATGCAAGAAAAACAAAGTTTGGCAGTGCAAAAGTAGCAAATGAATTGAGAGAAAAAGGCGTTGCAGATGATTTAATTGCTGAAGCAGTGTCTGAAATTAAAGAAAGTGAATTAGAAAACGCTACTGAGGTTTGGCGCAAAAAGTTCAAACATCACGCAAGCAATAGGAATGAGTGGGCAAAGCAAGCACGATTTTTACAAAGTCGCGGCTTTGGCTTTGAAACGATAAAAAAAGTACTAAATAAACAAGATAATGACGATTAATTTAACTAAAAATCCAAGCAGCAATGAAATAAGAAAAGCCTTTTTAGACTTCTTTATCTCAAAAGGTCATGCCGCTGTTGCGTCTAGTTCACTTGTCCCTCACGAAGACCCTACTCTGCTCTTTACCAATGCTGGGATGAATCAATTTAAAGATGTGTTTCTAGGTTTTGATCAAAGACCCTATACACGAGCAACAACAAGCCAAAAATGTGTTCGTGCTGGTGGCAAACACAACGACTTGGAAAATGTTGGCTATACAGCGCGTCATCACACTTTTTTTGAAATGTTGGGCAACTTTAGTTTTGGCGACTATTTCAAGCAAGATGCAATTAAATACGCTTGGGAACTACTCACAACAGTATACAAACTGCCAATGGAAAAATTACTGGTCACTGTTTATGCTGAAGATGATGAAGCGTATAACATTTGGCTAAATGACATTGGCTTGCCGCCCGAAAAAATTATTCGAATTGGTGATAACAAAGGTGCGCGCTATGCATCTGACAACTTTTGGATGATGGGCGACACAGGCCCATGTGGTCCATGCTCTGAAATTTTCTATGATCATGGCGCACATATTCGAGGGGGACCACCTGGATCGCCTGATGAAGATGGCGATCGTTTTATCGAAATCTGGAATAACGTGTTCATGCAGTTTAACCGTGATGAAGTTGGTGTAATGCATCCATTACCAAAACCAAGCGTCGATACGGGTATGGGCCTTGAACGTATTTCAGCCATTTTACAAGGCGTGCATGCCAACTATGAAATTGATTTATTTCAAACACTGATTAAAGCAGCTGGGCGAGAAACCAAAACAACTGACTTGGAAAATCCAAGCCTTAAAGTATTGGCTGACCATATTCGCGCCTGCTCTTTTTTGATTGCTGATGGCGTGATTCCAGGCAATGAAGGCCGTGGATATGTGTTAAGACGGATTATTCGCCGTGCCATTCGCCACGGATATAAACTCGGTGCGCGTAAAGCTTTTTTCTATCAAATGTTGCCAGATTTAATCAATGAAATGGGTGAAGCTTATCCAGAACTAGTCTCTGAAAAAAAACGGATTGCTGCGACACTAGAACAAGAAGAAGAACGGTTCTTTGAAACCATCGAAAATGGCATGTCTATATTAGAAGCAGAATTAAAAAACACTAAAGACATTTTTAATGGCGAAACGGCATTTAAACTCCATGACACGTACGGTTTTCCGCTTGATTTAACCGCTGATATTTGTCGTGAACGAAATGTAAAAGTTGATACAGCTGGTTTTGATGCCGCAATGACACAGCAAAAAGAGCAAGCGCGTGCTGCTGGCAAATTTAAAATGGCAACAAACCTAGAGTATGCGGGCGTTGCAACCACTTTCCATGGTTATGAGCAACTAGAAACTAGCGCCGTTATTACAGCACTTTATAAAGATGGTACGCCAGTTGACGCGCTTTCTGAAGGTGACCAAGGGGTTGTGATTTTAGACAACACGCCCTTCTATGCTGAATCTGGTGGTCAAATTGGCGATTGTGGTGAGTTGAAAGGCGCAAAAGGATTATTTGCAGTTGAAGATACGCAAAAAGTTCAGGCCACAGTGTTTGGTCATCACGGTATATTAAAAACAGGCACCTTAACAGTTGGTGAGCAATTAACAGCAAAAGTAAACTTAACAGCGCGCACAGCAACCATGCGTAACCATTCTGCAACACACTTAATGCATAAAGCATTGCGTGAAGTATTAGGTGAGCACGTACAGCAAAAAGGTAGCTTAGTCGATACCGATAAAACCCGCTTTGACTTTGTACATAACGCACCGATGACAAACGAGCAAATTCGTGAAGTTGAGCGTATTGTTAACGCTGAAGTTTTTGCCAATATTGAAACGCAAGCACGGGTAATGCCAATAGATGCAGCAAAAGAGACCGGTGCGATGATGCTATTTGGCGAGAAATATGGTGATGAGGTACGCGTCTTGAATATTGGTTCGTCGTGTGAACTTTGTGGCGGAACACATGTAAAACGTACAGGCGATATAGGTTTGTTTAGCATTGTCGCTGAAGGCGGCGTTGCAGCTGGCGTAAGACGTGTAGAGGCGGTCACAGCAAACAATGCACTAGACTATATGCAGCGTATGGAAACAACATTAGGTGGCGTTGCTGGTACATTAAAAGTACTTCCTGCTGAGGTGCCAAACCGAGTTGATGGCTTATTGGAGCAAGTTAAAAAACTAGAGCGCGAGCTAGCTGCTGCAAAAGGAAAACTTGCTTCATCACAAGGTGATGATCTTGCCACACAAGCAATTGAAATCAATGGCGTCAAGGTATTAGCCGCACTACTAGAAGGTGCAGATGCAAATACACTTCGTGAGACTATGGACAAACTCAAAGACAAACTGCAAACTGCGGCGATTGTGCTTGCAACAGTTAATGGCGAAAAAGTTAGCATTGCAGCAGGCATTACCAAAGACTTAATTGCAAAGATTAAAGCTGGAGATCTGGTCAACCACGTTGCATCTCAGGTTGGCGGCAAAGGTGGAGGCAAGCCTGATATGGCAATGGCGGGTGGCTCAGATGCTAGTCAATTACCCGCAGCGCTAAAGAGTGTTGAAAACTGGGTAATGCAAAAATTGTAAATCTAAATTTTATTTGAAAATTAAATCATGGCATTAATTGTACAAAAATATGGTGGAACATCGGTTGCAAATACCGAGCGCATCAGTAACCTTGCAAAAAGGGTAAAGAAGTTTAAAGACAATGGTGATCAAATCGTTGTTGTTGTATCGGCTATGTCTGGTGAAACCAACCGCTTGATTGCCCTTGCAAATGAAATTTCTAGCAAACCGAATGCGCGCGAACTAGATGTGATTGTTTCTACAGGTGAACAAGTCACAATCGGGTTGACCTGCCTGGCTCTACAAGAAATAGGCTTAAAAGCAAAAAGCTACACTGGTTCACAAGTCAAAATATTAACCAACGAATCACATGGTAAAGCCCGCATCATCAATATTGATGGTCAAAACATGCAAAAAGATTTAAACGATGGTTATGTCGTGGTGGTAGCTGGATTTCAAGGTTGTGATGCAAACGGCAATATTACAACCCTTGGCAGAGGTGGCTCTGACACAACGGGAGTTGCATTAGCTGCAGCATTGAACGCGGATGAGTGTCAAATTTATACGGATGTTGACGGTGTTTATACCACTGACCCACGTATCGTTCCAGAAGCAAGACGCTTAAATAAAATCACCTTTGAAGAAATGCTAGAACTTGCATCTCAAGGGAGTAAAGTTTTGCAAACTCGTTCAGTCGAGTTTGCAGGTAAATATCAAGTTAAATTACGTGTGCTTTCTAGTTTTGAAGAAGAAGGCGAAGGCACCTTAATTACATTCGAAGAAGATAGCAAGGATGAAAACATGGAAGAACCACTAATCTCTGGCATCGCGTTCAATCGTGACGAAGCCAAGATCACTATATTAGGCGTACCAGACACCCCTGGCATTGCTTACCAAATTTTAGGCCCAATTGCAGATGCCAATATTGACGTTGATATCATTATCCAAAATCAAGGTGCAGATGGTACAACGGACTTTACCTTTACAGTACACAATAATGAAATGGGTAAAGCATTAGATATACTCAATAGCAAAGTACAGCCAATAATCCGCGCCAGAGAAATTTCTGGTGATGCCAATATTGCAAAAGTCGCTATTGTTGGTGTTGGGATGCGTTCTCATGTTGGTGTTGCAAGCCAAATGTTTAGAACACTTTCTGAAGAAGGCATTAATATTCAAATGATATCTACCAGTGAAATCAAGGTAGCTGTGGTTATTGAAGAAAAGTATATGGAGCTCGCAGTTCGGGTTTTACATAAAGCATTTGAGTTAGAAGAAGAGTAAATAACCAACATCCATTGTTGTTTAGCATTGATTTAAGCACGGTTTTCGCGTAATATCGCGCCCTTATCAATGAGATAAACAGTTTTAAACGGAGAGCTGGCCGAGTGGTCGAAGGCACTTCCCTGCTAAGGAAGCATACGGGGTAGACCTGTATCGAGGGTTCGAATCCCTCGCTCTCCGCCAAAAGTAAAAAAAACCGCCCAAATGGGCGGTTTTTTTACTTTGATGTTTCATTTAATGGGTACGATTATTACTCTGCACCTATTTGATAAACTTCGTAACTGACTTCAACAATCTTACCTGTTGTCGCATCAACCTCAACTTTTACTTCATCTTTATCTGCTTGTAAAATGTCAATTTCGTAAGAAGCTTTACCGTCTGACTCTAGCTCGTACTCAACCTCAACCACTTCACCTGGATAGGCTGCTAAAGCAGTAGCTTTTGCTTCTTCTTCGGTAGTTTTTGCCAAGGAACTGAAACGAGAATCATCTGCTTCAACCTCCTCTTCAAATTCTGTAATTACACTTGTTTTTACTACACATTCCACTTCCCAAGCTTTACCGTCTGATGTTTCAATATCAAATTCATACACACCAACTTTATCTTCAATTTTGTACTCTACTTTAACGACTTCACCATCATGCGCTTTTAAAGCCCCTTTAAGACATTTGCCTAAACTATCAGAATGTCTTGCTTTAAAATCGCCATGATTAGCTAATGCAATATTTGAACTAAAAACTAATGCAAACAATGTGGCTCCGATTGACAAACGAATCATAACGCTCTCCTTTTAAAAAAATTGACGAGTAATTATGAAACAAAGTGCAATAAAATCAAATAGGTTATTGATTAATTTACATATTTTTTACATTTTATTAATATTTTTGGCTTGCTATAACCAATTTAATTATAAAATTGGCTGTATGTAGCTACATATAAAAACGTCTGTCTGGTTTCATTCCTTTTAGCAAAATTGAATTGACCATTCACTAAATGACAATCGATTATCTAAGTTAAGTGGAGATATGAATATTTTTGGCAGATCTCTCGAAAAAGATGCATTAGAAGTATGTGAAAGGATGAGGGCTTACGTTGAAAAATCTGCAAACAAGTCGATTCGCAGTACAAATATCAAAACAATTACGTCCAGCTTTGGATTAGCTTCAATTCACTCAGGTGCTAACTCGATTGAAAACTTAATTGATTATGCAGATAGTGCTTTGTATATGTCAAAAGAATCAGGTAGAAATAGAGTCACTCAGTGGACGACTTCTTTGCTGAAATAACAAGCATCATTTGATGCCTGCTATGCCTCTTTGAAAGTGACTTGTGGCATCAAAGAACCCACAATCATTGCCAGAATACTAAAGCCTAACCCAATTAATTGGGGGGGTATTAGGATATCTTCACCAAAAATCAATTCAACCAAAATCCAACTACCTATACCAAATAAAATTGCAAACAGAGCCCCCTGACTAGAAGACTTTTTCCAAAAAGCACCGAATACTAATGGCACAAAAGCACCAGCCAAAGTCACCTTGTAAGCGGACTCTACCATGCCAAAAATAGAAAGATCTGAGTTTAATGCATAAATTAACACACAGATTGCAAAACCAACCAAGCTTAGACGCATCACTTTCAACATCTCTTTATCAGTTAAATGTGGCATAAAGTCTTTTACAAAGTTTTCAGCAAAGGTGACTGAAGGCGCCAATAATGTAGCAGATGATGTGCTCATAATGGCAGAGATGACAGCACCAAAAAAGACAACTTGTGCAAGCAAAGGCGTATGTTGCAAAACTAATGCAGGTAAAACTCGCTGTGAATCTTCCTCAGCCAGCTTACCAAAGATTGATGGATCAATAATGGTTGCTGCATAGGCAATAAACATGGGAATAAATGCAGAACAAAAATAGATAGTTGCTCCAATAATAGAACCCCATAAGGCAACTTTAGCACTCTTTGCAGAAGTGATTCGCTGAAAAACGTCTTGTTGCGGAATAGAGCCTAGCATCATCGTCATCCAGCCACCGATAAAAGTGATGTATAGCCAAACATCTGCATCTTTTGGAAAGAAATCTAACTTACCCGCTGCTTCCGCATGCGCGATGACGGGTGCTACTCCACCAGTCATGCCAGCAACAACATTTGCGATATAAAGCAAACCAGCAATAATGACAATCATTTGCAAAAAATCAAGAATAGCTATGGATAACATACCGCCAAGCGCAGTATAAGTCAGAACGATTAAGGTCCCAATCACCATCCCAATCTCCTGACTAATGGCCCCATTTGTCAGAATATTAAAAATTAAACCTAGTGCGGTAATTTGTGCAGCCACCCAACCTAAGTATGAAACAACAATTGCAACGGTTGTTAACAGCTCTACCGTACGGTTATAACGCATACGATAAAAGTCACCCAAGGTAATAATGTTTAGCTTATATAGCTTGGTAGAAAAAAATAGACCCGCAATAATTAAACACATGCTGGCGCCAAAAGGGTCCGCTGCTAACCCGTTAAATCCTTCTTGAACAAAAGTCGCTGAGACGCCAAATACAACTTCTGCACCAAACCATGTCGCAAAGACAGTTGCAATCACCACTGGCAATGGCAAATGACGTCCTGCAACCGCATAATCTTTAACATTTTTTACCCCTTTAGCCGCAAACAAGCCAATGGCTACTGAAACAAGAATGTAAGCAATGACAAACCAAATGAGCACTTGAATATCCTTTTAAAAAATTGTGGGGTAATTTGAATGACTAGATTATTTCATAAATATATTTATCAATCTATGATGATAAAAACTTAACTTAATTATTTTTTATTGTATAATGCACGGCTCAACGCGCCCGTAGCTCAGCTGGATAGAGTACTTGGCTACGAACCAAGGGGTCAGGAGTTCGAATCTCTTCGGGCGTACCAAATAAATCAAAGGCTTGCAGAAATGCAGGCCTTTTTGGTTTTTTCTGTTAGTAAGTCCCCAACATCTATCATACACAAGTAAATAAAGTGCTTTTTTTAGGTTTATTTGGACAATTCATTTTGGAAGTCATCGTTCATACTTTATGGATGACCGTAGAACAGAAACCTAAAATACTTGATTTAAATGACCGCATTAGAATCATACAAAGTCATGACGACTTCCCTGCTTTGTCGAATACAATCAGTGAAATTAATGAAGTGGTAAGTTCTGACACGTCATCAACTCAGGCTTTAACCAGTATTATCTTGGAAGATTTTTCACTTACTAACAATCTGTTAAAGGTTGTTAATACGGTTTCATATGGTCAATTTGGTGGAAAAATAAGCACTATTTCAAAAGCAGTTGTGATTCTTGGGTTTGATGTTGTCCGCGATATTGCTACGGCATTAATTGTATTAGACTTTTTACAAAACAAAGCGCAATCTGCACAAATTGCTGACAACGTCATATCAGCTTACTTTGTAGGCCTTACTTCTCGGCAAATAACCATTCATCAACAGGCTGCCAACTATGAAGAGGCCATGATATGCGGTATCTTTTATCATCTAGGCCATTTACTCACAATATTTTATTTTTTTGATGAAAGTCAAAAAATTAATGAGCTCATCGCCGAGGGCGTTCCTGAATCAGAAGCTTCACGAACAGTACTTGGTGTTTCATACAATAATTTAGGTGCTGAAGTTGCTAAAATTTGGAAACTTCCGCAACGAATTATATATGGCATGCAGCACTTACCAGATGGAAAAGTTAAAGCGCAAGATAATGGACTTAATCAATTGAATCTCACGGTTAATTTAGCGAGCGAACTAACAGCGATTGCTGCATGCAATCATAAGAAAGAAAAACATAAATCTATACAAGGGTTGGTTGAAAAGTACAATAAGTCCCTTCGGGTAGATGTTGCGTCATTACAAAAAGTCTTAGAGGAAAGTTTAAAAGAAGTCTCAGCGAGTGGAAACATTGTTAAGGTAGCTGCAATAAAATCAAAATGGATAAAAAGAGTTACAGACTATACGAATGGGACTTTATCAACTAAAACACAGATTAATTCTAGTCTTGATGACGAAATATCAAATGACCCCTCCACTAATGACAAGCAAAAAGCGAAAGCTACTGAATCAAAAGCTTCAGCTGAAAGTCAAGATGGTGAAATGATTTTACAAGCGGGTATACAAGATGTAATTAATACCATTGTGGGTGAATACAAACTCAATGATGTTCTACAAATGATATTAGAAACGATGTATCGAGGTTTGAAATGCCATCGAGCATGTATGTTTGTTCGTAACGCAAAAAATAACACCATGCAAGCAAGATCCGGCTATGGTCATGATATTGAAACTGTGATTCCTTCTTTTCAATTCCCAATCCATTTCACCCCTGATGTTTTTCACCTTTCGATTGATAAAGGTGCTGATATTGTGATCAAAGACACGCAAGCAGAACCAATCGCTTCAAAAATTCCGCAGTGGTATAAACAAATCACTTCAGCTAAGAGTTTTTTACTATTACCCGTCATGATTAATAATAAAGCGGTTGGATGTTTTTATGCTGAAATGATGACAATCAATGGCTTTGATGAATCATCAAAAATATTAGGGTTGCTTCGGACATTACGTAATCAAGCAGTATTAGCCATTAAACAGAGTTAAGCCTTAGCGGCAACTCAACAATACAGAACTTCAAGTTGCACCTAATCAAAATAATTGTTCCATATAATACAAATTAAGCATACGATATAAACTAGAAAACATGCTATTTATGCAAAGAAGATTGTATGCGAATTGGTATACCAAAAGAAATAAAAAACCATGAGTATCGAGTAGGCTTAACGCCTAAAGGTGCATCAATTTTAGTTCGCCATGGGCATCAGGTCGCTATAGAAAGTAATGCTGGTCTAGGGGCTGGATTTAGGAATGAACATTACCAACAGGCTGGCGCAATTATTGCTGACAATCCAAGTGATATATTTGCGTCTGCTGATTTAATTGTAAAAGTGAAAGAGCCACAAACTGTTGAATGTAAGATGCTAAGGTCGGGACAACTTTTATTTACTTACTTACACCTTGCCCCTGATCCTGAACAAACAAGATTACTGCTTGAATCTGATTGTATTGCAATTGCCTATGAAACAGTAACTGACGAACTCGGAGGTTTACCATTATTAAAACCAATGTCTGAGGTGGCTGGCAGAATGTCTGTGCAAGCAGGCGCACATTGCTTAGAAAAATCACAAGGAGGATCTGGGGTTTTATTAGCTGGCGTACCTGGTGTTGCTGCAGGGAACGTATTAATTTTAGGTGGTGGCATTGTTGGTACGAATGCTGCGCGCATGGCGATAGGCTTAGGTGCAAAAGTCACTATTATGGATATTTCAATTCCTAGGCTCACACAAATTGATAATGACTTTGGCCATTCGATTACAACAGAATATTCCAGCCAGGAAAACATTTGTGATCGCCTTAAAGATACTGATTTATTAATCGGCGGCGTTTTAATTCCTGGTGCTAATGCGCCAAAACTCGTCTCAAAGGAAATGCTTAAGCTAATGCATCCAGGCTCTGTTGTTGTAGATGTTGCTATTGATCAAGGCGGATGTTTTGAAACCAGTCATGCCACGACGCACCAATCCCCTACTTTTGTGGTAGATGATATTGTACATTACTGTGTTGCCAACATGCCTGGCGCTGTTGCTAGAACATCAACCTTAGCGCTTACAAACGCAACCTTACCGTTTATTGTATCAATTGCAAATAATGGATATTTGAAAGCATTAACTGATGATGTCCATTTAATGAATGGGCTTAATATCCATCGTGGCGCAATCACACAATCAGCTGTAGCAAAAGCATTAGGATACCCTTGCCACCCATTAAATCGATAAGATATGAAACAAAATAAACGCCCCATCATCGGCATACCTGCAGATGTAAAGCAGCTTGGCAATCACCAATATCATGTGGTGGGTTCAAAGTATATAGATGCAATTGTTAATGTTGCGGAATGCACACCATTGCTCATTCCGGCGCTTGGCAATAGACAAGACATCGATTGTATTTTGGATGTTATTGATGGTTTATTTTTAACTGGCGCAGTCTCAAATGTTGACCCTAGCAGATATGGAAAAAAACCTATCCAAGATGACCTGCTTTTAGACCAAGATAGAGATGCAACAACCTTTCCCCTTATTGATGCAGCGCTGAGAAACAGCATTCCATTATTAGGTGTTTGTAGAGGATTTCAAGAATTAAATGTCGCTATGGGTGGCACACTATTTCAAGCGGTTCATGAGCAAGAGAATATGTTGGACCATCGTGAAAAGCCTGGTAACTTAACCACTCAATATGGACCGGCACATACTGTAAAACTGAGTAACAATGGCATCTTAAAACATTTATTTGCCCAAGTGGATGAAATCACTGTAAACTCAATCCACAGTCAAGGCATAGACCAACTCGGTAATAATTTAATGGTTGAAGCAAAATCTCCCGATGGTCTAATTGAAGCTATTTCTGTTTCAAATACACATTCTTTTGCTTTAGCCGTGCAATGGCACCCTGAATGGAAAGCCAACGACAATCAGCATTCCATTGCCTTATTTAAAGCGTTTGGTGACGCCTGCAAGAGTTTGTAAAAATAAAGGTGAATTATGGACAGTAAAGAAATTGTAGAAAAAGAAAAAGCTGGATTTGAAAAAATGAGCGCCTGGCTTAATGAGCGAGGCATAACAGAAGTTGAATGTTTAGTCCCTGATATGACGGGTATTCCACGTGGAAAAATTTTACCTCGCACTAAATTCCATTCAGATAAAGGAATGCGTTTACCAGAGTCTATCCTAGGGATGACCGTAACTGGAGAGTATCCAGATGATGATGCGTTTAACGGCATTATTCGTGAGTCTGACAGTGATATGGTTCTAAGACCCGACCCTGAAACAGTTTGCGTCGTCCCTTGGACTATCGACCCAACTGCTCAGGTGATACATGATTGCTTTAATTTCAAAGATGAACTCATCGAATATGCGCCTCGCTCAGTACTTAGAAAAGTACTCGATTTATATGAGCAAAAAGGTTGGAAACCGGTCATTGCACCTGAACTCGAATTCTATATTCTTGCACGTAATACAGACCCAGATATGCCGTTAAAAGCACCCATTGGGAGAAGCGGACGTGCAGAATCTGGCCGTCAAGCTTATAGCATTGATGCTGTGAATGAGTTTGATCCTTTATTTGAGGATATTTATGAGTATTGCGATAAACAAAATTTAGAAATTGATGCATTAATCCATGAGGTGGGCACCGGTCAAATGGAAATTAATTTCATGCATGGCGACCCTTTACAGTTAGCTGACTCAGTGTTTTTATTTAAACGCACTGTCCGTGAAGCGGCATTTAGACACGATATGTATGCAACTTTTATGGCAAAACCAATGGCTGACCAACCAGGATCTGCAATGCATATTCATCAAAGTGTAGTGGATATAAAAACGGGTGAGAATATTTTTTCTAACCAAGATGGCTCTGATAGTGATTTATTTAAATATGCGATTGGCGGTTTGCAACAATACTTGCCTCCTGCGTTGGTGCTATTGGCACCATTTGTAAATTCTTATCGTCGCTTAGTGCGTGATAATGCTGCGCCGATAAATGTGCAATGGGGTCGCGATAATCGTACAGTTGGCATCCGTATTCCAGAAGCAGAAAAATCAGCGCGAAGAATTGAAAATAGAGTACCAGGCGTTGATGCCAATCCTTATATTGCCATTGCAACTTCATTGGCATGCACTTATTTAGGGATGGTGAAAAAAATTGAGCCAGAAAAAGAGTTGATTGGTAGCGGGTACTCACATCAACAAGAATTACCAAGAAGCTTGTTAGAAGCAATGGATTTATTACATACAGTACCAGATTTACATGACTTACTTGGTGAAAAATTCATCAATTTATACCTGTCCGTAAAAAGACAAGAATATACTGAATATATGAAGGTGATTAGTCCTTGGGAGCGTCGTCACCTTTTATTACATGTGTAAGCATTTTAGAAAGTATTATGTCAAACAACATACGAGAAAATATTACAATCGATACCAAAGCACTTCAGGCGCTAGATAGTGCCCACTTTTTGCACCCATTTACTGACACAAAACAACTCGCTGAAGTTGGTGCACGCATCATTACCAAAGGGGAAGGTATTTATATTTGGGATTCGGAAGGTAATAAAATACTAGATGGCATGTCGGGTTTGTGGTGTGTCAATGTCGGTTATGGCAGACAAGAGCTGATTGATGCTGCCACAAAACAAATGACACAACTACCTTTCTATAACAGTTTCTTTAATACGACTGTTGTGCCAGCAGTAGAGCTAGCAAAACTATTATCTGAAATCACACCCCCGCAATTTAATCATTTCTTTTTGGGCAATTCGGGTTCAGAAGGCAACGATACCATTTTTCGAATGGTAAGACGCTATTGGGATTTAAAAGAAAAACCACTTAAAAAAACTTTTATTGCACGTAAAAATGCCTACCATGGCAGTACTGTCGCAGGGGCCTCTTTAAGCGGTATGGATTATATGTATGAACAAGGCGATTTACCAATTGCTGGCGTAGCGCATATTGAGCAACCATATTATTTTGAATTTGGTGAGGGGCTGACACCAGAAGCATTTGCTATAAAAGCGGCGGGTTGGTTAGAAGAAAAAATCCTCGAGATTGGCCCTGAAAAAGTAGCTGCCTTTATTGGCGAGCCTGTTCAAGGTGCAGGTGGTGTGATTATTCCACCCCCAGGTTATTGGCAAGAAATTGAACGAATCTGTCGGAAATATGATGTGCTATTGGTATCAGATGAAGTAATTTGCGGCTTTGGTCGTTTGGGCACTTGGTTTGGTTGCGAGTACTTTGGTTATACGCCAGATTTGATGACTTTTGCTAAAGGTGTCACATCTGGCTACATTCCATTAGGAGGTGTTGCTGTTAGTGATAAAGTGGCAGATGTACTGATTGAAAAAGGTGCTGATTTTAATCATGGTTATACTTATTCTGGACATCCTGTTGCCTGTGCAGTGGCGATTGCCAACATTACAATATTACGTGATGAAAAAATTATCGATCGTGTAAAAAATGATATCGCACCTTATTTACGCCAAGCTTTTTTATCATTGTCAGACCATCCGTTAGTTATATCTGCCGATACGTGTGGCTTGATGGCTGGCCTTGTATTAGTACAAAACAAACAAACCGAAACACTGTTTGATGAAAGTCATGGCGTTGGCATGATTTGTCGTAACCATTGTTTTGAAACTGGCGTGATTATGCGTGCAGTTGGGCATCGTATGATTATTGCACCACCTTTGGTGATGACACATGCAGAAATAGACACCATGATTAGATTAATTAGAACGGCGCTTGATAAAACATTGGTTGACGTTAAAAAACTGGGATTGGTATAAGCAATGGCAAATGAACAGCCAAACTGGTCAGCATTAAGAGATCAACTTACTTTAGATGGCCGCGCATTTATTAATGGCAAACGAGTTGCCGCCACTAGTGGACAAGTGTTTGACTGTATCTCGCCAATTGATGGACAAAAAATTGCCGAGATCGCCCGTTGTAGTTCGCATGACGTGGAACTAGCTGTGCTAGCGGCAAGAGCGGCTTTTGAAGATGGTCGCTGGTCTAAAAAATCACCCAGAGAACGCAAAAATATTCTCATTAATTTTAGCCGCTTAATACGTGAACAGGGAGAAATGCTAGCGCTCATGGAAACGCTAGATATGGGCAAGCCTGTGAGTTACAGCTTAAATGTCGACGTGAATTCTGCGGCAAATTCCATGCAGTGGTATGGAGAGTGTATTGATAAAGTCTATGACGAAATTGCACCGACTGCGGCTAGCGCACTTGGATTAATTACACGCGAGGCAATCGGTGTTGTTGCTGCTATTGTGCCATGGAATTATCCGATGATTATGGCCGCCTGGAAAATTGCACCGGCTCTTGCCGCAGGTAATAGTGTTATTTTGAAACCATCCGAAAAGTCACCACTTACCGCTTTAAAATTGGCAGAGCTAGCTTTGGAAGCAGGCATACCTGAAGGCGTATTTAATGTATTGCCAGGCTTTGGTGAAGAAACTGGTTCACCGCTCGCATTACATATGGATGTTGATTGTATTGCTTTTACAGGCTCGACTAATGTTGGTAAAAAAATCATGCAATATGCGGGGCAGTCTAATTTAAAACGTTCATGGACTGAACTAGGTGGTAAATCGCCGTTTGTGGTATTTGCCGATGCGGATATTGAGGCCGCAGCTGAAACCTGCGTCAATGCTATTTTCTTTAATCAAGGTGAAAGCTGTAATGCACCCTCCCGGGTGGTTATCGACCAATCAGTACAAGCGCAATTCATCACAAAAGCCTTGAGTTTAATCCCTAACTTTCAACCCGCGAATCCTTTAGGGGCTGAAACCACCATGGGAGCAATTGTCGATGATATTCAACTCAATAATGTCATGGGCTATATTGAAGCTGGCAAAGCAGAAGGCGCCGATTGTATTGCAGGCGGCGAGCAAGTGATGCAAGCAACAGGAGGCTATTACGTCACGCCAACTATTTTTAGCAATGTAAGCAACCAGATGAAAATTGCACGGCAAGAAATCTTTGGCCCCGTGTTGTCCATCATTCCTTTTAGTGATGCAGAAGAAGCCATCAAGATTGCCAACGACACGCCTTATGGATTAGCTGCTTCTGTATGGTCACGTGATATTAGCCAGGCGCATCTTGCGGCTAAAGCCATCCGTGCTGGGGTTATTCATGTGAATTGCTATGATGAAGATGATATTACCGTTCCATTTGGCGGTTATAAACAATCGGGCAATGGCCGTGACAAATCCTTACATGCACTTGATAAATACACCGAAATGAAAACCACTTGGATAAAATTAGCGTAAACTTAAAACTGTTGGGTTAGTCTAGTATAAAGATGATTAGTCTAACTGTTTAATACTGTTGAGGACCTCTTAATGACAGCCATTACCCTTAAAGACCCTAGTTTATTTCGCCAGCAATGTTTTATTAATGGTGAATGGCGTGACGCCATCAACAAGGAAGTTATTGCTGTTAATAATCCAGCAACTAATGAAATCATCGGCACCATTCCAAAGATGGGCGCAAATGAGACAAGAGAAGCGATTGCAGCTGCTGAAATTGCGCAAAAATTTTGGCGCAAGAAAACGGCACATGAACGCGCCGCCATTATGCGTCATTGGCATAAACTTATTATAGAAAACCAAGAAGATTTAGCCCTTTTAATGACGAGTGAGCAAGGCAAAGTCATTGCTGAGTCACGCGGAGAAATTGGCTATGCCGCCTCATTTATTGAATGGTTTGCTGAAGAAGGAAAACGCGTTTATGGCGACATTATTCCTTCACCGCGAAATGATGCACGCATTGTTGTCACTAAACAGCCAATTGGCGTATGCGTGGCCATTACGCCTTGGAATTTTCCAGCTGCCATGATTACCAGAAAAGCTGGCGCAGCTCTGGCAGCAGGTTGTAGCATTGTCATTAAACCAGCAGGACAAACGCCTTATACTGCACTCGCTTTAGCCGAATTGGCCAAGCGTGCAGGCATTCCTGCTGGCGTATTGTCTGTTGTGACAGGTTCAGCCAAGGCCATTGGTGGTGAAATGACGAGTAATCCGATTGTGCGAAAATTAAGCTTTACAGGCTCAACTGAAGTTGGTATTGAGTTACTGAAACAATGTGCCCCGACCATTAAAAAAACTTCTATGGAGCTTGGTGGCAATGCACCATTCATTGTGTTTGATGATGCTGATATTGATGCCGCAGTGGCAGGTGCAATGTTGTGCAAATTCAGAAATGCAGGCCAAACTTGTATTTGCGCCAATCGTATTTTGGTGCAGGATGGTGTATATGATGTGTTTGCTCAAAAACTGGTTGAAGCGGTAGCCAAACTTAAATTAGGTAATGGCTTAGAACCTAGCAGCACCCAAGGCCCACTCATTGATGTTAACGCAGTCAATAAAGTGGAAACCTTTATCGCTGATGCAACAAACCATGGTGCTAACGTCGCGATTGGCGGAAAACCCCATTCACTAGGCGGCACGTTCTTTGAACCGACGGTACTCACTGAGGTAACGCGCGAGATGCTGATTGCTAAAGAAGAAATTTTTGGGCCTGTCGCCCCTCTCATTCGTTTTAAAACGGAAGATGAAGCCATTGCTATTGCCAACGATGTGGAATACGGATTAGCCTCCTACTTTTATTCACGTGATATTAAACGCGTTTGGCGCGTCGGTGAAGCACTTGAATATGGCATGGTCGGTATTAATACTGGGCTAATCTCTAACGAAGTAGCCCCATTTGGCGGCATTAAATCTTCAGGGCTTGGACGTGAAGGCTCTAAATATGGCATTGATGATTATCTTGAAATTAAATATATGTGTATGGATATTGGCTAAATGAAACACACAGCTAACACCACCAATGAAACGCTTATGCAAAGGCGTGCAGAAGCATTACCCCGTGGTATTAGCTATGCGCATGGCATTATGGCGGAACGTGCACTTAATGCCGAAATTTGGGATGTAGAAGGCAATCGATATATTGATTTTTGCGCCGGGATTGCCGTCGTGAACACTGGGCATTGCCATCCAAAAATCGTTGCAGCGGTAGAGGCGCAATTAAAACAGTTTAACCATACTTGCTTTCAAGTGGTTGGGTATGAAAGTTATATCAGCCTTGCAGAACGGCTCAACACGCTTGCGCCAGGCCAAACGCCTAAAAAAACGTTCTTTATGAATTCTGGTGCTGAAGCAATAGAAAATGCAGTCAAAGTTGCGCGCGCTGCAACAGGTCGCTCTGGCATTATCGCTTTTAATGGTGCCTTTCATGGTCGGACAATGTTTTCCGTGGCGATGACGGGCAAAATTGACCCGTATAAAAAAGACTTTGGTCCTTTCCCGTCTGAGGTATATCACGCGCCATTTCCATATCCACTTCATGGCATTAGCGAAGAAGATGCTATCGCTGGACTACACAATTTATTTAAATATGATATTGAAGCCAAACGGGTTGCAGCCATTTTTATAGAACCTGTTCAGGGCGAAGGTGGCTATATTCCAGCACCCTTCTCTTTCTTAAAACGATTAAGAAGCATCTGCGATGAACACGGTATATTATTAGTAGTAGATGAAGTACAAAGTGGTATCGGTCGCTGTGGAAAACTATTTGCGATTCAACATACCGACATTGAGCCTGACATCATTACCATGGCCAAAGGTCTTGGTGGCGGTTTTACATTGGCAGCGATAACGGGTAAAGCACATGTCATGGATGCCGCTCAACCAGGCGGCCTTGGCAGTACTTATGCTGGAAACCCAATTGCCATTGCCGCTGCTCATGCGGTACTAGACGTGATAGAAGAAGAATGCTTATGCGACCGATCTATGCAAATTGGTGCAATATTAAGAACCCGCTTTGAAGCCATGCAACAGAAGTTTAGTTTTATTAGCGAAATTCGCAACTTAGGTGCAATGACAGGCATTGAATTTTGTCATAATAATGACCCACATAAGCCGGCAGCTGATATTGCCAATGCGCTAAAAACAGAAGCAGCAAAACGTGGTTTGTTAATTTTAAACTGCGGTATTTACGGTAATGTATTACGCATTATGGTACCACTGACAATCAGCGATGCCATTTTAAATGAAGGCATTGATATTATTGAGTCAGTATTGACTAAACTCAGTCATTAATCAGAGAATCCTTATATCTCAGCCCGCTTTTGTGATGCTGGAGCAAGCCATTTATCCATCACAATACATGCAGTAATATCGCCTGATACATTAATTGCCGTGCGAGACATATCTAAAATTCTATCCACCCCAATGATAAGTGCAATACCACTTGGCGGTACGCCAATATTTCCCAAAATCGTGGCCAAAATCACAATCCCAACGCCAGGCGTACTGGGTGATCCAATCGACGCACCAATAGTTGTAGCCGCTAATAATACTAATTGACCACTTGAAAGATCAACACCAAATACTTGCGTTAGAAATAAAGCAGCAATCACTTGATAAATTGCTGTGCCATCCATGTTCACAGTTGCACCTAAAGGGACAATAAAATCTGCAGTTGATGTTTGAACATTAAATTTTTCTACTACTGTTTGAATAGAAAGCGGCATGACAGCAGCAGAGCTTGAGGTCGAAAAAGCTAATAATTGCACTTCTCTAATTTTAGATAGGAAAGTAGCTGGCCTAATACCACCTACAGTAAATGCAATCATAATATAAACACCCAATAACAATAATAAGCCAAGAATGACCGTGCCCATATATACCGACATACCAACGAGCGCATTTAAACCAACCTGCATTGTTATTTGTGCCAAGAGGCCAAGCACAGCAAGAGGGACAATAATCATCGCCCAACTCACTATTTTCATTGAGAGCTCTTGCACAGCTTTGGCAATATCGATTAATGGTTTTGCTCGTTCAGTCTCAATCGAAGCGATTGCTACCCCTGTTAATATAGAAAAAACCACAATTTGCAACATACTTTCATTAAGGGCTGCACTTAACGGGTTTGTTGGAATTAAGGCAATAATACTTTCTCTAACCGAACTTAATTCAACCTTTTGCGCAGCTTCTTGTACATCCATACTCGCCAAGACATTTGATAGCATCTGTGGATCAATATACTGCCCAGGACTAATCAATGTGGCCAAGCCCAAACCAATGATGACTGCAATCGAAGTGGTCAATAAAAAATAAGGGGCAATACGTAAACCCATTTGCCTTAACTTATCGAGATCTTCTGCACCTGCTATACCCAGCACTATTGAAGACACAATCAGCGGCAACATAATCATTTGAATTAAGGCCAAAAACAAATTGCCTGGCAACACTAACCAGCCTGAGATGAGTTCAGCAATGGGTGCAGAAACTAATGCTGCCCCAGTTGGCGAAATCAAAAGGCCAATACTAATGCCTAAAAACATACCAACGACAATTTGCAACCAGAGTCTACTTC
>CAYGSH010000008.1:0-44511 GCA_964352515.1 uncultured Methylophilaceae bacterium | reverse complement strand
GGGTGCTTAGCTCAGTTGGTAGAGCGTCGCCCTTACAAGGCGAATGTCAGCGGTTCGACCCCGTTAGCACCCACCAAAATTTTTAAGTCATTTGCATGAATTAAAGAGCGCTTGATACAAGTGCTCTTTATTTTGTTAGTCAAAGTCTTTGCACTTTGCAAGTTAACTGGAGCGGTAGTTCAGTTGGTTAGAATACCGGCCTGTCACGCCGGGGGTCGCGGGTTCGAGTCCCGTCCGCTCCGCCAATATAAAAACGAGCGTTAATTTAACGCTCGTTTTTTTACGCTTAAACACTCTGTGGATTAAATGAGAGGAGTGCGTCAGATGCGCAGTTATGGTATATTACACAGCTAATTTTTTGACACAGTTTATGTGTTTTGAGCAGTAATAAAACTTTGAAAGTATATTTATGTTAGAACTGATTCGTAAGCATTCAAAAGGGTGGTTAGCAAAAATTATCTTAGCGGCAATTACCATTCCATTTGCGTTATTTGGTATTGATCAATATTTAAGTAATGCAGGCGGTAATGTGCCCGTTGCCAAGGTGGACGGCGATGAAGTCTCTTTACAAGAGTTTAGTAATACTGTTGAGTCAGTTAGAAAACGTATGTTGGCGCAAGGTGAAAAATTTGACCCTGCAGTTTTAGAAAGTGCTTTATTTAAAAAATCTATTCTTGATGGTCTTATTATGAGACGTCTTGTTAATCAAGAAACAAAGCGTACTAATTTTACGCTTAGTGATGCTCAATTAAATAAACACATCCTTTCAATGGCAGAGTTTCAAGAAAATGGCCAATTTTCTCAGGATATTTATCAAAGCACACTAGAACAAAATGGAATGACTGCTAATCAACTTGAATCTAGTATTCGAAATGATTTAATTGTTGCTCAAGCCAGAGATGATATGGGAAAGCTTGCTTTTGCGCCTAAAATGGTTGCTGAACAAACTGTTAAATTTCAGTATCAAAAACGTGATGTAAGTACTGCTGAGCTTAAAACAGCTGCTTTTTTATCTGATGTTTCAATTACACCTGAACAGGTGAAAGATTACTATGAAATATATAAAGATAAATTTAAGGTACCTGAGAAAGTAAAAATGGAATTTGTTTTGCTTTCTGCAGCTAATTTGATCAGTGATGTGACTGTATCAGATGATGAAGTTAAAGCTTTTTATGAACAAAATTTAGAAAAATTTCAAGGGGACGAACAACGTGAGGCTAGTCATATCTTAATTGGCTTTGGTGTCAATGCTTCAGATGAGGATAAAGCAAAAGCAAAAGAACAGGCTATAGAGATTGAAGCGCAATTAAAAGCCGATCCTAAGCGCTTCGAAGAATTGGCTGCTAAATTTTCACAAGATCCAGGCTCTGCTACGAAGGGTGGTAGTTTAGGTAGTTTTGGACGTGGTGCAATGGTTAAGCCATTTGAAGATGCTGTTTTTAATATGAAGGTGGGTGATATTAGTGATGTAGTTGAATCGGAATTTGGTTTTCATATCATTCGTCTTGACGCGGTGTCTGGCAATGCATCTGGTTTTGAAGAAATGAAGACACAGATTAAAGCAGAATTGATTTTTCAAAAAGCACAAATTAAATATGCTGAACTGACAGAAGAGTTTAGTAATATTGTTTATGAACAATCAGGCAGTTTACAACCTGTTGCTGATAAATTCAAACTGACCGTACAAACAACAGATTGGTTAAGCAAAGAAGAGGGCGCAAAGTACTTTAAAAATAGTACACAGTTAATGAATCAAGTGTTTTCTGAATCTGTTTTAAAAGATAAACGTAATACAGAAGCGGTAGAAGTGGCCCCAAATAACTTAATTGCGGCCCGCGTTGTTGATTATCAAGCTGAGGCGCCTAAAACATTAGATGATGTGAAAGAAGGCATTGAGGCAGTATTAAAACTAGAGTCAGGATTAAAGTTAGCCGAAGAAAAAGGGAAGGAAATTCTTGGTAAGTTAAATGCTGGTGAGTCTGTTGATAGTTTAGAGTGGATTCCAGATGTGACTGTTGACAGGAAAAATGCGCAAGGGTTAACTGAGCCTGTCATGCAACAAGTGTTTAAAATTGATACTACTAAATTACCTGCTTATGCCGGTTTTTCAGATGGAAATAGAGCCTATGTGCTTGTGAAAGTATCAAATGTCATTAATGCACTGGCTGAAGATGATGAGTTAAAAGATAGAGCACAATTTGAATATGAAGCTGCGATTGCACAAGCCTATGTGAGTGCTTATGGAAAATCACTTAAAGCAAAAGCTGATATTGATATTAGCAAGAAAATACTAGAAGATAGTCAACAGCCTTAATTTTAAAAGGCAATAAAAAAAGCTGACTTATAAAGGTCAGCTTTTTTGTTATCATTTTTGACAGTAGAAACTTAATCTTAGTCTATTTGACCTGCTGCTGTGATGTTCATGCCGCCATCAACGTAAGTTATTTCACCAGTTATACCTGAAGCTAGGTCGCTACATAAAAACGCTGCAGCATTGCCTACTTCTTCGATGGTGACATTTCTGCGTAGTGCAGCGTGTTTTTCGTTGAATCCAATCATTTTGTCAAAATCACCAATACCTGATGCAGCTAATGTTTTAATGGGGCCAGCTGAAACGGCATTGACACGTATACCTCTAGGCCCTAGGCTTTGTGCAAGATAGCGTACATTGGCTTCTAGACTGGCTTTTGCAACACCCATGACATTGTAGTTTGGCATAGTGCGTTCAGCCCCTAGGTAACTTAATGTTAATAAGCTGCCATTACGCCCTGCCATCATTGGGTATGCCGCTTTGGCTAAAGCTGAAAAGCTATATGAGCTAATATCATGTGCAATACGAAAGTTTTCACGATCAACAGCATCTAAGTAATCGCCGGCTAAAGCACTTTTTGGCACAAATGCAAGTGAATGTACTACACCATCTAAGCCATCCCAGTATTTAGCAAGTGATGTGAATAACGCCTCAATTTGTGCATCTTCTGCCACATCGCAAGGGAGTACGATTGTTGAGTCAAAATCAGCGGCTAAATCTGCAACCCGTTTTTCATGCTTTTCCATTTGGTAAGTAAATGCAAGCTCAGCGCCCTCTCTCTTCATTGCTGAAGCAATGCCATATGCAATAGAACGGTTACTCAGTAACCCAGCAATTAATATTTTTTTCCCAGCTAAAAATCCCATAATAAATCCTATTTGAAATTGTTTTAATTGTTTGCACTGCTCGCTAATTTTATTAGCTCGATTGACTTCTTGGGTCTAGTGCATCGCGCAAACCTTCTCCTAGCAAATTATACCCTAACACCGTCAATAAAATGGCTAAACCGGGGAACAGTGATAACCACCAAGCAAATTGAATATAATCCTTACCGTCTGTTAGGATATTACCCCAAGATGCTTGCGGTGCTTGTACACCGAGACCAAGAAAGCTCAAACCTGATTCTAATAATACGGCACCAGCAATGCCTAAAACGGAACTGACAATAATAGGGGTTAAACTATTGGGTAATAGATGGACAAAAATAAGGCGAAAATCTTTTGCGCCTAATGTTCTTGATGCCATGATAAATTCACGGCCACTCAGGCTCAGAAACTCAGCACGTACTAAGCGTGTAACACCCATCCAAGAGGTTAATCCAATGACAATCATGACGTTGTATATTGATGGTGTAAGAAATGCGATAACTGCAAGGATTAAAAAGAAACTGGGTATAGAAAGCATCACATCGACCAAGCGCATAATAAGTGTGTCGATCCAGCCACGATAGTATCCTGCTAATGCACCCAACATAATGCCGATTGCTGTTGAGATGCCTACTGCAACAATGCCCACCATTAAGGAAATACGCCCACCGTATAACATGCGGCTAAATACATCTCTACCTAATCCGTCCGTTCCCATCCAGTGTTGCCATGAAGGACTTAGTAAGATGGCTTTAACATCGAAAGCATCTGGGTCGTATGGTGCAATTAACGGTGCAAGCATAGCTAATATGAACATGATGGTAATAATAATAAAGCCGGCCATGGCTAGTGGATTTGAAAGGGCTTTAATAAAGATACTCTTTTGCATTTTAATCTCTTGCAACGCCTCTTCTTACGCGTGGATCTGCCCAAGCATAGGCCACATCAGCAATTAAGTTTCCCATGAGCGTTAATGCAGAACCAATAGTAAGTATACCCATCACTACTGGGAAGTCTCTGCTCATTACAGCGTCATAAAACAGTTTCCCCATGCCATCTATGGCGAAAATGGTTTCAGAAATAACAGAGCCGCCAATTAAGCCAGGTATCGATAGGCCAACAATGGTAATAAGCGGTAATAGTGCGTTTCTTAAGGCATGTTTATACACCACTGTATGCTCGCTTAACCCTTTTGATCTAGCTGTAGTTATGTAATCTTGATGTAATACGTCTAGCATCCCATTTTTAACAAATAGGGTGATGCCTGCTAGCCCTGTGAGTGATGGAATTAATACGGGTAGTATCAAATGGCTTAGACTGTCTTTAAATTTACCCCAAGTGTCTAAATTGTCATAATTGAGACTATGCAGCCCCGATATGGGCAGCCAATCATTAGCTACCCCAAGCCAATACATCATCAATAATGCAAGCCAAAAGCCAGGTATTGAAAAACCGATGAAATTAAATAAGGTGATGGATTTATCTTGCCACTTTTGATACTTACGCGCAGCAATGACACCCAAAGGAATGGCTAAACTGAGTGTAATCGTTAGCCCTAATATATTAATCATTAAGGTAATTGGGAGTGCTTGTTCTATCATGCCTTTTGTATAGTTGCCGTTTTTATCTTTTGTACCTAAAAATACAGGCTTTTGATGGGATTTAAACGAGTGACCAAAATCTAATTGAACCATTCGTTTTAACCATAAGCCATATTGAACCATGATTGGTTTATCAAGATGATATAGTTCTCTCAGCTTTTGACGAGATTCCTCGCTGCTTTTTGGATCAAAGGCTGCTTCTGTACTAGTTATATCACCTGGCGCTAGATGCATGATGAAAAAAGAAATAAGGCTAATACCAATTAACATGGGCATCATCCAAAATATACGTTTTATCAAGTATTTCAACATGTTAGTTGTCGGTTATCTGGTTTCTTTGGTATGGCTTAGGAATATACCATTTTTGTGAATCATAACCCACCCCTGCAGCAGGAATCGGGTTGGCGATGCCTTGTACTCGTTTATGAATAGCGGTTAGTCCGTATCCAGCTGATAGGTAAACAATTGGACTATCTTCTAACAAGGCTTCAGCAAACCGATGATACAGGTGCATGCGAATTTCAGGATCAAACTCTGTACGACCTTGTTCTAATAATTGATCTACTTTTGGATTACTATAACCAACAAAATTAAACTGTCCGGGTGCTTGCTGGCTGGAGTGCCATATATTGTATTGATCGGGATCTAAGCTTAATCCCCATCCAAGAATAACCACATCAAAATCGCCTGTGTTAATAAATCGGCTAATAAAGCTTGCCCATTCTATTGCGCGGATTTTAACGTCTATTCCTATTTCTTTGAGTCGACGTTGAATAATGACTGCAGATTTTTCGCGCTCTTTATTTTGATTAGTGATAATTTCAAATGTAAAAGGTTTGCCATCTCGTTCTAGTGTTCCATCATGATCACGATCAATGAACCCAGCTTCTTTTAATAATGCGCGCGCTTTGTCTGGGTCGTAAGGATAGGGTGTTAGGTTGGGATTGCTCCAGCGAGTGCCTGGTTTATAAGGTGATGCAATGTTAATACCTAAGCCTAAATAGACACCATCAATAATTTCTTGTTTATCAATCGCGTAATTGATTGCCTTTCTTACACGCACATCATCAAATGGTTTATGTTTGAGATTAAAGCCAAGATAGGTGTAGCTATTGCCTAATTCTTTGTATAAATTTAGATTTTTTTTCAGTTTTGGTCTTGCAGGAATAATACGCGAATATTTAATGGGATCTAACCCCATGCTATCAATATTATCCGCCATTAACTCTAAGAACTGAGCCGATGAGTCTGGGATAATGCGCGTGATGAGTTGATCAATATTAGCTTGCCCAAGCACCGATTTGGGACTTCTAGACAACTTGATATTTTCACCTGGGTTCCACTGATCTAGCTGATAGTAGTTACTACCAACAGGTTTACGTGCAAATGCTGTTTTACGAAGATCTTGCCCTTTTAATAAGTGCTCAGGCAAGATGTGTAGGCTTGCCCAACTACTGAGAGCAGGTGAAAACGCTGTTGAGTAGGTGACTTTGAATGTAAGCGAATCTGGTGCTTCTGCTTTTTCAACTAACTGATAGTCAGACGCGTAAGGGCTGCGCGTATTGTCATCAATGACCGATTGCCAAGTAAACAATACGTCGTTACTGGTCAAAGGCTTGTCATCAGCCCATTTGAGGTTTGGCTTTAATTTAAAAGTAATTGTCTTGTTGTCTTGTGAAACTTCCCAGCTTTGAGCAAGTTCACCTTCTAACTCAAGATTGGCATTGTATTTTAATAAAGAGTTGAAGATATTTGCAGCAATTTCTGCTGAAGCAGCTTCACCAGCGACCATAAAAATTAAACTGCTAGGTTCGCCTATCATCGCACTAATCAATTGACCACCTTTTTCAGATGACATTGATTGATCGAAGTCTATAGGCTCTTCTCTAGGTTGACTGCAGGATATTAGCGTTAAAATAATGAGAACTAAACAAGATGTTTTAAATGTAACACTTCTAATACAGTTTATTTTGGTTAGAAATGCAGAATTATTCATTCATTTTTTCAATTATGTAGTCTCGATAGTCTTATTTTACTATTGCTTTTGCGCTGTTACATCATTCTTTAAATCTTTTTTGTTTTTTCTCTTACTGGTTTACCACTAACTTTAATAATTTGACCAGCCTTCACTCTTGTTGATTTGAGTTGATTGATTCTCATCAAGGTCTTTGTGTTTGTGCCATATTTCTTAGCGAGCAAGCTTAACGTTTCGCCTCGCTTAATCTTGTGGATTACCGGTTGTGGGGTTGATGTATTCGTTTTTTGATCGGCAAGTTTGGCAACATTTATTTGATTGGGCAATGATGATTTTGCAGGAACAAGAATATTTAGGTTTTTCGTTAGCCTTGTTGTTTTTGGTAAATCGTTTACATGGCGCAATTGATGAATCGTCATGTCAAACTGTTTTGCAATGTCAGCTAAACGCTCACCGTTTTTTGCATTGTATACTTTCCAACTAATGAGAGAATCATTATGTGCATTTAAATTATTTTCAAAAGTTTCGATAGAATTAATTGGTAATAATAGTTGGTGTGCGTTGTTTCTTGATGCAATCACAGGGCGGTTATAACTGGGATTCAATAATAAAAATTCTTCATGAGAAATTTCTGCAAATTTAGCCGCTAGCTTAGCGTCAATTTGATAGGGCGTTTCTATCTCATCAAAATAGGCTTGATTAGGAATGATTGCAATAGAAAGGCCATACTGTTCAGGGTTGGTCACAATATTTTTTATAGCTTGTAACTTTGGAACATATTGTTCTGTTTCTATTGGTAAGTTTAGACTCTGATAATCAGTTGGTTTTCCATTTTTTTGATTTTTTATAATCGCACGGCCTACAGTGCCTTCACCAGCATTGTAAGCAGCAAGTGCAAGATCCCAGCTGCCGAATTGATGGTGTAATTTTTCTAAATAATCTAATGCAGCTTGTGTTGCGGCAGTGACATGACGGCGGTTATCAACCCACCAATTTTGCTTGAGCCCAAAATGTTTTCCGGTTGATGGAATAAATTGCCATATGCCTGCTGCATGACTACGCGAGTATGCGTTTGGATTATATGCACTTTCAATCATTGGAAGTAATGCAATTTCAGTTGGCATGCCGCGTTTTTGTACTTCTTCTACAACGTAAAATAGATATCTCTCAGTACGAGCCATCATTTTTTCTACATAATCTGGCTTAGAAGCATACCAATTTTCAAATTTAGTTGTATGTGGGGACGTGATATCTGGCATCCCATACCCAGCTTGAATTCGTAACCAAAGATTGTTTTCAAACGGTGCTGTTTCTGGTGAGGGTGTGAGGCTTAGGATTTCAACTTCGTTAATTTCATTCGAAGTGTTAGTTAAAGCTGCATCTATTTCATTATCAATGATGAAATCAATTTGTATGCCTTTTGCGTTGGTATTCGCTAAAATAGCAGTTGAAAAAAACAAACTGTAGAAAACAATTAGCCCAAAAAACGTTGACTGGATTATTAATCTCCCTACGTTGTTGTTGCTAGAGTAATTGTTTTCGATGTACATAATTAAAAGTTCAAATAAAAACACTTGAAATGTTAGCTAGGGCGCTCTACTTAGTCAAGTAAAAGTTTTACTTTACATATATTTATTATCATGATGATTAATAATGATTTCTTAAACTTCGAATGCTAGTGAAAACTGATAATTCATCATTGTTTTGCGCTTTTGAATTTTTGAAAATTTCTTCTTGATTACATCTAAGAAAAGGGTTGATATTAAGTTCCATTTCAATCGTTGTAGGTAGTGTGGGTTGATTTATTTTTCTTAATCGAATCGCTTCAGTATTTCTTGCTTGTAATGCAGGGTTGTTTGGATCTAGCGTTAATGCAAATTCAATGTTCTTCAGCGTATATTCGTGTGTGCAAAACACTTGCGTGCTTGGGTTAAGTTTTTTTAAGCGATTCAACGAGTGAAGCATTTCTTCTGGCGTACCTTCAAATAATCGACCACAGCCAGCACTGAACAACACATCGCCGCTAAATAAATATTCATTGTTTAAATAGGCAATGTGACCATGCGTATGGCCTGGTAGCCATAATACTTTGAATGATAGATCTAATGACTTGATATTGATTTCATCGCCATCAGATAATCCAATATGGTTAAATGAAAATTGTTCATACTTTGGCGCATAGATCTGCGCTGAATGATGCTGAAGCAGTTCTTCGACGCCATCTATGTGATCACTATGATGATGGGTTATTAATATTTGCTTTAAATTCAATTGTTGCGCATTCAGTGCGGCAAGAACAGGCTTGGCATCACCTGGATCAATTACAATCGCATCATACGTATTATGTAAAAGCCATATATAATTATCTTGAAACGCTGGAATAGGGCAAATGTGCAAACGTTGTTTATGCATATGATGTCATTTAATCACAATAAAATTTAATATCGGATTTATCATCTTTTTTGTCAATCACTAAATGCAGATATCAACACAAGACAAATGGTTTGAAACGACTTTAGGTCAGCATTTGCTGAGTAATGAGCAGTTTATATTCGATCAAGCCGTTAGTGATGTTTTTGGTTTTTATGCAGTGCAGGTTGGTCTGCCACATTTAAACTGTCTTAAGAACTCACGTATCCCTAATTTAATTTATGCAGGCAATAATAGTGGTCATTTAAATTGTGAAAGTGCCTATTTGCCATTTGCAGAAAATAGCATTGATTTGTTATGTATGCCACATACGCTTGGGTTTAGTGAAAATCCTCATCAAACCTTAAGAGAGGCTTCGAGAGTTTTAGTGCCTGAAGGTTACTTAATTATTGCTGGGTTTAATCCAATTAGTGCATGGGGAATTAGAAGGCTTTTTTCGAATAAGACTCGATACCCTTGGTCAGGTAAGTTTTTTTCTTTATCGCGGATAAAAGACTGGTTAACGCTTTTGGGACTTGAAATTGAATGTATACAATTTTCAGGATATGAAATGCCGATTAATCACCAGAAATGGTTAAGACGATTTTCTTTTATGAATAGATTTGGCGCTAAATGGTGGCCAATGTTTGGTGGCCAATATATTATTATTGCAAAAAAACGGGTTGTTAATTTAACCCTATTGAAGCCTCAATGGAAGAAGAGTTTATTGCGACCTGCAGTTAAGGTTGGTGGACATAAAAAACAAAAAACGAACGATTAATGGAATGTAATGAGTGATATTGTAGAAATATATACAGATGGCGCCTGCAAAGGTAACCCAGGTGTTGGTGGTTGGGGCGCTTTATTGATCTTCAAAGGCAATGAAAAGTCTATATTTGGTGGAGAGTTGGATACCACAAATAATCGAATGGAAATGACAGCGGTTATTCGTGCTTTAGAAGCTTTAAAGCGGCCTAGTGCAGTAAAGATATATACGGATTCCTCATATGTCCAAAAAGGAATGGTAGAGTGGATGGCTGGATGGAAAGCCAAAAATTGGCGAACAGCTAATAAAAAAACCGTCAAAAATGATGATTTATGGAAGCAGTTGGATACCCTTTCAGCCCAGCATCAGATAGAATGGGTTTGGGTTAAAGGGCATGCAGGTAATGATGGCAATGAAAGAGCTGACCAACTTGCAAATGCAGGTGTTGAAAAAGTCTTAGAAAATTGAAAATAAAATAATGATATGAAACAGATATTCTTGGATACAGAAACAACAGGATTATATCCTGATCAAGGACATAGAATTATAGAAATTGCTGCAATTGAAACATTTAATCGACGGCCAACTGGCAAACACTTTCATCATTATATTAACCCTGAACGAGAAATAGATGCAGCAGCTCAGGAAGTGCATGGGATCACAATAGAGTTTTTACAAGATAAACCACTTTTTGAAGATATAGCTAACGAGTTTATTGAATTTGTAAAAGATAGTGAACTCATTATTCATAATGCCCCCTTTGATGTAGGATTCCTAAATAGCGAACTTGGCCGTCTTGGGCTAACGCCAATTAATCAAGTTTGCGCTAAAATCACTGATACACTTAAAATGGCTAAAGACGCTCGTCCAGGTCAGCGGAATAATTTAGATGCATTATGTAGACATTTTGAGATAGATAACTCGAGACGTACATTACATGGCGCATTACTTGATGCTGAGCTGCTTGCAGAAGTTTACATGGCTCTTACACGTGGTCAAGATAGCTTAATGATTGAACTGGAGCATGAAGATACCATGGTGCTGAACACTCAAGTTGATTCTAAAAGAGCCAATTTAAAAATAATGTATGCAAATGAAACAGAATGTTCTGAACACAGCAAGTACTTAGCATCTCTTGATGGCTTTGAAAAGCTTAATTGGTAGAAATAAAAAATTTATAATTTTTAATGTAGGTATAACATGAATAATACAATTGTAGTAACTGGTGGTGCTGGCTTTATTGGCAGTAACTTTGTTAATGCTTGGATCAAGCTTGGATTGGGTCAAGTTATAAATGTGGATAAACTCACTTATGCTGGCAATCTAGAAAACTTATCAGAGATAAAAGACAACGAAAATCATTTGTTTGTGCAAGCAGATATAGGTGATAGCGATGTGATTAGGAAGCTATTGCAGGATTACAAGCCTAAAGCTGTTCTTAATTTTGCGGCAGAGAGCCATGTAGACCGTTCAATTCATGCACCTGGAGAGTTTATTCAAACTAATATTGTAGGGACGTTTAACCTTCTAGAGGAGGTGCGTGCATATTGGGCTGCTATGAATGATTCTGATAAGGCAGCTTTTAGATTTTTACATGTTTCTACGGATGAAGTCTATGGCTCGTTATCAGCAAGTGACCCGGCATTTAGCGAGACAAACCCTTATGAGCCAAACAGTCCATACTCAGCCTCAAAGGCAGCTTCAGATCATTTAGTTCGTGCATATCATCATACCTATGGCATGCCAATGTTAACGACCAATTGCTCCAATAATTACGGCCCATATCACTTTCCTGAAAAACTGATTCCATTGGTAATTCATAATGCACTTAATGGTAAAGATTTACCTATTTATGGTAACGGCAGTAACATTCGTGATTGGCTTTATGTTGGCGATCACTGTAGTGCTATTCGCCGTGTATTAGAGGCAGGAAAAATTGGTGAGACTTATAATATTGGTGGTTGGAATGAAAAAACAAATTTAGATGTTGTACATACTTTGTGTGATATTTTAGACACAGAAAAACCAAAGGCAACTGGTAGCTATCGTGACCAAATTACTTATGTGAAAGATAGACCAGGTCATGACCAGCGATATGCTATTGATGCAACAAAAATTGAACGAGAGTTAGGTTGGCGTCCTGCAGAAACATTCGAAACAGGTATTATGAAAACGGTAAAATGGTATTTAGATAATCAGACCTGGGTTAATAATGTAACCAGCGGGGAATATAAAAAGTGGATTGGTAAAAACTATCAGTCGCGAGAGGGAGGGGCTTAAGCATGAAAGGGATTATTCTAGCAGGTGGCTCAGGCACCCGTTTATATCCGGTGACAGAAGTTGTTTCTAAGCAGTTATTGCCAGTTTATGATAAGCCAATGATTTACTATCCATTGTCAGCACTTATGTTAGCTGGTATACGAGAGGTTTTGGTGATCTCAACACCACAAGATACCCCAAGATTTAAAAATTTATTAGGGGATGGAAGTCAGTGGGGAATGGACATTAGCTATACCGTGCAGCCATCGCCCGATGGTTTAGCACAAGCTTTCATTCTAGGGGAGGAGTTTATTGGCGATGATGCTTGTGCACTTGTACTTGGGGATAATATATTTTATGGCCATGAGTTAGCACAAATGGCCCAAAACGCGGCTAAACGTACAAAAGGTGCTTCAGTATTTGCCTATCCAGTGAATGATCCAGAACGTTATGGTGTTGTGGAGTTTGATGCGAATGGCACAGCGGTTAGCCTGGAAGAAAAGCCAGCAAAACCTAAGTCTCGATACGCGGTTACTGGGCTTTACTTTTACGATAACGATGTTGTTGAAATGGCTAAAAATTTAAAACCTTCGCCAAGAGGTGAGCTTGAGATAACAGATTTAAATCGTATTTATCTTGAAGCAGGTACTTTGCATGTTGAAGTAATGGGACGTGGTATGGCTTGGTTAGACACGGGTACACATGATTCATTACTTGAGGCTGGATCGTTCATTCAAACGATTGAGAAGCGACAAGGGCTTAAAGTGGCTTGTCCCGAAGAAATCGCTTATCGCATGGGTTTTATTGATGCTAGTCAGGTACAAATCATGGCTGAGAAATATGCTAAAAATGGTTATGGACAATACCTAACGCAGATTTTAAATGAGCAGGTTTTTTAATGAACGTTATTAAAACGAATATTCCAGATGTCCTGTTGTTTGAACCTAAAGTGTTTGGTGATGATAGAGGCTTCTTTTACGAGAGCTTCAATGCCAAAGCATTTGAGGACGCAACTGGTATATCCACCAACTTTGTACAAGATAATCACTCAAAATCTGTAAAAAACGTTTTACGCGGCTTACATTACCAGACGGAACATGTGCAAGGAAAATTAGTTAGAGTGATACAAGGTGAAGTTTTTGATGTGGCTGTTGATTTAAGAAAATCATCGGCTACATTTGGTCAGTGGGTTGGCCAAATTATTTCTTCAGAGAATAAACGCTCAATGTGGGTGCCGCCAGGCTTCGCCCATGGCTTTGTTGTCCTTTCTGATACAGCTGAGTTTTTGTATAAAACAACGGATTTTTATTCACCAAAACACGAGCAAGCAATAATGTGGAATGATAAACAAATTGGTATAGTTTGGCCTATGAATGAACCTCCTTCTCTATCAGTAAAAGATAGTGCAGGTATGGCTTTTGATGACGCAATTAAGTTTGACTAAACATGCGACCTAAGAAAATCATCCTGACTGGGATCAGTGGTCAAGTTGGACATGCACTGTTATCAATGCTTAATCCATATCAAGTGATTGGGTTATCGCGCAATGATTTAGATCTAAGTAATGAAGATGCTATTCGTAATGTTATTCGCAAAATTAAACCTGATTTAATTATTAATTCTGCTGCATATACGGGTGTTGATAAAGCAGAGTCTGAACAAGAGTTGGCATATCAAATTAATGGAATTGCTCCCAAAATAATTGCTGAAGAAGCAAAAATGGTGGGTGCAGCATTAGTACATATATCTACGGACTATGTATTTGATGGGAATAAATCAAATCCATATATCGAAACTGATACAACAAATCCAATTAGTGTCTACGGTAAAACAAAACTTGCAGGTGAAATGGCAATTGCTGAGGTTGGATTACCTTATTTGATTTTACGAACAAGTTGGATTTATAGTCATTCAGGTAGTAATTTTTTAAAAACGATTTTACGCTTGGCAATAGAACGTGAAAGCTTACGTGTTGTTTCTGACCAAATTGGATCACCAACTAGCAATTTGGCACTTGCTAAAGTAATCACTGACCTAATCTCTGAGTGGGATCCATCCAATCAAACTCAGTCAGGAATTTATCATACAACTTGTTCAGGGCATACATCATGGCATGGCTTTGCGACAGCAATTATTAATCAATATATTCAATTAGAGATAAAACCTGCATTAAAAATAACTGCCCAAGATATAGAACAGTTACTTTCAACCAGCTACATTACTCCTGCTGCAAGACCTTTAAACTCATGTTTAAATAATGAAAAACTCAATCAAACTTTTGGTTTGTCATTGCCACATTGGCAAGACGCATTAACAGAAGTGATGAAATCTTTGTGATTTAGTCAAATGCGTCAGCCCAGCTATTTGGTGTTTCATATAACCTGACACGAGATAGTTTTAATTGGTTATGATAGATATCTTGATATTGATTATTTAATATTTTAAATGCTTCTGCAGCCATATTTTCTGCCGTTGGCACTTCTTCAAATATAACAGTTTTGTGTTCGGGTAATGTATTCAAAAAATCAACAACGGGTTGATCTAGCTTATAGACTAAAAAAGCATGATCCCATACATCAACTACATGCTCTCTTGCGATTCTTTTTACATCAGAAAAATCCATTACCATTCCATTTTCAGATGTTTTTTCTTCTTTGATGATGTTGCCGACTAATGTAATTTCAATTACATAACGATGCCCATGTAAGTTTTTACATTGACTGTTATGGTGGGGAATGCGATGCCCTGCATCAAACTCTAAACGTGTTGTAATTTCCATAGAAGTTGCTTGCTTATTGGTACATATATCAATAAGCAATTATATCAGTCAAATCAAGAATGTGATTGCGCCCAATTGATGTATGACTCATAAGATAAGGGTTTTGCAAAATAATAACCCTGACATTTATTAATTTTTAATTTTTTAATCAGTGCTAGGGTTTGTTCATTTTCAACACCTTCAGACAAAACCTCTTTGCCGAGTGCTTTTGCCAGCATTGTAATTGACTGCACTATTTCATAATCTTCTGTTGAATTTTCGATATTTTTAACAAATGATTGATCAATTTTTATTAAATCAATTGGTAGCGTGCGCAAGCGAGTTAAAGAAGAAAATCCTGTGCCAAAGTCATCAAGGGCAAATTTAAAACCTAGAACTGAAAGCTCTTGAATAATTAATTGTGTCTGATCATTTTGTTCTAAAATGCCATTTTCTGTTATTTCAATGATGATTCTTTTAGGATCTAATTTCCATAGAGACAGTGCATTAGAGAATAATGATGGTAATTCAATATCATATAAATCTTCTGCGCGTAAATTAAGCGTTAAATAAATGTCTAGCTGATGTTCATTGACTAGCTCACTTGCATAGCGACTAGCTGAATTAATTAACCATCGTGTAAATAGTTTTCCTTTTCCTGTACTGTTTAAGACCTCAACAATGATATGAGGTGCTATATAAAAATTAAAATTTTCTGAACACCTAAGTAATAGTTCAGCACCAACACAACGGTTTGAATTAAGTTCAACAATAGGTTGGAAGTTTAAAATTAAATTATTAGTGTCAAAAGCTTCAATCACTTTTGACTCAAGTGTAATTTGTTGATCTAATGATTTTTCAAGTTCGTCACTATACATAACAAAATAGTTTTGTTTATTAATGCCATACTCTAGTGCTTTTTTTGCATTGTGATATATTGTCCTAGCATTTAATTCATGCCCAACCGTATATGCACAGCCAATATACGGCTTTAATAAAATCGATTGACGATTGATAAAAACAATTTCTTCAAAAGCTCTAAAAATCTTTGCAACAAGTAACTCAATTTGAGCTTCATTTTTTAACTTAGCAGTCAATAATTCAAATTGATAGGCACCGTTAAAGAATAACTGGCTTTGATCGTTGATATTTTTTTTTAAGATATCTACTATTTGCTGATTTAAATGATCTGATGCTGACTGAGGAAGCAGGAGAGCATTGTTTTCTGTATGGAAATGCAAAGAAAATAATACTGTAATTTGATTCTTTTCTGCATGTTTTAATATTGTTGCAAGGTTGTTTTCTAATAACTTTGTGTTGGGTAATTTAACAGATTCATCGTAATTTTCTATATAATCTAGACTAACTTGATGATATCTATCAATTGTTTCAGTAAATATTTGGTAGATAAAACGGTGAATTTTCTCAGATTGTGATATGCCAAATGTGTTTTTGATTTTTAAGCACTTTAATATCTTAAAAATCGTGTCAATTGTACTGCCTTGATCAAATGCATTTAGCCATAAATAAACAAGTTCATTAATAAATGCTGTAAACATATTTGCATCAGATGTCGTGCTTTTCTTTAACGCTTCACAAAGGTTATAAATATATGTGTTTGGCTCGAGTTTTTCTTGAATAGCGGTAAGTCTGTTGGAATCAATATCAAGTTTTGTAAATGCCGTCTGTGAATTTTTGAATTCTTCATTGAGCTTATTTAATATCTCCTGTTCAGTGAAATAAACTTCCATCTCATTATTAGTATGGTTTTCTGACATCGCTTTATTTTAACTTAAACATAGAATTCACCAGGGTTTAAACCATAACTATCTGCTGGAATACCTTTAATGATTGAGTATGTATCACCATTCGGTGCTTTTGGTCGATGGATTAAATCTAATACAATAGGCGCCTCATAACGTTGTTTCTCAGTATCTAATAACAACATAACTCTTGGTAGTAGTCTTCTTACTTGATTTTGTTGAATCACAACACCTATTTCACCTGTATTGAGCTCAACCAATGAACTTACTGGATAAATGCCCATAAATTGAACGAGTTGATCAATTAATTCATTGGAAAATTGTTTGCCTTTCAGGTGGTGAATTTCATCTAATGCTTGTTGATGATAAGTTCCTTTTGCATAACTCCGATGATTTGTCATCGCACAGTAGGTGTCAATTAAACCAGTTGTTTGTGAAAGTAAACTTAATCCATTACCTTGAATTCCGAATGGATATCCACTTCCATCTACTCTTTCATGATGCTCTGCAACTAAGCGAATGACTTCGTTAGGAATATCAGGTGTCTCTCTGAGTATAACTAAACTTTCATCCACATGTTTTTGAGCATATTCGTATTCTTCACGCGTGAGCTTACCCTTTTTTAATAATATATCAGAAGATAGCTTCACTTTACCAACATCTTGTAGTAAACCTGCTAACCCCGATATTTTTATTTGTTCTTTGGGTAATGCTAAAAAACTATTAAATGCCATTAAAGTAACAGAAACATTTAATGCCAAATTATAAGCTAGTCCATCAGCTCTTTTTAATTTAGCAAGCCAAAGTAACGCATCTGGTGTTCGACCAATACTTTCAACCATATTGTCTAAAACATCACTTACACTACTAATATCTAATTCGTGATCGTTAGCAATTGCATTAAATAACTCTCTTGTGACCAGTTCAGATTGCTCAAAAACAGGGTAAATTGCAGCAATTTCCTCTTCTACTGGTGGTTCTTGCTCATAAATATACTTTTCTTCTTCATTCAAATGGCTTAGGTCAGCCAATTGATTTCCATCAGGAACTGTTGATTTGGACTTCTTGTTTTTACCTAAAAATAGATTGCTAATAAAGCTACCAATGCTGTCAATAAAGCCACTAGTTTGATCAGCGGAACTAAGTTTGTCATTGTATTTATAAGGAAGCGTTGTTTGCATGACTGCATCTGGACCACGCCTTACATTAAAAATTGTTGCATTTGGATTAGTATTGGTATTTTTTAGAGGTTGGTAGTTTTTAACTTCACGTAAAATATCCACAAAAGATACTTTTTCACCACGCCTCGCTTTGTTAATTAAGGGGGTATTTTTGTTTTCTGGGTATTTGTTAAGATGAACTCTAGCTCTTGGTGGTCGTTTGATGGCGACCTTTGGTTTTATTCTGGCAGCGAATTGGTGACCAATTGAACGTGTTCTATCTATATAAACATAACTACAAATTTGTTGCATTTTATTAAGATCTGCTTGATCTTCTAATATAAATCCTTGCAACAAGAAATCTGATTCAATCCAAGGTATATCAAGATCAGTAACGAACATACCAAGTTGTAATTGGCTTACAGAAATTTTCTCGTTTTTGAAATCATCCATACTAATTACTTAATGCCTCTAAATGAGCAAGAGCGCTATCTGCCAAAGATGGTAAATGATAACCACCTTCAAGTGAAGAGATAATTCGGTGATGATTACAATTTTTTACAATCTGATGCACAAAATTCGTAATCCATATGTAATCATCTTCAGTTAAGCTGAGGTCTGCAAGCGGATCATTAATATGCGCATCAAATCCTGCCGAAATGAAAATAATATCTGGTTTAAATGCTTCTAATGCTGGTTTGAATGTATGGGTAAAAATACTTCGGATCGCTTTCCCGTCACTTTTAGCAGGCAGTGGCATGTTAAGAATATGATCATTACTGGTTTCTGCACCTCTGTATGGATAAAAAGGGTGTTGAAATATAGAACACAGCATAACATTTGGATTGTCTTTAAAAATATCTTCTGTCCCATCACCATGATGTACATCAAAATCAATGATAGCAACACGCTTTAACTGATAATGTGCTAAAGCATATGAAACACCAACTGCTACATGATTAAAAATACAGAAACCAGCGCTATTTGCTCGACCTGCATGATGTCCTGGTGGACGAATACAACAAAATGCATTATTAACTACACCTTGCATGACTAAGTCAGTTGCCTTGAGTACTGCGCCTGTTGCATGTAATGTTGCCTGCAAACTCATTGGACCCATTGCGGTATCTCCATCAAGCTTGACTAAGCCAGCTTTGGGCGCTATTTGAAAAATATAATCAATATATGCTCGGCTATGAACACGTTCTAAATCGGATTTAGTAGCGCTTGGGGCATCATAAAAAATAAGTTTGTCTTTTAAATCTGATGCAAGGACTGCATTTTTTATTGCAGTAATTCTTGCAGGTGACTCTGGATGATTGCCATCCATTACATGCAATAACGTGTCTGGGTGAGAGATAAATGCTGTTTTATTCACTATTTAATATCATTATGCCATTAGTTAACAGCCATTTCTTTTAGTAATTGATTGTAAAACCCAACTCTTGTTGGACTTATTTTACCTGCATTCATTGCCTGAATAACAGCACAATCTGGCTCAACATGATGCTTGCAATCACTAAATCGACAATGACCTAAAAATGGTCGAAACTCTATAAAGGCATGCTCCAAATCTTCTTGCATTAGATGATGCAATCCAAATTCCTGCAATCCTGGAGAATCTATTAACGTACTAGATTCATCTAAATGATACAAATGCGCTGCTGTTGTCGTATGTTTGCCGCTATCAAGGGTGATACTGACTTCTTGTGTGCGAACGTCTTCATTAGGCAATAACGTATTGATAATAGTTGATTTTCCCATGCCGGATTGACCAACTAAGACACTTTGATTATGAGCCAAGAATGGTAGCAGTGGAGTGATGCTTTGTTTTGCTGTTAAATAGACCGTCTCATAACCCAAGCCCTTATAAAGGTTAAGTTTATGTTTGGCATCATTTGTTTCAGCTAAATCACATTTGTTTAATACAATAATAGCTTTAATATTTGCAGCTTCTGCTGCAGTTAAACAACGATTAAGCAGTGCTTCATAAAAGCTTGGTTGTGTTGCAAGAACAATAATTACTTGTGTAACATTTGAAGCTAAGATTTTGCTTTTGTATGCGTTGCTTCGGTAAAGGAGGGTTTTACGTGGGTCGCTTGATTCAACAACACCTTCATGCTTGTCTGTTAGTTTAATATTGACAATATCACCACACGCTAGATCTGTTTTTTTTCCGCGGGTTACACAACTGATTTTACTTTTATCTGGTAGCTCAACTTGGTAACGCTTTCCATAAGCCGCGATAACTAAACCTTTTAATGTTTGCAAGTTAATGCTCAAATTGATAATACTGTTTATTTAGATAAGCAGATGCATTAAATTCATCTTCATCAAACCATTGTAAGTTTAGATTGGTATTGCAAGCACGTACTTGTGCGACTAATCCTTTAGATGATTCTACTTTATGAAAAGGTCTCGTGTAAATTTCTGAGCCATCACCACCATAACTTGAAGCGTGGCAGCTGACACAATTCTCCTCAACAAGTATCTTGCCCGCCTTAAGGTCTGCTTTTGCAAAAAATGGGTTTGCAAACAGATTGAAACTTACTGTAATCATTAATAAAAAAAGTAGCGCGGGCTTCAAGTAGCACTCCAAAAAGGCATATGGTTTAAGTATACGCTGATAACTTAGAAATACGTAAACTAGCAGGCGGATGTGAATCATAAAACGCAGAATGCAATGGATCAGGTGTCAGTGTTGATGCATTATCACGGTAAAGCTTTACTAATGCCTCGATTAAATGCTTTGCATCTGCATTTTTAGCTGCATAATCATCAGCTTCAAATTCATTTTTCCTAGAATAACTTGCCATTATTGGGCGTATTAGAAATAAGAAAACTGGTGAAACAAGCATAAACAATAGTAATGCCATATAGTTGCTGGGGGAAGTCACACCTAAACCTTGGAAAAACCAAGCTTGGTTAATTAACCAACCCAATAAGGCTAAGCCTAAAAAGCTGACAAAGAATATCATTGCGATGCGCTTAATTACATGATGGTGCTTAAAGTGACCAAGCTCATGAGCAAGAACAGCTTCAATTTCTTCTGTATTCAGGCGCTCAAGTAGTGTATCAAAAAAAACAACTCTTTTACTACTACCAAAACCTGTAAAATAAGCATTGCCATGGCTGCTTCTAGCTGAACCATCCATCACAAATAAACCTTGAGATTTAAAACCGCATTTTTTCAATAACGTTTCTATTCTTGATTTCAAACCCTCGTCAGTTAATGGCGTAAACTTATTAAATAGTGGCGCAATAAAGCTTGGATAAATCGCCAGCATTAAAACGTTAAATACCGTCCAGACAAACCATAAATATAACCACCAATAGGAACCTGAGCCCTGCATCAGCCATAGTGCTGCGAAGAGAATAGGGGCACCTAAAAAAAGTCCAACGATACTATGTTTAATTAAGTCTGTAAAAAACATAGTGCGAGACATTTTATTAAAACCAAATTTTTCATCTACAACAAATGTTTTGTAGTAATCAAAAGGCAGGTCAATCAAGCTACTCACTAACAATGCTGTTGAAATGACAAGCGCGCCGCGAATAATTTCATGATTAGCCATGATGCTCATCCATATTTGATCTATCCATTGCAAGCCGCCGCCAATGGTCAGTGCCACTAATAATAATGCTTGAATCAATATTTCAGATAAACCTATTTTAGTTTTGGCGCTCGCATAGTCTGCGGCTTTTTGATGTGCGTCTAATGTGATGTTTTGACTAAATGCTTCAGGCACCTTATTACGATGTGCTTGAACAAAGTTAATTTGTCGAGTACCCAACCAAAAACGAATAAGCGTGCTAAACGCAAGTAATCCAATAAAAGTAAGTGTAAGTGTATTTGCCATGATTTAATTGTAATCTGCTAACCTGATATGATGTTAATTATGTTATTTTGAAGCATTTGCACGATGATAGTTCGTAGCGAATGTACTTTTTTACTATTTTAATGGAAATCATGATGGACGCTCAAAGTAATGTAATAAATAAAGACAATTTAATTTGGTTAGATATGGAGATGAGCGGTTTATTACCCGATACCGATCGCATTTTAGAGTTAGCTGCAGTAGTGACGGATTCAGAGTTAAATGTCTTAGGGGAATCGCCGGTGATTATTGTGCACCAATCTGACGCCGTTTTGGACGGAATGGATGCATGGAATAAAGGTACGCATGGACGCAGTGGCTTAATTGACAAAGTCAAAGTCTCACAAATTGATGAAGTTGCGGCTACTGAACTAATGATTAATTTTTTAAAAGAATTTGTGCCTGCTGGTAAATCGCCAATGTGCGGTAACTCAATTTGCCAAGATCGTCGCTTCATGGCGCGTTATATGCCAGATTTAGAAGCCTTTTTTCATTACCGCAATTTAGATGTAAGTGTTTTTAAAGAGCTTTCAAGACGTTGGAAACCAGAAATTTACTCAGGTTTTAAAAAGTCGAGTAAGCACGAAGCTCTTGCGGATGTTTATGAATCCATTGATGAGCTTAAGTATTATCGTGAGCATTTTATTATTAAATGATTCTGCACATAAAAAATGAGGCGACATTTGATTTAAATGGCGCCTCAAGGGAGGAGATTTTAGCTTTGGAGAAGCTTAATTAATATTAAGCATACACCATGCCAACTTTTCTCATTACTCCTGACTTTGTACTTTTGCATACATTTTTAAATATGAATTGGCGCTAGATGACCAACTAACATCCGTCTGCATCCCATTTTTTTGGATTTTTCGCCATGTTTTTTGGTCTTTCCACAAGCTAATTGCATAGCGAATAGCGACCAAAAGTGATACTTGTGTGACATTTTTTATCACAAATCCTGTTGCAGAATTGTCATTAATAGATTCTGTATGACTGTCAACAACAGAGTCTGCTAAGCCACCTGTTGCTGAAACAATCGGTGGTGTTCCATATTTAAGGCCGTATAGCTGGTTAAGACCACATGGTTCAAAGCGAGAGGGCATAACAAATATATCTGCTCCTGCCATAATGTTATGCGATAGTTTTTCATTGTAGCCGATGTTGACACCTACAGCTTTAGGATAAGTTTTATGTAGTATTGTAAATATTTCTTCTTGCGATTGGTCGCCGCTTCCTAAAATAACTATTTGGCAGCCTTCCGAAATCAGTGCGGGAATAATGGGAGGTAATAAATCTAGTCCTTTTTGATGCACAAATCGGCTGACAACGCCCACTAATGGTGCGCTTGCATCGATATCGAGCCCCAAAGTTTTTTGTAGTTCTTTTTTTACTGCCTTTTTACCAGCAATATTTTTGGATGAGTAATGTTTGATTAGGTGTTTGTCTGTCTCAGGATTCCAATCTTCAATATCAATCCCATTTAAAATGCCTGTAATCTCGTTCTTACGCGTAGAAATTAACCCTTGAAAACCAAAGCCAAATATTTCTGTTTGAATCTCTTTGGCGTAAGTTGGGCTAACGGTGCTAAGGTGGTCCGCATAATATAAACCAGCTTTCATAAATGAAACTTGATTATAGAATTCAAATCCATCTACTTTAAAATGTTGGAGTGGGAGTTCTAGTAGATTTAAAACAATTGGATTAAAGTTTCCTTGGTAAGCCATATTGTGAATACTAAAAATCGATTTTACATCCAATTTATCAACCAATTTCATATAGGCAGGTGTTAAGCCTGTTTGCCAATCATTGCAATGAACAAGATCAGGTTGCCAATTAAGTTTAGAGTGACCTTTAACTAGCAAACTTGCAATTCTTGACAGTACACCAAAGCGTAATGCGTTATCTGACCAATCTACGCCATTACTATCTGTATAAGGACCTCCATTACGTTCATATAACGCTGCATTTTCAATTGCAACTACATCAACATTACTATCAGGCATTTTCCCGATGTGCAATTGACAAGTTTGCCCAAGGGCATCCATAGTGAATAACGGTTTTACGTTACTTAATTTTTCAAGCACACCATTGTAGGCAGGTAATAATATTTTAATGTTCCCATCAAAATCGGGGAGGTTTTTAAGTGCTTTTGGAAGTGCGCCACTAACATCTGCTAAGCCGCCAGTTTTGATTAATGGAAAGGCTTCTGATGTGACAAATAGGACTTGCAAATTGATCTCTTATAAATTTGGTTTATGTGATTATATCTACTATTATAAATGTTAATTGAAAATTTCTAAAAGAAGGGGCTTTATGTTAATCAGTCAGTGGCTTGCAGTTGGTGTTGGCGCAGCTTTAGGAGCATGGGCAAGATGGGGCTTAGGTTTGCTGTTGAACGCAGCCTCACCAAGCTTAGCATTAGGCACATTGGCAGCCAATTTGATTGGTGCGTATGTGATGGGTATTGCCATCAGTGTTTTTGCATTTGCACCAACTATTTCAACAGAATGGCGCTTGTTTATAATGACAGGGTTATTGGGGGGGATGACAACATTCTCAACCTTTTCCGCAGAAGGAGTTAATTTAATCGCCAGAGGTCAGTACGGCTGGGCTACTACCCATATCTTGCTTCATGTAATTGGATCTTTATTAATGACTGGTATAGGAATATTGACTATTCAATTAATTAAAGGATAAGTAAGATTTTATGGTGTAAGAAATTAATTTAAGGATTTTCTATGCAAAAAACAAAAAGCCCGTATTAACGGGCTTTTTGTTGAACAGATAGACAAGATATATAGAAACTATTTTTGTGTTTCAACCATTACAAGTGATTCTTCACTTGGTAATGCGGTTTCAGTTTTTTTCCAATTGGCTGTCCTTTTTGGTGCTTTTGGCTTGGCAATTTTTGTATCTATTTCTTGTTTTATTGCTGTGACTTTAGTCTCAACTAATTGTAATCCACTATCACCTAAGTCAATTGGATTTTCTTTCTTTGGTTTTCGAGTTGTTCTTGATTTACCTGTTTTTTTAGTTGCCAGCTTCTCCGTTGCATTAGTATTATCTAGCTCACTTACCTTGCTTTCAATATCAATTTCAACATTTTTTGATTCTTGCTTAGGCTTTCTAGCTTGTTTGGCTTTTGGTGCCTTTTTATCTGTTACGGTTGGTGTGTTTGAGTCTTTAACAGAATGAGCATTCACCTCAGCAACAACCTCTTTCGCATGCGTTGTTGTTTTTTCAACGGATGTAATATTATTGTTTGTATCAACCGAAGGTGTATCTTTAATGATAGGTGATTGATTAACCTCAGTTGAAGTAGTTGAAGCCATGTTTGCAGTTTCAACGTTATCATTTTGAGTTGAGTTTTGTACTTCATCTCGAGGTTTTCGATCTCTTCTGTTGCCACGGTTACGTCTGTTACTCCGTGGTTGGTTTGCAGATTTTGTTAGTTGTTGATCACTAGGCGCAACTGCAGACTGCTCATTCTTTGCCGTATTTGTCGTTTCACTTGATGTTTTTGGTTTTGGTAATCTGTCGATTGCCTGACTTTCAGCTCGCTGAGGCAATGTTTCATTTCGATTTTGATTACGGTTACGGTTACGATTACGGTTGCGATTGCGATTGCGCTCACGTTCACGGTTAATGTTATTTGTTTTTTCCTGCTCAATATTTTTTTCGATTTTGACTTCACCTTCACCATTAAGCCATTTCTTAATGCGACTAAGGAAAGTTGTTTTAGCAACCTCTTTTTTCTCAGCTATTGGAGCAGGGGATGTTGTGGTAATCGCCTTTACAACTGCTTCTTGAGGAACTGGTTTCGCTTCATCATTTTTGATTTTGGTGTAAGCATTTTCTGATGGCATTTCAACCAAGTCATAACTTGCACGTGACACATCTTCATTTACATCATCTTGCTTAATTCTTACAATGCTGTAGTTAGGTGTTTCCATATGAATGTTTGGAATCAGAATAACTTCCACCTTCATTAGCTGTTCAATGCTATGAATTTCTGCGCGTTTTTCATTTAATAAAAATGTTGCTGCATCAACTGGAAGCTGTACTTGTATAATAGCGCTGTTTTCTTTCATGGCTTCTTCTTGCGTGATGCGCAAAATATGAAGTGCAGTTGACTCAATGCCACGTATATGACCAGTACCATGGCAGCGAGGACAAGCTGCATGATTCCCTTCTCCTAAGCTCGGACGTAATCTTTGACGAGACAGTTCTAATAAACCAAATCGAGAAATTTTACCTACTTGTACTCTTGCGCGATCTGCATGTAATTCGTCACGAATACGGTTTTCTACTTCGCGTTGATTTCGTTGACTTTCCATATCGATAAAGTCAATAACGACTAAGCCACCAAGATCTCGTAGACGAAGTTGACGTGCAACTTCTTCAGCGGCTTCTAAGTTAGTGTTAAATGCTGTTTGTTCAATATCAGTGCCTTTAATAGAACGGCCTGAGTTGACGTCAATCGAAACAAGGGCTTCTGTATGGTCTATAACAATTGCACCACCTGATGGTAGCCTTACTTCTCTTGAGTGAGCTGTTTCGATTTGGTGTTCAATTTGGAAGCGTGAAAATAATGGAATTTCATCTTCGTATAATTTAACACGCGCTTCATTGCCTGGCATGACAACGCCCATAAAGTGCTTGGCTTGATCATACGTTTCTTGTGTATCAATCAAGATTTCACCAATATCAGCATTGAAATAATCGCGAATAGCGCGGATGACTAAATTGGATTCAAGATAGATTAGTTCAGGAGCAGGGTTGCTACGCTTGCCAGCTTCGTCAAAACTTGGCTGCCCAGCAGCATCAATTGCTTCCCATAGTTGTAATAAGTAGTCCAAGTCCCATTGAAGCTCTTCTGATGTGCGACCAATGCCTGCTGTCCGAGCAATAATGCTCATACCTTTTGGTACAGTAAGTGCTGCCATGGTCTCACGGAGTTCGTTACGATCTTCGCCTTCTACGCGACGCGAAACGCCACCCCCGCGAGGGTTATTTGGCATTAGAACTAAGTAACGACCTGCAAGAGAGATGAAGCTAGTTAATGCAGCACCTTTAGTGCCACGTTCATCTTTATCCACTTGCACAATCAGTTCTTGACCTTCTTTTATAACATCCTGGATACGCACTTTATTGCCTTCAGGCTTGTTGCTGAAGTAGCTGCGTGAAATTTCTTTAAAAGGCAAGAATCCATGACGGTCTGTACCGTAATCCACAAAAGCGGCTTCTAATGAAGGCTCTATACGGGTGATAACTCCTTTGTAAATATTACTTTTTCGTTGTTCTTTTCCAGTGTGTTCTATATCTAAATCAATGAGTTTTTGACCATCGACAATTGCAACGCGCAGTTCTTCTGACTGCGTTGCATTAAATAACATGCGTTTCATTTATGACTCCCACGCTTAGCGGGCAGAGTTTAATTGTGATCGACAAACTACTGAAGTGGAATTTTTGTTAGCCTTGCTAACATTGTCAGAATACTCAAATGGTGAGTACGATCTGATTTAGGTAGGTTTAAGACAGGTGAGTAAATTAAATCAATATTATTGGCGCAAATTTAGCGCATTTTAACTACTTATACTGTTTTATTAACATTCATTGTTTAAATAATGAATGTTCTACTTAAACAAACTTAAAAATTTATGCTTTAGCGCAATAAATTCGTTAAAATTGGGTCTTCAGTAACTTTAGTCGCACTTTATTTTCTTTATCTGCAGCGGCTAGAGCGCATTTATTTATCGCTACTTAATATGGCGAGCGGTATTAACCAAATGTTCTTTATTTTATAAGTATTCTTTACAAAGAATACTTCAAGAATACTTATAGTGTCGTTAACAATTTCATAAAATTTTAACGACACTAGAGTATAGGCTTTATTGAGTGATTAAGCAAAACATATGACACATCAAAAACAAAATGATCTAATTAGTGAGCATGCCGCAGCACAAATTCATATCGATGAAGCAAGCGAGGGACAACGTGTAGACAACTTTTTGACAAAAGTGCTAAAAGGCGTCCCTAAAAGTCATATTTATCGCATTTTACGAAGTGGAGAGGTTCGTGTTAATAAAGGTCGAGTGGATGCGTCACAAAAATTAAATTTAAACGACATTGTAAGAGTGCCGCCAATTCGTATAAAAGCAAAGTCCAAATTAATAGAAAATTCGCCTATTAAATCTAAGTTTTTAAATGCAATTGTGTATGAAGATGAAGCATTGTTAGTGATTGATAAACCAGCAGGATTTGCCGTTCATGGAGGCAGTGGTGTCAGTCGTGGCGTAATAGAGCAACTTCGACTTGAGCGCCCTAAAGCAAAGTTTTTAGAGTTAGTTCATCGTCTTGACCGCGAGACATCGGGTATATTGCTTTTAGCAAAAAAGCGAACAGCATTAGTCGCTTTGCATGAAGCCATCCGTGAGAATAGAACAGATAAACGATATTTAGTTTTGGTTGTTGGCGAATGGCAGGATGAAAAAAAACGGGTCATTTTAAACTTACAAAAATATACGCTCCCAAGTGGGGAGAGGCGGGTAAATGTTGTCACAGACAAAAGTAAAGACAAATTTAACGAAGCGCAAGTTTCTGAAACCGTTTTTACTTTAAAACAGGCTTTTGAAGGGTTTAGCTTGCTAGAGGCAAAATTAATAACGGGACGTACTCATCAGCTTAGAGTGCAATTAGCACATTTGGGTTATCCTATTGCAGGGGATGATAAATATGGTGACTTTGATTTGAATAAAAAACTATCAAAAATGGGTTTAAAACGTATGTTTTTACATTCAAGTGAAACTAAGCTGCAACATCCTATGACTAACGAACGATTACGCTTGTTTGCACCACTTCCAAAAGAACTTGAACAGTTTTCATTATCTTTAAAAGCTAATTAAATGGTTAAGTGGTGTCAAAATGAATAAAAATTACGATTTAATTGTGTGGGACTGGGATGGAACTCTTGCTGATTCAACGGCAATGATTGCTAACGCTTTAGTCCAAGCTGCAGCTAAAGTTGGCTTACCTAAGTTAGAGTTGCAATTTGCACGAAGTGTGATTGGCTTAGGTTTGCAGCAATCTATTCACACTTTGTTTGGCGAAATTCCAATAGAGAAAGCACAGGCACTATCAAAAGAATATATGTTAAATTATTATGCAAATGAACAAGACATCCCTTTATTTACGGGAGCTCATCAATTAATAGTGGAGTTACATAGACGAGGTTTTAAACAAGCGATTGCAACAGGCAAAGGCCGTCGGGGATTGAATTTAGCATTGGAACATACAGGGGTTGCTAGATACTTTAAAGAAACAAGAACAGTAGATGAATGCTTTTCAAAACCACATCCACAAATGTTAGATGAGTTAATGGATGCAATGGTTGTCACGCCAGAACGAACGTTAATGATAGGAGATAGTAGCTATGATTTGCAAATGGCAAATAATGCTGATGTACAATCACTTGCGGTGACCTTTGGCGCGCACTCTGCTGAAACGTTACTTAAATATAATCCTAAAGGTATTTTCAATCATTTTAATGAGTTGTCAGAATGGTTATTAAGCAATGCATAATAAAACGATTAAATTCAAAAGTGCTGATTTACAAGAAAAGTCGCTAGGCTTGCGATTTAAATTGCCACATTTGGGAGAGCATGCAACAGGCTTTGTGATTAGGTTTGAGAATAAACCATATGCTTATATTAACCAATGTGCGCATGTGCCTGTTGAATTGGACTGGAAAGAAGGTGAGTTTTTTACGACTGATAAAGACTTTCTCATCTGCGCAACACATGGGGCACACTATGAACCCGATACTGGTTTTTGTGCTTATGGCCCTTGCAAAGGTAAGCGGTTGCAATCACTGTCTGTGACAGAAAAAGATGGTGAAATTATTATTGGTTTCGATCATGGTTAGTTAATGGTTTTTAAAGAAGAGTTTAACTTAGGAAAATTTAGTATGGCAGAAAATATTAATGTAGAAGAAAGTCGTTGGCAAAAAGAGGTGATTGAAAAACTTGCTATGGCAAGCCTTAAAGAGCAAAAAGCAACAAGACGTTGGAGTGTGTTCTTTAAAATACTTTTATTCATTTACTTGTTTACATTGCTTGCATACGCCGTGGGGTGGGTGGTTAAAGATGGTAAAGCTGCCATTGGAGAGCATAGTGCATTAATTAATATCACTGGAGTCATAATGCCAGGGGGTGAGGTTAATGCAGATGCTGTGATTGGTAGTTTAACTGATGCTTATGATAATAAAGGTACTAAAGGTATTATTTTACGCATTAACAGTCCTGGTGGAAGTCCAGTTCAAGCAGGTATGATCAACGAGGAAATAATGCGGCAAAAGCAATTACATCCTGCCATCCCAGTTTATGCTGTTGTTGAGGATATTTGTGCTTCAGGGGGTTATTATATAGCAGCTGCAGCTGATAAAATTTTTGTTGATAAAGCCAGTATTGTTGGTTCAATTGGTGTGTTAATGGATGGTTATGGATTTACTGGCGCTATGGAAAAGCTAGGTATTGAAAGACGTTTGTTAACTGCGGGTGAAAATAAAGCCATGTTGGACCCTTTTTCACCTGTTAAGCCAGAGCATGAAGCTTATGCGAAAAAAATGTTAAATGAAATTCATGAGCAGTTCAAAACCATTGTGCGAAATGGCCGCGGAGATCGCTTAAAAGAAACCTCAGAAACATTCAGTGGCTTGTTCTGGAGCGGTGAGGAAAGTATCAATATTGGTTTGGCAGATGCTTTTGGTAGTGCCGACTTTGTGGCAAGGGAAGTGATTAAGCAAAAAGAAATCGTTGATTTTACACAACAAGATAGCTTTGCTGATCGCTTTGCCAAAAGGTTAGGTGCAAGTATTGCAAAACATCTTGGTTTTGATGTTGAGTCTAATGGTATGCAGTTGCGTTAAGCAGATTCGTTAGAAGCAAAAAAAAGCTGGTCAATGACCAGCTTTTTTAACATCTATTCTTTATTTTTTAGATTTTGAGTAGTTAATTAAACCATTTGTAGAGCTGTCGTAGTTGGTGACAAATTCATCATTAGTTAATTGTGGCAAAATTTGGCTTGCGATTTGTTTGCCATATTCAACACCCCACTGGTCAAAGCTATTGATATCCCAAATGATTCCTTGGATAAAAATTTTGTGCTCATAAAGTGCAATGAGACGTCCTAACGTGTTTGGGGTCAATTTGTTAAATAAAATAGAGGTAGTAGGCCGGTCACCTTCAAATATTTTGTGCGGTAATAGCTTTTCTAATGCTTCACCAGAAAAACCTTGATTTTCGAGCTCTAGACGAGCTTCTTCTTTGGTTTTGCCTAGCATCAGTGCTTGGGTTTGAGCCAAGAAGTTAGCAAGTAAAATTTTATGGTGCTCATTGCCGTTGTTGCCAACTGCATAATGGCTATGTATCGGCATGATAAAGTCGGCTGGTACAATCGGCGTACCTTGATGGATAAGTTGGTAAAATGCATGCTGGCCATTCGTGCCTGCTTCACCCCAAATTACTGGACCTGTTTTGTAGTGCACGCGTTTGCCATCGCGACACATGAATTTACCATTGCTTTCCATATCTGCTTGCTGCATATAGGCTGGAAAGCGGGCCATGCTTTGATCATAAGGTAAAATTGCATGCGAATCAGCATGCAGAAAATTGTTATACCAAATGCCAATTAAAGCCATGATTACAGGCATGTTTTGTTCTAATGGGGCAGTTCTAAAATGATTGTCCATATCATGTCCGCCAGCCAATAGCTCTTCAAAATTGTCCATTCCCACATAGATAGCAATTGACAATCCAATTGCTGACCACAGTGAATAGCGGCCACCTACCCAGTCCCAAAATTCAAACATATTTTCAGCTGCTATACCAAAATCTGTTACTGCTGTTGCGTTAGTTGATAATGCAACAAAATGTTTTGCAATGTGCGCATTATCTTTGGCAGCATTTAAAAACCAAGTACGTGCAGAACGCGCATTGGTCATTGTTTCTTGTGTAGTAAATGTTTTTGAAGCAACGATAAAAAGGGTGGTTTCTGGTTGGCATTTCTCAAGAGCCCTTACTAAATGTGCACCGTCAATATTAGATACAAAATGCACATTAAGATCTGGTTTGGCATAAGGTTTTAGTGCATCACAAACCATGACTGGGCCTAAATCAGAACCGCCAATGCCTATATTAACAATGTCTGTAATTTTTTTACCAGAAAAGCCCTTCCATTCACCATTGCGAACCTTCTCAGAAAATAATCGCATCTGGCTCAAGACAGCATTCACATCTGGCATGACATTATGACCATCGACATAAACGGGCTTATTGCTGCGGTTACGTAAAGCAGTATGCAATACTGCCCGATTCTCGGTGATATTTATTTTTTCACCAGAAAACATACGTTCACGCCATTCTTCAATTTTCGCTTCACGCGCTATTTGAAATAAAAGGGTAAGTGTTTCTTCTGTAATACGATGTTTTGAGTAATCTAGTAACAAATCATCTAGCATTAAGCTAAATTTATCAAATCGATTGGGGTCGGCCTGAAATAAACTACGCATATGAACAGCTGATATTGTTTTTTCATGCTCGCAAAGTGCTTTCCAGCTCGGGTGTTGGGTTAGTCTTGCCATTTATAAATATGTTTTTTCTAATAAAGTTAAGATTTTAAATGATTATTATTAAATTAATGTGATTACAACGCCAGCTAATGGAGGAACATTGATGACTAGCGAGTGATGTTGATTCATCCACGCAATATTTTCTGAAAAAATATCGCCATCATTGCTTACATTACTACCACCATATTGCTTTGCGTCTGTATTCAGAATCTCTTTATATTGGCCTGCAATTGGCACACCAATGCGCTGCCCAATTCTAGGGACAGGCGTGAAATTCAATACTATTATAGCAAATGTATTGTTAATTCCTCGTCTAACAAAACTGAGTAAAGATTGATCTGCATCTTGGCAATCTAGCCACTCAAAGCCGGAGGCATCAAAGTCTAATTCATAAAGTGAGGCTGATTGATGATATAAGTTATTCAAATCACGGTTTAGTTGTTGGATGCCACGATGATATTGATGATTGGGTTCTGCATCATCTAAAAGATGCCAGTCTAGACTGGCATTAACATTCCATTCACTTGTTTGTCCAATTTCATTACCCATAAAATTAAGTTTTTTACCAGGCGATGTCATTTGTAGACAGGCTAGTAATCTTAGATTAGCAAACTGTTGCCATGAGTCTCCTGGCATTTTATATAGTAAAGATTTCTTACCATGAACAACTTCATCATGCGAAAAGGGAAGCACAAAGTTTTCGCTATATGCATACAATTGACCAAAGGTAAGCATGTTGTGATGAAATTTACGATGAACAGGATCTTCTTCCATGTAAGCAAGCGTATCATTCATCCAGCCCATGTTCCATTTCATACTAAACCCAAGTCCGCCTGCGTAAACAGGTCTTGATACACCAGGCCATGCAGTCGATTCTTCAGCAATGGTTAAAACGCCGGGAAAATCGACACCAATAAACATATTGAGTTGTTTGAAAAATTCTATTACTTCTAAGTTTTCACGTCCACCATATTTGTTTGGCAACCATTCATCTGCTTTTCGCGAATAATCAAGGTACAACATGGAGGCAACAGCATCTACACGTAGTCCATCAATATGGAATTCATTTAACCAAAAGTGAGCGTTACTGATTAAAAAGTTACGAACCTCATTACGGCCATAATTGAATATATATGTACCCCAATCTTGATGTTCCCCTAATCTCGGATCTTCATGCTCGTAGAGTGCTGTACCATCAAATCGAGCCAGCGCCCAATCATCTTTTGGAAAGTGTCCTGGCACCCAGTCAAGAATGACACCAATATTCGCTTGATGGAACGCGTCAATTAAGTAACGTAAATCATCAGGAGAGCCAAATCGATTCGTTACGCCAAAATAACCTGTAGTTTGGTATCCCCATGATTCATTCAGTGGGTGTTCAGTGATAGGTAGTAATTCAACGTGGGTGTAACCCATATCAACCACATGCGGCACTAAGCGTTCGGCCAGTTCTCGGTAACTTAAGTAATGACCATTTTCATTTCTCTGCCAACTTCCTAAGTGAACCTCATAGCAATTAAATGGTGCATGTAGCCAATCTCTCTCTTGACGATTTTTTAACCAGACATCATCACTCCATTGGTGTTTACTTATGCTAATTTTGCTTGCCGTGCCTGGACGTTGTTCAAATTCAAGCCCGTAAGGGTCAGTTTTAATATGTAAGTTACCAGTATGTCGGTTGCGGATTTCGAATTTATAAATATCGTTTGTTGTTAAATGCGGTATAAAAATTTCCCATACACCACTACTTCCAAGCGCTCGCATGCTATGGATTCTGCCGTCCCAATCGTTAAAGCTGCCAATCACGCTTACTCTTTCTGCATTCGGAGCCCATACTGCAAATCGACAGCCTGGAATTCCTTGTAAAGAAATCGGTTGTGCGCCTAGAACTTTATAAGCTTGTTTTAGGTTACCTTCAGCAAATAAATACAAGTCTGCATCTGAAATTGAGCTGCCAAAAGAATAAGGGTCATAAGTTTCGTATTGATGTTCTTGAAATTCAATTTTCAAAAGACATGGCGTTTTAATAGCCTCCTTAGTTTCATGTGTAAAGAGTGGTTTGCCTTTGGTTTGTTTTAGCGGCAGCCATTGACTGTTAATCATCACAAATACTTTATCGGCACGTGGATGAAATACTCTTAAAACATTGACTTTGCCTAGTTGATGAACACCTAAATAACTAAATGGGTCGTGATGTTGAGCATCTATAATTTTTTGAAGGTTTTGCGAATCACTATTTGTCATTGAAATGGTCATTGATTTTTAATTGCTTTCTTTAAAGAAAGTTTTTTAATAATTATTAAATAATCTCTGTTAAATTTAATTGTATTAAGGTAATGTAATTATAAAGCAGAAGTCGATTATATACCTGCTTAATTAACGCGTTACCACTATTTGTTAGGACCCATCATGTTGGAAAAGTTTAAGGAACGTAGAAAACAAAATGTTCGTCAAGATAATCGAGAAGATCGGTTTATCAGTAATTTAACTAAAAATACGGTTGCAATTATTTTGGCAGGTGGACGTGGTAGTCGATTGAAAAATTTAACCGATTGGAGAGCGAAACCAGCAGTTCAATTTGGTGGAAAATTTAGAATTATCGATTTTCCTTTATCAAATTGTATCAACTCAGGTATTCGCCGAATAAATGTTGCAACGCAGTACAAGGCACAAAGTTTAATACAACATATTCAACGTGGATGGGGATTTTTGCGTGGTGAATTCCATGAGTACGTTAATATTATTCCCGCACAACAACGATTAACTGAAGATTGGTATAAAGGCACAGCCGATGCGGTGTATCAAAATCTTGATATTCTCAGAGAGGGTGGAGGTGATTATATATTGGTACTAGCTGGCGACCATATTTATAAAATGGATTACGGCAAAATGTTAGCTACTCATGTTAATAATAATGCTGATATGACAATAGCCTGCGTTAATGTGCCGATTGAAGATGCTAAGGGCTTTGGTGTCGTGACAGTAGATCAAACTGACCGTGTTGTTGATTTTACCGAGAAACCAGCTGAGCCAATCTCAATTCCTGACAATCCATCTCAAGCGTTTGCCAGTATGGGTATTTATATCTTTAATGCTAAATTTTTATACGAGCAATTAATTCGCGATGCTGGCAGTAAGGGGTCAACCCATGATTTTGGTGGGGATATTATTCCGCACGTGATAAAAAAATATCGTGTTCAAGCACATCGTTTTACTGATAGTTGTGTAGGCTCTGATAATGGGTATTACTATTGGCGTGATGTTGGAACAATTGATGCTTATTGGGAAGCCAATATGGAGCTAACCAAAGTGGTTCCAGAATTAAATCTATATGATAGAGAGTGGCCAATTTGGACTTATCAAGAGCAACTACCGCCAGCTAAATTCGTGTTTAATGATGATGGTAGAACCGGCATGGCAACTGACTCTCTAGTATCTGGGGGTTGTCTAATTAGCGGTTCATCAGTAACCGGTTCAGTTCTCTTTTCAGATGTCCATATAGACAATTATTGCAAAATAGAAGGCGCTATCATTTTACCAAAATCAACAATCAATGCTAATGTTGTGCTCAAAAATGTAGTCATTGATCGAGGGTGTTACATTCCAGAAGGGATGCAAATAGGGGTTGATTTAGCATTAGATGCAAAACGGTTCCATGTTTCAGAAAAAGGTATTGTGCTAGTAACGCCTGATATGCTGGGACAAGATTTATATAGAGTTATTTAATAAAATCAATAATTTAAAGTATTTTTTTAATGTTATATATTAGGAATATTAATGCCAGCAACATCGCCAAAACTACGTTTAAATTTATATTGGCATATGCATCAACCAGATTATCGAGATATCAGTACTGGTGAGTATGTTTTACCTTGGACTTATTTGCATGCAATTAAAGACTATAGCGATATGGTCTATCATCTTGAACAAAATCCACAGGCAAGGGTTACGTTTAACTTTGTGCCAATCTTAGTAGAGCAACTTTTAGATTATAAACAACAATTTGAAGAAAACACGATTCGTGATCCTTTATTGGCGTTGCTTAATAAACCAAACCTATGTGAATTTGATGAGAACGAATGCCGTTTGATCATTGAAAGTTGTTTTAAAGCGCATCATGAAAAAATGTTGAGCCCTTTCCCGCATTATCAAAGGCTACTTAATATTTATCAACAAGTAGAACCCATCATGAATGGTGATTATGATTTTCATTACTTATCAGCACAATATAAAACTGACTTAATCGTTTGGTACCATTTAGCTTGGTGTGGCGAAAGTTTAAGGAAAGAAAGCAAAACAGTTCAAACCTTAATGGAGAAAGGTGTTCTGTTTACGGAAAATGATCGACAACAGTTATTTTCTGTTATTAAAGAGACCATTAGTGGGCTTATACCTAGATATAAAAAGTTAATGACCAATGGGCAAATTGAAATATCAACAACACCTTACTACCACCCAATATTGCCTTTATTGATTGATTTTGCCTCGACCAAAGATGCAATGCCAGATGCTCCTTTGCCCGAGCATCTCAAGTATGTTGGTGGTGTGAGTCGATCACAAGCCCATATAAAATCAGCAGAAGTGTTTCATGAAGAAGTATTTGGTGTTAAGCCAAATGGCATGTGGCCTGCAGAAGGCGCTGTGTCACATGCAGCACTTTCATTGTTAGCTGAACATGGTGTGAAATGGGCGGCTACTGGACAAGGGGTTTTAGCCAATAGTCTAATTAAATGTGGTAAAGCCATACAGAGTAAACATCATTACCTTTATCAACCATATCGTATCACCAATGGAAAAGACGACATTATTTGCTTTTTTAGAGATGATAGCCTTTCAGATAAAATTGGTTTTGAATATTCTAAAATGCATGCCTCAGATGCTGTAAAGGATTTTATTGAAAATCTTGAACAGATACATCAACATGCCCCAAAACAATCTAAAGTGGTCAGTGTAATTTTAGATGGTGAAAATGCTTGGGAATATTATCCATATAATGGTTATTATTTCTTAAAAGAGTTGTATAAAGCTTTAGCTGAGCATCCAAATATTGAAATGAGCACGTTTAGTGACATTATTGGGCTCAATGAATCTGGTCATTTCCCAAAGCCAACAGTATTGCCACAAGTTGCAGCAGGTAGCTGGGTTTATGGTACTTTTAGTACCTGGATTGGTAGTAATGATAAAAATGCTGCATGGGATCTCTTGTGTGAAGCTAAAAAGGTTTATGACAAAGTAATTAATACCATCGATAAAGATCTTCAATCTGAATGTGAGCGTCAATTAGCAATATGCGAAGGTTCTGACTGGTTTTGGTGGTTTGGTGATTACAATGCTTCAGATAGTGTCAAAAGTTTTGATAAGCTTTATCGCCGTAATTTAATGAATTTATATGAGTTATTAAAGCAGCCAGTGCCGCAAAACTTACATAAAGAAATTAGCCAAGGAGGGGGAGGCTCTGAAAACGCAGGGACAATGCGAAGAGGTCAAGATGCCTGATCCTGAAAAAAATAGAAAAAAAGCAGGGGTTTTACTTCATATTAGCTCATTGCCATCTGGTGATTTAGGTAAAGACGCATACCGGTTCGTTGATTTTTTGGCTTCAGTAGGCGCTAGTGTTTGGCAGACTCTGCCCATCAACATGCCACATGCAGATAATTCACCTTACCAATGTATTTCTGCGCATGCTGGAAATACGGCCTTTGTTTCTTTAGACAAATTAGTTGAGCAAGGATTAATACAAGATACCGATGTCACTATGGGGCATCATCAAGCCTTGAATGTTGCTCACCGTCAGTTTATTTCACTAGGCCAACTTGAAGGTTTTAATCAATTTTGTCAAGAACATCAAAGTTGGTTGGAAGACTTTTCTTTATATTCGGTATTGCGACAGACATTTGGTTTCGCTGCTTGGGATCAATGGGATCATGATTACAAAAAACGCAATCAAAAAGCGCTCACTGGATTTAAAAAGCAGTATGCAACTGCTATTGAGCAGATTAAATTTCATCAATATTTATTTTTTAAACAATGGCATGCACTGAAGCAATATGCAAACCAAAAAAAGATTTCACTTTTTGGAGATATTCCAATTTTTGTTGCTTTTGATAGTGCAGAGGTATGGGCAAAGCCACATTTGTTTAAATTAGATGAAAATGGTGCAATGACCGTTGTAGCCGGTGTGCCGCCAGATTACTTTTCTGAAACCGGACAAAGATGGGGTAATCCACATTACGAGTGGTCTGAAATGGCTAAAGACAACTATGGCTGGTGGGTTGATCGTATGCGTACACAGTCCGAATTGTTTGACTTAATCAGAATTGATCATTTTAGGGGATTAGAAGCCGCATGGGAAATTCCATCAAGTGAAGAAACTGCAATGAATGGTTCCTGGGTAACGGCACCAGGAGACGAACTGTTAACAGCGATTTATACTAAATTGCTGAAGATTAATTTGATTGCAGAAGATCTTGGCATTATTACGGATGAAGTCAATGCTTTGCGATTAAAATTTAATATGCCCGGCATGAAAATTCTTCAGTTTGCTTTTGGTGGAGATGATCATAACCCATACTTGCCAGAACAAATTGAGGAAGATAGTGTTGTTTACACAGGTACCCATGATAATGATACTAGCTTGGGCTGGTATAAAAGCGCATCTGCAAATGCAATAGCGCATTTACATCACTATTTAAAAACAGACCAACCTGATATGCCGTTAGCGTTGATTCAGCTGGCTTTTTCAACAATTGCGCATCTCGCAATCATTCCAATGCAGGACATTTTATCTTTAGATAGTGATTGTAGAATGAATGTTCCAGGCACTGTTGAAGGTAACTGGTCATGGCGGTTTGAATGGGAACAACTGACTGATGATCACATTTTGCAGTTTAAGAAGTCAGTAAAAGCATCTGGGCGAGCGAATGGTTAGTCAAACGATTGGTATTGATGTTGGTGGGACTAACCTTCGTATTGGCGTTTTTGAAGGGTTCAATTTAATAAAAGAAAATCGGTTTCAAGCTGATTTTTCTAGTATATGCCAAAATAATACACCACAAGAATCCTGGCAAAAAATTCTAACACTTATTGCAGAAGGCATTCAATTTGTAATAAAAGAAAATCCAGATATTGAAAATGTAGGTATTGGCTTTCCTGGTTTTATTGATCCTAAAGCACAGACAATTGCGCAGTCTCCAAATTTGCCTGGATTAAGCAATGTGAATTTGGCCAAAGATCTTTCGATGATTATTCAAAGAAAAGTGATGGTTGAGAATGATGCCAATGCAGCCGCTTTTGGTGAGTATTATTTAGCTAAACAGCCTGAGTCTGGCATGATTTATTTAGGCTTAGGTACAGGTGTTGGAGGAGGCTTGATCCTAAATGGGAAGCCATATGTTGGTCATCATGGCTATGCGATGGAGGTAGGCCATATTATTGTTGAGCCGCAAGGTCGCTTATGTGGTTGTGGCAACTTTGGCTGTCTGGAGCAATATGCTTCTGCATCGGGTGTAAGTCTTACATATTTTCAGGCTACTCAAAAAAAACGCACTGCTGAAGAAGTTGCCAAATTGGCTCGAAACGGTCGTGAAAATGCAATGAAAGCATATAATATTGCTGGAGATAAGCTTGCACAAGCATTAGCAAGCATCCTTAAAGTGACAGATGTGCAAACTGTTGTGATTGGCGGCGGTATGGCTAAAGCATGGGATTTAATGCAAGCTTCGTTTGATGCTAGGCTTGATCAAGACTTAATTCCCGTATTACGCCAAAAAACAAATGTAATGCTTTCTAGTGGAGGTGATATCGCTGGTATGCTTGGTGCTGCTATACTGGCAACGCAGGCTTAAATTGTCAGCGTAGAGTCGTTAAATTTGTCTTCTATTTTTATAAAAAATGCTATCAATAGCTTGTTAATCCTATGCTTTTCTGGCGCAATCATTCTATTATTTGCTGGGTGTAGTCCAGTTAACATTCTCAATACTTTTGTGCCAAATACCAGTTTTAGCCTTATTGCTGATATTGAATATGGGGATTTAAAAAGACAAAAGTTAGATATCTATATACCAATTTACCCCAAAGAGGCTGATAAGCCAATAAAGGTGGTTATTTTTTATTATGGTGGCAGTTGGGACTCTGGTAATCGAGAAAATTATAAGTTTGTTGGTGAAGCATTGGCATCCAAAGGATTTATCGTCGTTATTCCTGATTATCGAGTATATCCCGAAGTAATTTTTCCAGCTTTTATGAATGATCCATCAAGAGCGGCAAAGTGGGTTAAAGAACATATTCATGAGTATGGTGGAGATCAAAATCAAGTTTTCTTGAGTGGGCATTCAGCTGGCGCACATATCGCAGTCATGTTAGGCGTGAATGAAGCGTATTTGTTAGATCAACAACTAAAGCCACAAGATTTTATTGGCATCATTGGTTTGGCTGGACCCTATGACTTTTTACCACTTAAGTCTAATAAGTTAAAAGAAATTTTTGGGCCAAAACAAACACGATGGAAATCCCAACCGATTAATTTTGTTAATGGTAAATCTCCACCAATGTTACTAGCTGTTGGTCTGAAAGATGATGTTGTTTGGCCAAAAAACACATTTAATATGGCAACCAGAATAAAAGAATTATCTGGTAAGGTAACTGTAGTTGAATTTGCAGACTATGGCCATATTGATATGGTTTCTAAATTAGCAAAGCCATTAAGAGGAGATGGAGATTTACTTAGATCAATTGTTTCATTTATTAACCAGCATTAGCTTTCAACATCACTCTGTCGATGTAGATTAAAACTTAATTGAGGTGTTGTGATAATGCCCATTCTATGTGCTCTTTTACAATGTCGTTTGTATTGTTTAGTCGATTTTGTAGCGCATTTATAATTGCTGTACTTGTTTTAGCATTGCCTAAACCAACTGCAATATTTCTTAGCCATTGATGATAACCAATACGATAGATGGCACTACCAGCCATCTTTTGTTTAAACTCTTCTTCTGTCCAATTAAAACAAGCAATTAAACTTATATCATCTAAACCATTTCTAACTTTAAAATCAAGTTCATGAGTATTTTGTGCAAATTTATTCCAAGGACAGATGAGTTGGCAATCGTCACAACCATAGACGCGATTTCCGATTAAACGCCTGAATTCGATTGGAATGCTTGTTTTAAGCTCAATGGTGAGGTAAGAAATGCAACGTCTTGCATCCACTTCATAGGGTGCAGTAATTGCTTTGGTAGGGCAAATATCAATACAAGCATTACAAGAGCCGCAGTGATTGATTGCGGGTCTATCTATCGGTAAAGGTAGATTAGTATAGATTTCACCTAAAAAGAACCATGAGCCATGGTTTTTATTTATAAGTAATGTATGTTTACCGCGCCACCCTAGACCTGATTTTTCTGCCAATTCAACTTCGAGAACAGGTGCACTATCAGTAAAGGCGCGGTATTCAATGTTTTCTGCAACCAGTTGAATCTTATCGCATAGTTTTTGTAATTTATTTCTCATTACTTTATGGTAATCACGCCCTAGTGCATAACGAGAAATAAACGCTTGTTCATCCTGGTTGATGACTTCCCAACTATCTTTGGCATTGGGTGAAAAATAATCCAAACGTGCTGAAATAATTCTAATCGTGTTAGGAACAAGTTCTCCTGGACGGGTTCGCTTCGTTCCGTGTTTTGCCATATAATCCATCTCACCATGAAAGCCTTTTTCGACCCATTGATGATACTTTTTCTCTGCATTAGACAAGTCTGTATCAGTAATACCAATTTCGGCAAACCCAATCGATTTGCCCCATGCCTTGATGTCAGCAGCAAGTTTATTCATTACAGTAGTATTTTGGGTATTGTCAGTCATGTATGAACATTTTACACTTGAATTAGTGGATGAAGCGGCAACGCTTGAAGCTGGCAGACAATTTTCACAGCAATTGAAACCAGGTTTGGTTATTTTTATGAAGGGTGATTTAGGTGCAGGAAAAACGACCTTTGTACGCGGTATTTTGCAGGGCCTAGGCTATCAAGGTAAAGTTAAAAGTCCAACTTATACCTTAGTTGAACCTTATGAGTTTCAATCCATGTTTTTGTACCATTTTGATTTATATCGGTTCATCGATGAATATGAGTGGGATGCCGCAGGATTTAGCGAGTATTTTAATGAAAAAACTGTCTGTATTGTGGAGTGGCCAGAAAAAGCTAAAAATATATTACCGAGCGCTAACTATGAGGTTGAGTTAAGTTTGTTTAATGATGATAAAGTTATGATTGGTCGGTTATTGGAAATAATCGCTCGATAACTGTTTTAAGGGTTTATGGTTAAATTTATTTTTTCAAGTTTGATGTCAGCAATTGCACTGATGGTATTAAGTACAGTTGCTGCTGCAAATACGGTTACTGCAACGCGTCTTTGGCCTGCAGATGACTATACAAGAGCCACTATTGAAGCGGAACAGGCACTAAAATATCAGACATTTACTTTAAATAATCCTGAAAGGTTGGTGGTTGATATTGAAGATATAAGTCTGAACGAAGAGCTAAAATCACTTTCAAGTAAAACACTATCAAGTGATCCTTATATCAAATCTATCCGTGTTGCACTTTATCAACCTAACATTGTTCGAATTGTTGTTGATCTTAAACAGGAAGTCAATTTCAATGTTTTTTCTTTGAAGCCAGCGGGAGAGTATAAGCATCGATTAGTATTAGATATTATCCCTACAAAAGATCCAATCATGGCCATGATTGATCGTTTAGATGAAGAAGATAGTCCAGAAGAAAAGGCTATTATAGAACCCTTACCATCCGAAAATACACCATCAACAGAGTCAACGATATCAAATGAAAAAAAACAGCGTGTAATCACAATTGCAATTGATGCTGGTCATGGCGGCGAAGACCCTGGTGCAAAAGGGGCCAATGGCAGTAAAGAAAAAGATATCACACTTGCAATTGCAAAAAAGCTAAAAGAAAAAGTAGATGCCGAGCCTAATATGCGTGGTGTATTGACACGCCAAGGTGATTATTTTGTCTCATTAGGTGGGCGTGTGGTAAAAGCAAGAAAATTAAGAGCAGATTTGTTTATCTCAATTCATGCAGACTCTTTTACGAAGTCATCTGCACGAGGATCATCTGTATTTGCGTTATCTGAACGTGGCGCAACAAGTGCAACAGCACGATATTTAGCGCAAAAAGAAAATCAATCTGATTTGATAGGCGGGGTCAGTTTAAAAGATAAGGATCCTATACTGGCAAAAACATTATTAGATTTATCTCAAGCTGCAACAATTAATGATAGTTTGAAATTGGGTAAGGCTGTTTTAGGGCATGTTGGGAAGGTCAACCGACTGCATAAAAAAGATGTAGAGCAAGCTGGTTTCGCCGTTTTAAAATCACCTGATATTCCGTCAATTTTGGTAGAAACCGCTTTTATTAGTAATCCAGAAGAAGAGCGTAAATTAAACGACAGTTTACATCAATCAAAATTGGCAGATTCTATTTTAGAAGGTATTAAAAAATATTTTGCAGCGAATCCAGCATTGGCGAATATAGTTGTTGGAGAAAACAACTAATGCAATCCAAACAACAGCTCAATATGCAAGATGCAATAGATTTTGAGGTGCTCAATATTTATTTGCAACAATCTCGCATTGCCGTTTATTGCACACTCATATTAGCAATTTATTTGGCTGCTAGCTTTTACCAAATCACTGATGCTAAAAATATTATTCTTTGGGTCATGGCTATTTTTATTATTAACTTTTATATTATTTATACATCGTTTCAATTTAATTTCGATTTACCTGCATATCAAATTAGTTTTTTTAAGCAGCGTCAACATTTTTTGCATGTTGTAAATGGACTTGCTTGGGGATCTTCATTTTTTGTTTTAGTAGATAATGCTTCAATGCACACTGGCGGATATCGCGTTGCGGTTGTACTCGCCATCATTATCTCTATTTCTGCTTCGTCAAAAGCCGCTTCTTTTAAAGGAATGGTAGGTTTCGTGTTGGCAGTTAGTGCCTTGGCTGCATTGTACTTTATTAGAAACTTTTCTATATTTTCATGGTGGCTATTTGGCACAATATGGCTAGTATTTGTTTGTTTGATTTTTGGTTGGATCAGCAATAAATATATTTTG
>CAYGSH010000007.1:0-50239 GCA_964352515.1 uncultured Methylophilaceae bacterium | reverse complement strand
TGTTATGACATTCGCGGACCTGTACTCGATCGAGCCCGAGAGATGGAAGAAGAGGGCCAGCGCATTATCAAATTAAATATTGGAAACCCTGGTGTTTTTGGATTTGAAGTGCCCGACGAGATACAACAGGATGTTATTCGAAATATCACAAAGTCAGGTGTATATACTGAGAGCCAGGGCTTATTTGAGCCAAGAAAAGCTATTATGCATTACACTCAAAGCAAGCATATTGCAGGTGTAACTGTTGACGATATTATTATAGGTAATGGTGTTTCCGAGTTAATTGTGATGGCGATGCAAGCACTGCTCAATAATGGAGATCAAGTTTTAGTGCCGGCACCAGATTATCCGTTATGGACTGCGGCAGCAACATTAGCAGGGGGAACTGCAAGACATTATTTGTGCGATGAGGATAACGATTGGTTACCCAATTTAGCGGATATCGAGTCAAAAATAAACGCTAATACAAGAGCGATTGTGGTCATTAACCCCAATAATCCAACTGGCGCACTTTATCCAAAAGAAACCTTATTAGCTTTAATTGATATTGCTCGACATCATAGTTTAGTTATTTTTTCTGATGAGATTTACGATAAAGTTTTATATGATGGCAATGAGCATATCTCAATGGCTTCATTGGCAGATGATGTGCTTTTTGTTACCTTTAATGGACTCTCAAAAAATTATAGAGCATGTGGCTACCGTGCAGGCTGGATGATTGTTTCTGGAGATAAGGCGCATGGTGAAGAGTATATACAGGGGTTAAATATGCTTGCATCTATGCGCTTATGTAGTAACGTGCCTGGGCAATTGGCAATACAAACTTCATTAGGAGGATACCAAAGTATCGATGATTTAGTGGCTCCAACAGGAAGATTATGTAAACAACGGGATTTAGCGTATGAAATGCTGACATCAATACCTGGTGTAACCTGCTTTAAGCCAAAAGCGGCGATGTATTTGTTTCCAAAATTGGATCCAGCGATATATCCAATCGAAAATGATCAACAGTTTGTATTAGATTTATTAGAGGAAGAAAAAGTATTATTAGTACAAGGGACAGGTTTTAATTGGAAAACGCCAGATCATTTTAGGGTGGTATTTCTTCCAAATGTAGATGATTTAACGATTGCAATTAATCGTATTGCTACGTTTTTAAAAAATTATAGAATGAAACATGGAGCGAAGGTTTGAAGCAATTAAATGTAGGTATTTTAGGCTTGGGAACAGTGGGTGGTGGCACTTATACTGTACTTACAAGAAATGCAGATGAAATCACAAGGCGTACTGGCATAAGTATTAAAGTTACTCAGGTTGCAGATAAAAATCTAACACGAGTCAATGAGATTACTGCAGGAAAAGTTGCTGTCACGGACGATGCATTTAACGTGGTGAATAACCCTGAAATTGATGTTGTAGTTGAGTTGATTGGCGGTTATACCATTGCGAAAGAGCTGATACTAAAAGCAATTGCAAACAAAAAGCATGTGGTCACTGCCAATAAAGCACTCATTGCTGTTCATGGAAATGAAATTTTTGCAGCAGCAAAAAAAATGGCGGTGATGGTCACCTATGAGGCAGCACTTGCTGGTGGCATTCCTATCATTAAGGCGTTGCGAGAGGGACTAACGGCAAATAAAAATGAGTGGGTTGCTGGGATTTTAAATGGCACCACCAATTTTATTCTGACAGAAATGCGTGATAAAGGGCTTGCATATCAAGATGTAATTGGTGAAGCACAACGTTTGGGTTATGCGGAAGCAGACCCCACTTTTGATGTTGAAGGGATTGATGCTGCACATAAGCTAGTGATTATGGCCGCGATTGCATTTGGAATGCCATTGAAGTTTGATGAGGTCTATACTGAAGGTATTACTCGATTAGCGCAAGCAGATATTCAATATGCAAAAGAGTTAGGCTATATTGTTAAATTACTAGGTATTGCCAAGCGAACAGATAAAGGTGTAGAGCTACGTGTCCATCCGACTCTCATACCAGAAAAACGTCTAATTGCTAATGTCGATGGTGCAATGAATGCAGTTGTTGTACAAGGTGATGCAGTAGGCCCAACCCTTTATTATGGTGCTGGTGCTGGTGCTGAACCAACTGCAAGCGCTGTTGTTGCTGACTTAGTTGATGTTGCGCGATTAAAAGATGTATCTGCGTTGCAGCGCGCTCCATTCTTATCATATCAATCAGACCAAGTACGTGACTTGCCAATTTTACCGATAGAAGAAGTGCAAAGCGCTTTTTATATACGGCTTAGAGCAACAGATAAGCCAGGCGTGATGGCAACAGTGACTAAAATTTTAGGTGATTTAAATATTTCTATTGATGCAATAATTCAAAAAGAGCCTGCAGCTGGACACTCAGAAGCGGATATTGTGATTTTGACACATGAAACAATAGAAAAAAATATGAACACTGCCATTAAAGATATTGAAGCATTGTCTGCAATTGTTGGCAATACAGTTAAATTACGAATGGAAATGTTGGGTAGTTAATGAAATACATCAGTACGCGCGGACAATCGCCCGCATTAAGTTTTAGTGAAGTGTTGCTCGGAGGGTTAGCACCAGACGGTGGATTATACATGCCCGAAACATATCCGCAGTTTTCTGTGCAAGATTTAAACGTAATGCGAACGATGAACTATCGTGATTTAGCATTTGCAATACTGTCAAGACTCATTGAGGAAGATGATATTCCTGCAGCAGATTTACGCGCAATCATTAATAAAACTTATCAAGCCGATGTGTATGGTTTTGCCCGAGAATTTCAAGATCCAGAAGATATTACACCAATCGTTACGTTGGAAGATGACTTATATCTGCTGTCGCTATCGAATGGCCCAACATTGGCATTTAAAGATATGGCAATGCAGTTGTTGGGGAACTTATTTGAGTATGTACTCAATAAGCGAGGCGAAACAACTAATATACTTGGGGCAACCTCTGGCGATACGGGGTCTGCCGCTGAATACGCTATGCGCGGTAAAAAAGGGGTTCGAGTCTTTATGTTATCGCCACATCAAAAAATGAGTCGTTTCCAAACAGCACAAATGTTTAGTTTACAGGATGATAATATTTATAATATCGCCGTTAATGGGGTGTTTGATGATTGTCAGGATATGGTTAAGGCTGTTTCTAATGATGCTGAGTTTAAGGCTAAGTATAAAATTGGCGCTGTAAATTCTATTAATTGGGGCCGTATCGTTGCGCAAGTTGTTTATTACTTTAAAGGCTACTTTGCGACAACAACAGACAATACGCAAAAAGTTGATTTTTCGGTGCCATCTGGCAATTTTGGGAATGTATGCGCAGGCCATATAGCTCGTATGATGGGCTTACCAATTAACCGATTAGTTGTTGCAACAAATGAAAATGATGTATTAGATGAGTTCTTTAAAACTGGTATTTATCGACCTCGCGGTGCTACTAATACTTATCATACTTCTAGTCCTTCTATGGATATAAGTAAAGCTTCAAATTTTGAGCGTTTTATCTATGATTTATTCAATCAAAATGCTAGTAAAGTCCGTGAGCTATGGTCACATATTGATCAAGGAGGTGCTTTTGATATTCACGAAATGATGGAAAAAGTGAAGTCATTTGGTTTTGTGTCTGGCAGTAGTAATCATGCTGCAAGATTACAAACCATTCGTGCTACGAACGCAAAGTATGGTGTCGTGATAGACACACACACAGCAGATGGCCTTAAAGTTGCTCATGAGTATAGAGAAAAGGGTATACCGATGGTTGTTCTTGAAACGGCCTTACCAACCAAGTTTGAAGATACGATAGTTGAGGCTTTAGGGGATAGACCATCGCGTCCTGAAAGTCTTAAAGGGATTGAATCATTACCACAAAAATTTACGGTAATGGATGTGGGTTCAGATTACATAAAAGCGTTTATAGCTAAAGCGTTATAGCCACATTTAACGCTAAAGCTAATAAGGTATTTTTATATGAAACAGTATTTAGCATTATGTCATCGAATTGTTAATGAAGGGACTTGGGTAGAAAACAAGCGCACAGGTAAAAAATGCCTTACTGTTATAAATGCTGATTTGACATATGATGTTGATGAACGCAAATTTCCTTTAGTCACCACGCGAAAAAGTTATTTTAAATCGGCAATTGCTGAAATGATTGGTTATTTACGCGGCTACGATAATGCATCAGATTTCAGAAAGTTAGGCACCAAAACTTGGGATGCAAATGCAAACTTAAACAAGGATTGGTTGAATAATCCTTACAGAAAAGGTGAAGATGACTGCGGTTTTATCTATGGAAAGGTTGCTAGAAACTTTCCAAAACCAGACGGCGGGAGTATTGATTTACTCAAAAATATTGTGAATAATCTAAAATCTGGGATTGATAATAGAGGGGAAATACTTACTTTTTATCATCCTGGTGCGTTTCATATGGGCTGCCTAAGGCCTTGTATGTATAGCCATCACTTCTCGTTACTTGGAGATACACTTTTTTTAAATAGTACGCAAAGAAGCTGTGATGTTCCGCTTGGTTTGAATTTTAATATGGTGCAAGTTTACTTCTTACTTGCAATAATGGCACAGATAACAGGTAAAAAGCCTGGGAAGGCATACCATAAGATTGTGAATGCACACATTTATGAAGATCAACTAACATTGATGCGAGATGTCCAATTAAAGCGTGAGCCATATGATTCACCACAGTTAAACATTAATCCTGATATTAAAACATTAGAAGATTTAGAAACATGGGTGACGGTAGATGATTTTGAGTTGGAAAACTATCAATGCCATGAACCAATAGCATATCCCTTTTCTGTTTAAAAAAAAGGCTACCTAACTTTTGATTAGGTAGCCTTATACTTTGTGACTTTCAGGGGGGAAGCCACAAAACTTAAAAATTATCATTATTAATTTATATCTGTTTGCTCTTCGTTTGTTTTAACAAACATTGCATATTCATCAACAGTAATAACGCCATCATGATTCACGTCAGTATTATTAAAATTTTCAGCTAAACTGATTTCATTAATCGCCTCTTGTAATGAAATTTTGCCGTCATTATCTGTATCCAGAGATTCAAAATTCGAATCTTTTGGTGCTCTAGCAATAACAGTTGAATTGATATAGTTATCGCTTATATCACCATCAATAATGTCTTTTTCAGCACCATGGGCGGTTAAACAAAATGCAAAACAAGTTAAAACACTTAAAGCAGTTGTTGCATTGATATTGCGTTTAATTGCCATGTTTTACCTTAGTTTTTGCTTCTTATTTATTATTTAATACTACTATAGCGAGTATCATGCCAACTTATAATTATCAATTAAAACAATTGGTTATAAAATTGCATACACTTGTTTGTATTGAAAATTGTCGCTTAGTAACGACAAGATTTTTGTTAAATCTATTAAGACTTTGGATATAAAAGAAAAAACATGTCGCCAATAAACGACAATTGAAACATTACTTTAATGAACTATTTTTGAAGGCACTGGGTTGTATCTGATGACGTTCTAATAACCGATAAAATTCTGTTCGATTTCTTTTGGCGAGTTTGGCTGCTTGTGCAACATTACCTTGTGTTGTTTTTAATAAATTGATCAAGTAATTTTGTTCAAAATTATGCTTAGCAGTATCTAATGGAATAATCGTATTTGCCGTCTCTTGTAATGCTTTTTCAAGCAGGGTTAACGGAACAATTGATGTTGTTGCTAACACCACAGTTTGTTCTATCACATTCTGTAATTGTCTTATATTGCCTGGCCATTCAGCAGCAATTAACATTTCCAATGCTTCAGGCGCGAAACTTTGAACGTTTTTATTGTACTTATTATTAAATATTTGAGTAAAGTGGCTGGCAAGTAAACTAATGTCTTCTCTGCGATCAGCTAAAGCTGGAATTTCCAAACTGACAACATTAATCCGATAAAATAAATCTTCTCTAAATCGACCTTTTTGCATTTCGTCTGTTAAATCTCGATGTGTAGCAGAAATCACTCTTACATCAATACTAATATCTTTGGTGCTGCCAACAGGGCGTATTACGCGCTCTTGCAAAGCACGTAATACTTTGACTTGCAGGGCTTGCGGCATATCGCCTATTTCATCTAGAAATAATGTACCGCCATCAGCGCTTTCAAATAAGCCAATATGATTATTAACGGCGCCGGTAAAAGACCCTTTCTGATGACCAAATAACTCTGACTCTAATAAGTTTTCAGGAATTGCACCGCAATTAATCGCTACAAATGGATTTTTGTTTCTTGGACTTGCTTGATGAATAGCCCTAGCTAAAAGTTCTTTACCTGAACCACTTTCACCTTGAATAAACACACTTGCATCAGTCATTCCAACAAGTTTTGCTTGACCCAGCATACTTTCCATTTTAGGACTACGCGTTAATATTTTTTTTCGCCAAGTATCATCTTCATTGCTATTAGGTATATTTTGTACGCCGCTAATACGTAATGCGGAAGCAACCAGTTTGAGTAGTTCATGACTATCAAAAGGTTTCGTCAAAAAACTATATGCACCATGCTGTGTTGCATGGACTGCATCTGGTATTGAACCATGCGCCGTTAATATAATCATGGGCATTGTTGGGTGTTGCTTATGGACTGCATCTAATAAAGCCATGCCATCCATTACAGGCATCTTTAAATCACTAACGATGAGGTCTGGACGATTTAATGCAATGGCTGTTATCGCTTGTTCGCCATCGTTTGCTGCAATCGTGTCATAACCTGCAGCATTCAGTCTAATAATAATTAGTTTTAAAATGTCTTGATCGTCATCAACAACTAAAATAAGAGGCTTGTTCATTGTTTATTATTGTTTGTTTGACCGTTACGTTCAATCATTGTTTTTTCGATATTTTTAAGATCATTCAGTTTTTGTGTTAACACTTTGTTCTTTTGTTTAATAATCTCATTTTTCTTGGATAAATCATTGATTTTATTTATTTGCACATCACTTTCATGTGTATAGGTAAGCAGTAATTTTGCTAGGCTCGTTTCTGATACATTTAATTCGTTGCTGGCTAATAGTGATTCTAGTAATGATTTTGCTCTAGGAATGTCTTTCACAATACTGGTGGGTAGTGCCAACATTGCGCTATGTTGAATACGAAGCTCAGTGTCAGTTTTATCTTTAGCCAGTGCTTGCGTATTCTCTAAAAATAATGCATTTTGTTCATCAGGCATTGAGTCTGCATAATTTGCTATAAAGTTAAGCAACTCTTCTGTGCGAGAATCAGTCAATGATACAAAATGGATTTGTGCGTGCTGAGGGCTTCTTTGATCATTATTTAGCCTACCATTAGATGTGCAAGCAGAAAGTAAGGTCAACAAAATAAATAATACCTTGATGCGCATTAAAACTCCATATTATCTATGTTTCTTGGTAAGCGCACACAAAAGTGCGCACCAGATTTTGATGGAATCAAATTAATTTCTCCGTCTAAGGTTTCCACAATATCTTTTACAATGGTTAAGCCTAATCCACTACCACTAATAAGGCCATTATGAACTGTATTCCCTCGAAAAAAAGGCTCAAATATTTTTTCAGCATCTTCTTTTGCTAAGCCAGGGCCACTATCTTCTACATCAATAACAAACCACTCAGGCTCAGCGTTTGTTACGATATTTAGTTGGCTAGACTCAGGTGAATAATTAATCGCATTGGTAATAAGGTTGTCTAGAATAATCGATAGTTTTTCTTCATTTGAAATAATGTTTTCATCAATATTGGATTGTACATTAATCTTTAAATGTTTATTCTTAACTGTTAAGGCATGGGCTTTCAAAACATTGTGAATCACATTATTTAAATCTATTGGAAGTAGCTTCGTTTTTGCTTTGCTCGAGTCAACTTTAGTGTAGTTTAATAGATTTTCTATCATTTTTTGTAAGCGTATACTATTGTCACGCATGATTTGAATAATTTCATTTTGTTGTCTAGATAATGAGCCGCCAATACCATCGTGTAAAAGTTCTGTTGCCTCTCTAATAGCAGTTAGAGGTGTTTTCAATTCATGAGAAACATGTCTTAAAAATTGTTGTTTTTGTGCATTAACATCTTTTAGCTCCTTGCGTAACCAGTCTAACCTGCTACCCAAAATACGTAAATCTCCCGGCCCATCTATTGAGATGGTTTTTTCATAATGGCCTTCGCCAAGATCACGAATAGCACTATCCATTCGACGAATGGGTTTTGCAAGTAAAAACGTAATTACTCCAGCAACCATTAAGGCAAATGGAATGAGTATTAAGCTTTGTAAAAATAACTTTCTTTGCTTAATTTTTGCTTTCTTTGTAAATTGCGATGCCGCTTCATCAATCGCGGCATTGTTCTTTAAAATAACCTGATTTATGTTTGCTGTAAGCTGATCAAATTGATTAAGAAAATCAAGGTTTTCATCGGATGTGTCTTTTTGCTTACTGATTGAATAATGCAATTCAACTACATCTTTTTCTATTGTTTGTAATTTTTTCTTTAATGCTATGTTTTTTTGAATTTTGATTAGTTGATTGATAGACTCGTTAAACGCCAGATATGCTTGATGGTAGTTTTTAAATAATATGCTATCTTTAAGCACAAAGTACTGCCTTGCACTGCGTTCCATCAATCTTGAATGTTCTTGTAATGCACGGCTAAGTCTTGTTGTTTTAACCGCTTGTGAGATTGTTAATTCACTTTGTTTTGCCAATTCGCCATATTCGATATTTGTGTTTATAAAGGCCCAAAGTAAAGGAATAATTGCGAATCCAAAGCCTATCAGTAGTAGCTTTAAGAATGAATCTGGATAACGAATCTGCATTAATGTATCTTCATTAATCTATGCCAACATCCAGTATAATGGATGTATGAGTAAATTATCTATTATCGTCGCAGTTGCCAACAACCAAGTCATCGGTTGTAATAATACCTTGCCTTGGCATTTACCAGAAGATTTAAAAAGATTTAAAGCCTTAACAATGGGGCATCATATTTTGATGGGACGCAAAACTTATGACTCTTTGGGTCGATTGTTGCCAGGAAGAACAACAGTGATTGTTACTCGAAACAAGCATTATCGTGTTGAAGGAGCGATTGTTGTGCATAGCATTCATGAGGCACTTCAATCAGCTAAAGAGGATGATGAAGTTTTTTTGATAGGTGGCGCTGAACTATATCAGCTAGGCTTAGATCTTGCTGATCGAATTTATCTTACAGAGGTGCATGCTGATTTTGATGGCGATGCGTTTTTCCCTAGTTTTGATTTAAATCATTGGCAGGAGGTATCTCGTGAGCAACATCAAGCTGAAAATGGAATACTATTTAGTTACGTGATTTATGATCGTTTAGTTGATAAAGTCAGTTAACCTTATGGGTTTCTCGATAACTGAATAGTTGTTGACCTTTTACCTAATAGTAAATCTTCACGAAATGGATGGTAAGATTTTCGATATAGGTTATAAATCTTAGTGACATATTTTCTTGTTTCAGGATATGGTGGAATACCTTTATATCGATCTACTGCATTTTCTCCTGCATTATAAGCGGCAGCAACTAATCTAACATCACCTTCAAAGTAGGCAAGTAACCATTCTAAATAGGCTAGCCCCCCTCTAATATTATCTTCAGGGTCGTATGGATCTTTAACGTGAAATCTTGCAGCTGTTTCAGGAATAAGTTGCATTAGTCCTTGCGCATTTTTAGGTGAAGTTGCTCTTGGGTTAAAGTTAGACTCAACTTTGATAAAAGCCATTGCTAAATCTGGGTCAATTTTATAACTAGGTGCAAGTATTTTTACAATGTTGTAAATTGGACCTTTTTCGTAAAAAGCTTCTCTCTCAACATCTATCGTATACACCGTTTCTGCTTCTGTAGTTACTTCTGGTATAGGGTCAGGTAAAAGACATGCAGGTGTTTTAGCTTTTGTTTGATCAGCATTAATTTCTTTAAGTGATTTTGTCGCTGCTTCATGACCTTGCTCAGCGGCTTTAATATAAAACAACGCAGCAACATTCTCATCTTTTGCAAGACCTTTACCATTGGCATACATCCAACCCATTGCAAAATATGCGTTCGCATCATTTAAATCTCGCGCTTTTTTACAATAATGGGTTGCTGCCGCTTCATAGCTATTAATGCCATTAACCCCTCTACCTTTGAATGCAAGGTTAACTAACACTTTATATGGATTATCTTCAGTATCTGCTGTGCTGTTTGTATTTTCAACTTCTAAGTCAGCCATTTTTGCATTGTTTGATGTGTCTTGAGCAAAACTTGGTAGGCTTAAACAAAGTGCCAATATTGACGTGATAATTTTTGCTGATGATTCAGTAGAAAAAAGACCTTTTTTCAAAAGTAAGCCCTCGGCAACATTCAAATATGGTTAATATTTAATCTTACTATTTGAAAAAAGGTTTAGATATAGTCCATTTGGACCTCTCTTTTTCTGCTAAGCCTTTACGCAATCAACATAATAAATGGATTTTCCATTTATTACTTGTTTGACTAATCCATGCACATCTGTTTCAAAGCCAGGAAATCGCTCATTAAAGTCACGAGCAAATTTTAGGTAATTGATAATGACTTGGTTAAATTGCTCACCAGGAATGAGCAAAGGGATGCCTGGTGGGTAGGGCGTGAGCAATACTGCCGTAATGCGGCCTTCTAGGTCGTCAATTGGAACACGATCAATCTCTCTATGCGCCATCTTAGCAAATGCATCTGTAGGCTTCATTGCAGGCACCATATTAGATAGATACATATCAGTTGTGAGTCGAGCAACATTATTTTTCTTATACACTTCATGAATTTGCGTGCATAAATCTTTTAAACCAAGTCGATCATAGCTTGGATGTTTTTGTAAAAACTCAGGCAGCACTTTGTAAAGAGGCGAATTTTTATCGTAATCGTCTTTAAATTGTTGAAGAGCAGCCACCATCGTATTCCATCGACCCTTGGTAATGCCAATCGTAAACATGATAAAAAATGAGTATAAGCCTGTTTTTTCGACCACAACACCATGTTCAGCTAGATATTTGGTAACAATCCCGGCCGGGATGCCATGGTCATCTGAAAAGTTACCTTTTATATCTAAACCTGGGGTAATGATGGTTGCTTTAATCGGATCTAACATATTAAAACCTTCGGCCAAATTGCCAAAGTCATGCCATTCTTCATTGGCTTTTAACATCCATGCACCACGCTCTTCAATGCCTTCTTCAGATAAATCGTTAGGCCCCCATACTTTAAACCACCAATCGTCACCCCATTCTTCATCCACTTTACGCATGGCCCGGCGGAAATCTAATGCTTCCATAATGGACTCTTCTACAAGCACTGTTCCTTCTGGGGCTTCCATCATAGCTGCGGCCACATCACAACTCGCAACAATAGAGTATTGTGGACTGGTCGAGGTGTGCATTAGATACGCTTCATTAAAAACATCACGATCCAATTTGTTATTAACCGCATCTTCAACTAAAATTTGTGATGCTTGGCTAAGTCCCGCAAGTAGTTTGTGCGTTGATTGAGTTGAAAATACCATTGACTCTTTACATCGTGGCCGATCTTCACCAATTGCATGATAGTCACCATAGAAGTCATGAAATGTGGCGTGAGGTAGCCAAGCCTCATCAAAGTGTAAAGTGTCAATTTTACCGTCGAGCATTTCTTTAATTTCTTCAACGTTATACAAAACACCGTCATAAGTTGACTGGGTAATTGTTAGTACACGTGGTTTGGCATTTTTATTCTCGATAAAAGGGTTTTGTTCAATTTTTCTCTGAATATTTTCCCAGATGAACTCACTTTTAGGAATTGGGCCAATAATGCCAAAGTGATTTCTAGTTGGCATTAGAAATACAGGAATCGCGCCTGTCATGATAATGGCATGCAATACAGACTTATGGCAATTGCGGTCTACAACAACAATATCACCGGGCGCTACCGTTGAGTTCCATACGATTTTATTTGAAGTTGAGGTTCCATTGGTGACAAAGTATAAATGGTCGCATTTATAAATACGTGCGGCATTTCTTTCTGAAGCGGCAATAGGGCCTGTATGGTCTAATAGTTGCCCCAGTTCATCTACTGCGTTACAGACGTCAGCGCGTAGCATATTTTCACCAAAAAATTGATGAAACATTTGCCCTACAGGTGATTTTAGAAAAGCCACACCGCCTGAATGACCTGGGCAATGCCAAGAGTAAGAGCCATCAGCAGCATATTGTGTTAAGGCTTTAAAAAATGGGGGCGCGCGGCTATCTAAATAAGTCTTTGCCTCACGCAGAATCATGCGAGCAATAAATTCTGGCGTATCTTCATACATATGAATGAATCCATGTAACTCTCGAAGCACATCGTTTGGAATGTGTCGGCTGGTACGGGTTTCGCCATGTAAAAAGATAGGAATGTCATCATTGCGATAACGAATTTCATTTACAAAAGTACGAAGTGCTTCAATCGCCTCCGGTTTTTCTTCTACAATTTCTTCATCATCAATGGATAGAATGAAAGCTGATGCTCGGCTTTGTTGTTGAGCAAAAGAAGATACATCGCCATAACTGGTCACGCCGATGACCTCTACACCTTCATCTTCAATCGCTTTTGCAAGTACGCGGATTCCCAAACCAGATGAGTTATCTGTTCGAAAGTCTTCATCAATAATGACCACTGGAAATCTAAATTTCATTTATTTTACCTAAGTTTTTGGTAGAGTAACGCCTACTTGACCTTGATACTTGCCACCACGGTCTTTATAGCTGGTTTCGCATATATCATCATCATCCGCTTCAAAGAATAACACTTGTGCACAACCTTCGTTAGCATAAATTTTAGCAGGGAGTGGTGTTGTGTTACTGAACTCTAATGTGACATAGCCTTCCCACTCTGGTTCAAACGGGGTTACATTTACAATAATGCCACAACGCGCGTATGTTGATTTACCTAAGCAAACGGTTAACACATTACGCGGGATGCGGAAGTACTCTACCGTTCGAGCCAACGCAAATGAGTTTGGTGGAATAATGCAAAAGTCTTGTTCTACTTCAACAAATGAATTCGGGTCAAAGTTTTTTGGGTCAACAATGGTGCTGTTAAGATTAGTAAATAACTTAAATTCTCTTGAGCAGCGAATATCATAACCATAACTAGATGTGCCATATGACACCATACGTTCACCAGCCTCATTGACTTTAACTTGTTGTGGAGCAAACGGCTCTATCATGCCGTGCTCTTGTGCCATTTTTCGTATCCATTTATCTGACTTTATACTCATCGTGCAATAACCTTAGACTTTAGTGAATCAGTTTATATTTAGTAGTGTAAGTTAAAAAGCGGGGAAACAACCCCGCTTTTCATTCATGCAAAATAATAACAACAAATACTATTAAAGTTCTAATTATTTTGATGATAAAAGGTGATTAATGCTGATCACCACCTAATTCAATACTGTAACGCCAAAACTGATCCTCTGATTCAAAAATAACGCCGCATTCTTTTGGATCTCGACTTCCTGCCGCATATTGGTGAACAGGGGATGGGTCAGTTGCCCAACTTTTGACTATCGGATCAATTAAACGCCATTGCGCTTGTACTTCATCAATGTGTAGGAAAAGAGATGGGTCACCCTCCATTAGGTTAAGAAGTAAAGTTTCATAAGAATCAACACTATCATCAGTTGCTTGGCGTAAAGCGCCATCCATGCTTATGGATCTGGTAAGAATATCAAGTCCAGGCACTTTTGTTTGAATTTCTAGGTTAATCGTTTCTTTTGGCTGAATACTTAAAATTAACCAGTTCTGTTGTTGACCTTCTTTTAATACCATAGGCGCTTTTTTAAATCGAATCGAGATAGCGGTACCACCATCATGCATCCTTTTCCCAGTGCGAATGTAGAAGGGAACACCTTTCCAACGGGGATTGTCAATAAATAGTTTAATCGCTGCGTAGGTTTCAACCTGACTGTCGTAGCCAAGCTCTTCTAAATAACCTTTTACATGCTCTGAATGACCATCTCTTGCAGGAGCATGACCTTCTTTATATTGTGCACGAAAGGCTTGTTTATTAAGGTTATCTGTATCTATTGCACGTATAGATTGTAGTAATTTTATTTTTTCTGCACGGACATTTTCAGGATTTAAGTCATTAGGTTTTTCCATTGCTACTAAGGCTAATGTTTGGAGTAAATGGCTTTGCCCCATATCCCGAAGGGCACCTGTTCCATCATAAAATTGGGTTCTATCGCCAACACCTAAAGTCTCATTGTTTGTAATTTGCACATGATCAATATGCTCATTGTTCCATAGAGGTTCAAACATATGGTTCGCAAAACGTGTGAGCATTATATTTTGTAAAGCCGCTTTGCCTAAATAATGATCAATACGATAGATTTGATCTTCTTTTAAGTGTTTAGTGATGGATGATTGTAATGCTTGCGCACTTTCCAAATCAGTACCAAAAGGCTTCTCAATCAGGACGCGTCTCCAGTATTTGCTGTCATCGGTCAGACCAACGTTTGCAAGCTCTTCAACCACTTTTGCAAAATCAACTGGACGAATTGATAGGAAGTAAGCGAAGTTTTGAGGGAAGACAGCTTCATCAGTTAATGTAGCCTTTAACTTAGTCATCGCATCAGGGTCATCAGAAGCGTTGGCTTGATAATGATTGCGTGCAATAAAGCGATTAAAAGCAACTTCATCTACACCACTGTAAAATTTTGCTTCTATCATTTTTCGGACTTCGGCTTGCCAATTTTCATTAGAAACAGGTGATCTTCCAACGGATAATATTTTCATACTGTCCGGTAATCTACCAAGTAAGTCTAGGCGGTATAAACCAGGCATGAGCTTTACGCGAGATAAGTTTCCGCTAGCGCCGAATAGCACTAGGGTGCAAGGATCAATTTTTTTAGTCATTTTTCAGCCGATAATTATGTAAGAACAAGTATAATTATATCAAATGCAATCGCATGACTTAAATATTCTCCGTTAAATAAAATGTAAGGTTTTTTGTAATATGACGCAACAATCTGCTAATCGCTGGCATTCCTTTAGTTCTCAAGATGAAGTAAATCAAGCCGCTATCTCTAGGATATTGCAAGCTGCTGATGAGGCTATTAAACAACAGGGTAGTTTTTATATTGTATTGGCTGGGGGAAGTACCCCTAAAGCCGTTTATCAATTATTAAGTCAGCAACAAGCAGACTGGTCAAAATGGCATGTCTTTCATAATGATGACCGCTGTTTACCTGTTGACCATGATGAGCGAAATAGCAAAATGGCAAGAGAAGCATGGCTTAATCATGTTGCAATACCAGCAGACCAAATTCATGACATACCAGCGGAACTCGGTAATGTAGAGGGGGCAAAAGCTTATGCTGAAACGCTTAAAGGTTTGCGAGAGTTTGATTTAGTGATTTTGGGTTTAGGTGAAGATGGGCATACTGCAAGCTTATTCCCAAACCAAACTGTCGATAATAGCGCTGATGCTGTGCCTGTGTTTAATGCGCCTAAACCGCCTGCAGACCGCATTACCATTAGCCAAGCCCGATTAAACAATACTAAAGAAGTGATGTTTTTAGTCACAGGTGCAAATAAACAAGATGCTGTTAATCAATGGCGGAATGGTGAATCTATCCCAGCCACCTTAATCACTGGTCATCATGGCGCAGATATTTATTGTTTTGGTGTGAGTATTTAATCCAAAAAATAGTGGTTAAGTAGTTAACAAATAAAAGCCCAGAAAGTCTGGGCTTTTTGTTTTAAGGATAGTTATTCTTTCTGAAGTAAGTGTTTTTTGAAAAAAGCGTATAAACCGATGGCGCCTTTTTGTCGTACGGTTGACAGCTCACCAGGTTTAGTTACATATACCAATTGACCATTAGATGATAATAATGCTGCGCCAGGAATGCCACCACTAATTGGGTTGCCATAATTATTTGCAATGTCTAAATTGGCATCAAAATTGCCAACATTCACTTTAACTAATTGAAATTCATCAGCTATTTTTGTTGCTTCTGAGCCGCTGGATAGTGTTTTACTTAATGCTTGGCAGTCAGCGCACCAATTGGCGCCAAAAATAATCACTAATGGTTGTTGTTTTAATTTTGCTTGATTAAGTGCCTGCTGGATATCAGCCCTTGCGTCGGCAGATTCACTATATGGACCGCTTTGTGAACAGCTGGTCATTGCCATTAATACAATACTTAACAATAAGATGTTTTTCATAGCTACTTATTAATTTTAATATCAGTTTGAAAACATTATAATCTCTAAATTCAATCTATCTTGTTTTATTAAACCTGATTATCGTTAATTTTCAAATACTAGACTTTTATTTTATTAAGAATCTAGGGTGTGAATTTTTTTGAATCAAATTAAAGTCTAAATTCTTATGATTAAATCCATTTTTTCTTCTTTTAAATATGAAATAAAAGCGTTTAAAAGCTTCATAAGTGACTACTGTTCACGCTTATGCTTTTGGCGATGGGACAGTTTTTCATTTCCAATGGGCGAACAAAATGCAACTAGTATTCATTTCACTGGACGTGCAGATCTTTTACCAATTCTAAAATCATTGCTTGGGATTTCTTCAGAAACAAATGAGCCAAAATTAAAAGAGTTAACAACGCATAATGAGATCTCTGTCTATGAGTTGCCCATGCCGAATACGCTTTGTATTCCACATTGCTTATCGACAATCGTGAGTCTGGATAGGTCAATTGAAGATATTATGGCAGGATATTCAAGAAGCTTAAGACGTTCTATTTTAAAATTAGCGCCTAAGTTTAAATATGAAATGGTCACAAATGAGTCGATGATTCAAGAAATCGATGCCACCATGCTAAGGCCTTATGCTATTAATAGAATTGGAATAACAGCTAATCAAGTACCATTAAGTGTGGTTAAAGATTTGGCATTGAACGAATATGGTCGTTTAGATTTGTTATATGAAGGTGATGTTCCAGTTGGATGCCATCTAGGCAATGCGTATACCCGAAAAGGCAAACGATACTGGCATGTAAATCGTTTTGGGTATATTGACCCAGTTTTTTCAGATTACTCAAGGCTTCAAGAGACTAATGCAGCAAATTTACACCTTGCGCTATTGTATGCAATTGATCAAAGATATGATTTTTGTGACTATGGACCTAGTTTGGCTAAACCAGGCGCTGGATTGATTGAATGGAAACGGCGAAGAAAGGGTTTTCTAGTAAAGGCAGGTCCAAGTAGCTTTTATATTAAAGTACCCAATCATGTTTCAGCTCAATTCTTTTGGGATTCACCAATGTTTTCGTTGAATGGAGAAAACATTAACTTACATTTAGGCGTGCCTGAAAATAAGACAGAAGAGGAGCTGATCGCTAAGTATAGAGAAATGGGCTACGATGGTTTGTCTAAAGTGTATTTGATGTGTGCAACAAAACCCAGCGATACATTTGTTGAATTGATTACGGGTTTATATGCCGAGTTACGATTTAAACCTCAAATTGTGATTTCTATCACTGCTTAGCAATCAATAGTCACCTAATTTTTTAGGTGTTTTGAATCACAATATTTGGAAACTTACTGCTATGGTCTAAGCCTGCATTGGCAATTTTAATGGCAGATTTTCTGGCAATTTCTTTATATATTTTAGCAATATCACCTTCTGGTTCAGCCGCAACCGTTGGTTGTCCGCCATCAGCTTGCTCACGAATTTTAATATCTAAAGGTAAGCTGCCCAATAGATCAACATTGTAATCCTTACACATCAATTCACCGCCACCAGCACCAAATATGTGCTCTTCATGACCGCAGTTGCTACAAATATGAGTGCTCATATTTTCAACGATCCCTAAAATTGGAATGCCGACTTTCTCGAACATTTTTAAGCCTTTACGTGCATCAAGTAGCGCGATGTCTTGGGGGGTTGTGACGATAATAGCTCCTGTGACTGGAATCTTTTGCGCTAAAGTGAGTTGGATATCCCCTGTTCCAGGTGGCAAATCTATAATTAAGTAATCTAAATTACGCCATTTTGTGTCACGTAATAATTGCTCTAAAGCCCCTGTAACCATTGGGCCACGCCAAACCATCGGGGTATCCGTATCGACTAAAAAACCAATACTCATGGCTTGAATGCCATGGGCCTCCATCGGCTCGATGCTTTTACCATCTTTGCTATCAGGGCGACCGCTTAGGCCAAGCATTTGTGGCTGACTGGGGCCATATATATCTGCATCTAATAAGCCTACTGTGGCACCCTCAGCAGCTAAAGCCAAGGCTAAGTTTGCAGAGGTGGTCGATTTACCAACTCCACCTTTACCAGAAGCTACTGCAATCACATTTTTAACATTAGGCAGTAAGTTAACACCTTGTTGTACTTTGTGAGAAACAATGCGGCTACCGATGTTGATTAAAACTTCATTGACACCATCTACAGTTTGTAAATGGTTAATGACGAGTGCTTTAATGTTTTCCATTACACTATTGGCTGGGTATCCAAGCACTATATCCAAGTTGACCTTATCTCCGTCTATTACAATATTTTTAGCAGATTTACTGCTGATAAAATCCTTACCTGTGTTTGGATCAATGCAAAGTTTTAATGAGGATTCAATAAGAAGCGGGGTAATGGCCATTCGAGAAATATTTCCGATTTGTTAATGTTTCTATTTTAGCGGATGTTAGCCTTTCCGTCATGTAAAGCTTTAATTGAGGTGCTTTTAAGTATAGTCATTTAAGCATTAAAGTGTTTAGCAAAAATATCAAAGCAACGACTCCAACTCCATTTGCTTCTGGCCGTTTCTTTTATGTTTTGACGATCTAATATGCTGCAATCTATAATCGCATTTCGTAAGTTATTGTTAACATAACCTGTTACCCCATGATCAATGACATCAATGGGTCCAGCAACATCGTGACCTGCAACAGGCAAACCATTGCACATGGCCTCAATCATCACAATACCAAAAGTATCGGTAAGTGATGGGAACGCAAAAATATCATGTTGTGTATAAATATCTGCAAGTTCTTTGCCATATTTATAACCTAAAAATCTTACATTTTTGTACTTGTTTTTTAGGGTATCAAGGTATGGGCCATCGCCGACTATCGAAATATCAAACTCATTTTCACAAGCACATAAGGTATCCAAGTTTTTTTCTTTACTAACACGCCCAACATTAAGTACCTTTAGTTTTTTATCTGATTGTTTAAATGCTTGATCACTTTTTAATTGATCTGAAACACCGCGTGTCCAAACAGTTAAATGTTTAAATCCGCGAGCGGATAATTGTTGATATATGGTTTCTGTGGTGACAAATGTTGTTTTGGCAGGAGCGTGGAAACGTCTAAGGTATGCATATGTCCAGCTCAGCGGAAGGCAGAAGTAAACATTAAGGTATTGAGGAAATTGGGTGTGATATGAAGATGTAAAAGGCTTTTTATGATATTGGCACCAAGTTCTGGCTACGACTCCCAAAATACCTTCTGTTGCTATATGAAGTTGCGGTGGGTTGATACGGTTAAGTAAACGCCATAAGCGACAAGGTTGCGTTGCTAATTGGATCTCTGGATAAAAAGGCATTGGGATCCAATTAAATAGACTAGGATGAATCACTTTAAAACTTAAATGACGCGACCTTGCAATTCTTTTAAGATTTTTATAGGTGGTTGAAACACCGTTTGTTTGCTCAAATGTATCTGTGACAATCAGCATATTAATAAGTCATAGCAATTCATTTTTTAATTTATATGACTATTTTGTAGAAAATTCTTTTAGAAAATATGACAAATTAATAAAGATTTCATGACAAGACTTATTTTGCATAATTCATAGGTTAACCGGCAGGCATTTGTTAAAATGACGCTTTTAGCAAAATCGGTTCATTTACCATGTCACGCAAAATTCTTGTTACCTCAGCACTTCCATATGCAAATGGCAGTATCCATTTAGGACATTTAGTTGAATATATTCAGTCAGATGTATGGGTTAGATTTCAAAAAATGCTGGGGCACACCGTACATTATGTGTGTGCTGATGATACGCATGGCACGCCTATTATGCTTCGTGCAGAAAAAGAGGGTGTCACGCCAGAGGCACTTATTGCTGGGGTGCATCAAGAGCATTCAGCAGATTTCGCAGAGTTTTTAGTCGAATTTGATAATTATTACTCAACTAATTCAGAAGAAAATAAAACACTATCTCAAAATATATACTTAGCGTTAAAAGCAAATGACAAGATTGCAACTAAAACAATAGAGCAATTTTATGATCCTGTTAAAAATATGTTTCTACCAGACCGATTTATTAAAGGGGAGTGTCCTAAGTGTCATGCTAAAGACCAATATGGTGATTCATGTGAAGTATGTGGAGCAACTTATAATCCAACAGAATTAATTAATGCTTATTCTGCTGTTTCGGGTGCAGCACCAATTAGAAAAGAAACAGAACACCATTTTTTCAAGCTGTCCGATTGTGAGGAGTTTCTGAAAGAGTGGACTAGAAGCGGCACACTACAAGGTGAAGCGGCTAATAAAATGAGCGAATGGTTTGAGAGCGGTCTTAATGATTGGGATATCTCTCGAGACGCGCCATACTTTGGATTTGAAATTCCAGATGCACCAGGAAAGTATTTTTATGTATGGTTAGATGCCCCGATAGGGTATATGGCAAGTTTTAAAAACCTTTGTGATCAAAACGGCTTAGATTTTGATGAGTATTGGAATAAAGGAAGTGAAACGGAGCTTTATCACTTTATTGGCAAGGATATTTTATATTTTCATGCATTATTTTGGCCTGCAACTTTAGAATTTAGTGGTTATCGCACACCTACACAAATTTTTGCCCATGGTTTTTTAACCGTTAATGGTGAAAAGATGTCTAAGTCTCGTGGCACATTTATTACAGCACGCAGTTATTTAGAACATGTAAAAAATCCAGAGTATCTTCGTTATTACTATGCGGCAAAATTAAACGCTACCATGGAAGACATTGATTTAAATCTAGAAGATTTTGTTGCTCGTGTGAATAGTGATTTAGTTGGTAAATATATCAATATTGCAAGTCGTACAGCGGGTTTTATCAATAAACGATTTAATGGAAAACTAAACCCATCATCAAAAAATAATGTAGTAGTAGAAATGCAATCGAGTGCATCAATTATTGAACATGCTTATACTGCTCGTGAATATGGAAAAGCATTACGTGAAATTATGCGCTTAAGTGATTTAGCAAATGGCTATGTTGCAGAGAAAGCACCATGGGTGATCGCCAAACAAGAAGGGCAAGATGTATTATTACAACAAGTTTGCTCTGATGCATTGGAAATGTTTAGATTGCTTACGCTTTATCTTAAGCCAGTGCTCCCGAAATTAGCCGCTGAGATTGAAGCGTTCTTAAATATTACACCTCTCAAGTGGTCCGATGTTGTTGAAAGCTTAAGTATTGGTCACACGATTAATTTATATAATCACTTAATCACGCGTATTGATCCTAAGGATATTGAGGCAATGGTTGAAAGTAATAAGACAAATCTAGACAATAAAGTAGTGCCAGCTGAAGTGAACACAAAGCCTAAAGAAGAGATTGTTGGTGATTATATTTCAATCGATGACTTTACGAAAATTGATCTACGCATTGCCAAGATTGTAAATGCTGAGCATGTTGAAGGTGCGGATAAGTTATTAAAACTCACTTTAGATATTGGTGAAGCGCAGACGCGACAAGTATTTGCTGGGATTAAGTCTGCTTACGACCCTGCTACATTAGATGGACGTTTAACCATTATGGTGGCAAATTTAGCGCCTCGTCAAATGAAGTTTGGCTTAAGCGAGGGAATGGTACTCGCTGCATCTGATGAGTCAGGAGGGCCTTTTATTATGTCCCCTGATAATGGTGCAAAGCCTGGTATGCGCGTTAAGTAAGGGCGAGTTTATTCGTATTCAATAGAGGATGAAATACGGCCCTTTGAAGGTACCTCTTTCAGTTTGTTGGTTACGGTAATATCTTTACTAATTTTTTTATATGTGGATGGGCCAATACCATCCACTTTTTGCAATTCTTCAATATTATTAAAACCACCGTGTGTTTTTCGATATTCGATAATGGCTTTTGCTTTTGTTGGACCGATGCCCGTGAGTGTTTCCAATTCTATTTGACTGGCTTTATTTAAATCGGTAACAGCTAATGCAGGAAAGCTGATTAAAAGTGAAACAAGTAGTAAAACTATTTTTTTCTTCATGATATTGTCCAATTCTTATTGATTTTTTGACGTTTATTATTGATTGATTGATTTATTTTGCTCAATTTACACTTTGGGTTTAGGTGTACGCTTGTATTTCCTTGTTAATATCATGTAACGCATCAAGAGGGTTTGTTGCTTGGGTAATGGGTCTGCCAACAACTAAATAACTGGCGCCCATATTTAGTGCTTTGTTTGGGGTCATCACACGATTCTGGTCATCTAAACTAGCAGTGGCTGGCCGTATACCAGGAGTCACTAATAAAAAGTCATCAGTTATAGCTTTTCTCAGCAATTGTGCTTCCATTGCTGAACATACAACACCATGCAAACCTGCTTGGTGTGTTAGATTGGCCAGTTTAAGGACTTGTTCTTCAATTGAGCTTTGAATGCCTAGCTCAGTTAAATTTTTTTGATTCATGCTCGTTAATACGGTAACTGCAATTAAGTATGGTGAATGCTGACTTTTGTTAACGCCGTCTAATGCCGCTTTCATCATATCTGAGCCGCCGCTTGCATGAACATTAAGCATCCATACGCCTAAGTTACTAGCAGCCTCGCAAGCCTTAGCAACGGTGTTTGGTATATCGTGGAATTTTAAATCTAGGAAAACTTTAAAATCTTTGGCCACCAGTTTTTCAACTAATTGCGGGCCTTCAGCAGTAAATAATTCTTTGCCAATCTTTAGTTTACAGATGGTTGGATCAAGTTGATTAACCAGCGTAATTGCATCGTGAGCATTAGAAAAATCCAGTGCGACAACTACTTTAGAGTCTTGTATTTTATTACTCATTGAATTATTAATTTTTGATGGTCATTTCACGGGTAATTGCTTCGCTTGGCTCAGATGGCAAGGATTCCCAAGCATTGCAGGCAGGGCATTGCCAGTGATATTGCTTTGCTCGGAAGCCGCATTGATCACAATGGTAGGCGGCACGGTTTCCAATCGCATTACGAACGGTTTGCTGCATGAGTTGAATGTCCTCATATCCTTTGGTTTTGCTATTAGTATCAGAGATAGCTCTTGCTTGCAGTAATTGATCTAGAGTTTGTAGGCTTGGTTGTCTGATTAGTTCATTTCTGGCAAGTTTTGCAGCACTTTCAGGGCCTTCATCTGAAATGGTGGCTTCATATAAAGCTGAAATTAAAGAGGGCAGTTTATAGTTTTCTGAATAGGCTCTAAGTAAGGCAATGCCTTCTTTTAATTGGTTAATTGCAGCGTAGCTTTGTAAAAGTTTAGGTGCAATTAAACCTAAAAATTTTGGATCTTGAAATTCGATATGTTTCCAATGAGAAATCGCAGCTGCATGACTTCCTGACTTCATTTCTAAATCACCTAACATGACATTGGCGCGCACACATTTTTTATTCGCGTCTAGTGCTTTAGCAAGATGCAATCGAACCAAGTCTGGTTGTTGGTCAATCATAGCATTCATAGCCAACTCGCAATAATACTGAGCGATTTCTGTTCTAAATGGAATCCCAGATAGGCGTTCTAATTCAATCGCCGTTTCAATTGCTTGCATCCATTCTCTTTCACGAACATAGATCTCTAAAAGGGCTCGCAATGCGGGTTGATGATAACGTTTGTCTTTTAAGTTTTTAAATAACTCTTCCGCACGGTCATAAAGCCCAGCTTTTAGATAATCTTGGGCAAGCTCTGCTTTAACCGCATCTTTTTGATTTTCGGTAAGTTCTGTTTTGTCTAATAAATTGAGATGCATATTAATGGCACGATCGGTTTCTCCTGTGCGTCTAAATAAACTACCTAAAGCGAAATGCAGTTCTAGAGAGTCGCTATTGGCATGAATGGCTTCAGAAAAAGCATCCACAGCTTTTTTATGTTGGTCACTAATTAGAAAATTAAGCCCTTTAAAATAAGCTGCGGGCAAGGTTGTTGACTCTGCAATAAGCTGTTTAATGTCAACGCGTGCAGCTATCCACCCTAGTGTAAAAAATAAGGGAAGAATCAGTAACCACCAGTATTCAAATTCTATTGTCATTAATTATCTAATATCGTTTTATAGCATTCTACCTAAGCGTAAAGCAAGGTGCCAATGTTATACATAAAAAGTATAAAAAAACGGCACATAAATTATATGTGCCGTTTTTAAATTACATTTGTAAATAGAAATTAACTAACTTGTTAAATCAACACGATCACGCAATTCCTTACCAGCTTTAAAATGTGGAACATGTTTAGCTGGGACTTGAACTTTACTGCCTGTTTTAGGATTGCGTCCTAATCGAGGTGGACGGTAGTTGAGACTAAAGCTACCAAATCCTCTAATTTCAATTCGTTCACCTGTTGCCAAGTTATCTGTCATTGCATCCAAAATTGCTTTAACAGAAAGCTCTGCATCTTTAACAACTAACTGCGGAAAACGTTCCGCAAGCAAATTAATTAACTCAGATTTTGTCATGTTATATGATCTTTTCTATTGACGTTTGCGATTAATGGTTATTTTTTTCCATCCATCTTGGCTTTTAATAATGCACCAAGATTTGTATTACCTGATGCAGCAGCAGCTTCTTCAGCAGTTGGTTTGTTGTCTGCCTTTTTCGCTTTTGCTTTTGGCTTAACTGCTTCAGCATCGCTTACAGAACTTTCACCGCTTGGGTCTTCTGTTAGTTGTTTTACACCTAGAGAAATTCGTTCTTTTTCAACGTCAATCGCTAAAATAACAGCTTGTAATTCATCACCTTTTTTGAAGCCTCGAATAGCTTCTTCACCACTTTGAGTCCATGATAAATCAGACAAGTGAACTAGGCCATCAATATTACCTGGAAGGCCAATAAACACACCAAAGTCAGTTATTGATTTGATTTGACCATTCACATTATCACCTTTTGCATGAGTTGCTGCAAAATCATCCCATGGGTTTGGTTTGCACTGTTTCATACCAAGCGATAGACGACGACGATCTTCATCAATTTCAAGAATCATCACTTCAACTTCATCGCCTAACTGTGCAATTTTACCTGGATGGATGTTTTTGTTTGTCCAATCCATTTCAGAAACGTGTACTAGGCCTTCAATGCCTGGCTCTACTTCTACGAATGCACCATAGTCAGTTAAGTTAGAAACTTTACCGAATAAACGTGTTCCGACTGGATATCGGCGACCTAGTGAAACCCATGGGTCATCACCAAGTTGTTTAATACCTAGTGAAACACGATTTTTTTCTTGATCAAATTTAAGGATTTTCGCTTCAACTTCATCACCAACAGCTAAGACTTCTGATGGATGTTTAACACGACGCCATGCTAAATCTGTAATATGTAAAAGTCCATCAATACCACCTAAGTCAACGAACGCGCCGTAATCAGTAATATTTTTAATAATACCTTTTACATTAGCACCTTCAACTAATGTTTCCATCAATGCATCACGATCAGCGCCAGCTGATACTTCCATTACTGCGCGGCGTGAAACAACAATATTGTTACGTTTACGATCAAGCTTGATAACTTTAAAGTCCCACTCTTTGTTCTCAAAAGGTGTTGTATCTTTAACTGGACGAATGTCAACTAATGAACCTGGTAAGAATGCCATAATGCCATTAACAGACACACGTAAACCACCTTTAACGCGGCTGCTTACATAGCCTTTAACAACACGGCCTTCGTTCATTGCATCTTCTAAATCTAGCCAAGCTTCCATTTTCTTCGCTTTATCGCGAGAAAGGATTGTTGAGCCAAAGCCATCTTCAAGTTTTTCAATAGCAACTTTTACGAAGTCACCAATTTCAACTTCAATTTCACCTTGAGGGTTTTTAAATTCGTTTGCATCAATCACACTTTCAGATTTTAAACCTGCGTTTACAATAACGTGGTCGTTGTCGATAGAGACAACTTCTGCAGTGATGATTTCGCCTGAGCGCATTTCTTGGCGCGATAAGCTTTCTTCAAATAGGGCGGCGAATGATTCTGGGTTTGAAGAGGTTGTTGAGTCAGTAGTAGACATTAAAAAAGTGTATCCAGTTTAGTCCCACCTAGCAGTGGGGTAGTTAAATTAACATTAAGTATTTTTTGAATTGTACAATTCAGTTTTAAAAACTTAACACGAACCGCATATGATACACAAAAAAATATGCCTGTTCAATGACTTAATGCAATTTTATTGTTGAGATGACTGCATCTGCAGAATTGTTTGATATTTTGAGAGTATAAACTTTACCGCTTGCTCAATATTGCGATGATCGGTATCCAATAAAATCGCTTCCTTTGTTTGTAAAAGTGGAGCAGAGCTTCTTGTACTGTCTCTGAGATCTCTTTCTTTTAAATCTTTAAGAATTTGGTTGTAATCAGCACTAATATTTTGTTGCATTAATTGCTTGAATCGACGGTTGGCGCGTTCCTCAACATTGGCTGTTAAGTATATTTTTAAGATTGCATCTGTAAATACAACACTTGCCATATCTCTGCCGTCAGCCACTAAGCCAGGGGATTGTCTAAAGCTGTGTTGTAATTCAAGCAGTGCTTGCCTAACTGGTTGATGAATAGCAACTTGAGAGGCGCTATTGCTCATCTCTGGGCTACGAATTGCTTCAGTTACATCCTGATCATCTAACAATATCAAACCATTTTTAAATGCAATGTTTAAACGAGGAACCAAATTTGATAGCTCGGTGCCATTTGACCATTCTATTTGGTTAATTTGGCTAGCTAACGCAACAATGCGATAAAGCGCACCAGAGTCTAGATAATTAAACCCAAGTTGCTGGGCAACACCTTCTGCAACGGACCCTTTACCAGAAGCGGAAGGGCCATCAATGGCAATGACTGGGATAGAGTTAACTGACAATGCTAGAAAACACCTTAAAATAGTTAGGGAACGTTTTAGCAACACAATTGGGGTCGTTAATAGTGATTGGAACACCGCCTAAACTCACCAATGAAAAGCACATTGCCATACGGTGATCATCATAAGTATCAATTTCTGCGTTTGGCGTTAATTCTTTAGGCGGCGTGATGGTAATGTAATCTTGACCTTCAATGACTGCTGCGCCTACTTTGCGTAACTCGGTTGCCATTGCGGTTAAGCGATCAGTTTCTTTCACACGCCAACTAGCGATATTACGAAGTGTGGAGGTGCCATCCGCAAATAATGCCAAAATCGCCAAGGTCATTGCCGCATCAGGAATATGATTGCAATCTAAATCAATGGCTTTTATTTTAGCTGCTTTGCTACTGGTAATTTGATTCTCACCATAAACAATCTCGCCGCCCATCAAGGCTAAGGCCTCGGCAAATTGGATATCACCTTGAATACTGTTTGCGTCCAAGCCATTCACATTGAGCTTGCCCCCAATCGCACCTGCAGCCAAGAAGTAAGAGGCACTTGATGCATCACCCTCCACATAAATCGTACCAACGGTGTTATAAACACTATTGGCTGGGATGGTGAATTGTTGCCAACCATCGCGTTTAACCTGCACACCAAACTTAGCCATCAGATTTAAGGTGATTTCAATATAGGGCTTAGAAATGAGTTCGCCCACTAACTCTATACTTACCTGCTTTCCTGTAAGAGGTAAAGCCATTAGCAACGCTGTTAAGAACTGACTGGAAACATCACCGCGAATTTGAATCGGCTTACTTACGTCTACTGAAGCAGGTGAGATTTTTAGTGGAGGAAAGCCATTATTAGCTAAATACTTAATATTAGCGCCTGCGCTTCTTAGTGCGGTGACTAAGTCACCAATAGGTCGCTCATGCATGCGTGCTACGCCATGTAAATGATAGTCACCATTCGAAAAAGCCAAAGCAGCTGTTAACGGGCGAAAGGCAGTGCCAGCATTACCTAAAAACAGATCTGCTTGTTTATTTGGAAAGTCACCATTACAACCTTTAATGACAATACCTTGATCAGCTTTGATTATCTCCATGCCTAATGCATCGAGTGCCTCTAACATGCGATCCGTATCATCAGATTTGAGTAAACCTCTAATTTCTGTTGTGCCTTTAGCCAGTGCGGCAAGCAGAAGCGTACGGTTAGAAATACTTTTTGAACCGGGTAGTTGCATGTTGCCAGCCACTTGCGAAGCCGCTTTTAAGTGTAGTTGTTCCAATTATTCTATTCCAATCTGTTACTTTTTATTGGCCGCCCAGTCATTACGCGCCTTACTCGCACGTTCAAATAAAGCTTGCAGGCCATCACTATCTTGTTCCGCTAAGGTTTTCTTAAGATTGGACAGCGCTTGTTCATAGGTGCTGATTTCATTCAATAAAGCTATACGGTTTGCAAAACTAATGTCGCGCCACATTTCAGGGTTACTACCCGCAATTCGAGTAAAGTCTCTAAAGCCACTGGCGGCAAATTGAAATAATTCATCTGCATTATCACGCGAAGCAATATCTTCAACTAGTGCAAAAGCCAACAAATGCGGCAAATGACTCACGGTAGCAAAAATCCCATCGTGCTGTTCTGCGGGCATTTCAATGACCTTTGCGCCACAATCTAGCCATAATTGGTGTACTTGATTAATTGCAGCTGGTTCGTTCTCAGCCGTAGGTGTCAATACGACATTTTTACCGACAAATAAATTGTCCATCGCTGCGCTTGGGCCTGACTTTTCAGCGCCTGCGATTGGATGTCCGCCTACAAATTGTTTTGCCTGTTTGCCTAAAACTTCTTTTGCTATCGCTATCACATCGGATTTGGTGCTTCCAGCATCGGTCACAATCGTGTTGCTATTCAAATGTGCCTTTATGCTTTGTAAGATTTGTTTAGTTTGTGCAACGGGCGTGGCAATCAATACCATATCCGCATCATTTAAAGCCGTCGCAATATCAGTAGTCGCCTCATCAATGATATTGAGCGTCAATGCTTGATTTAAACTCGCTTGATTGCGACCAATACCGACGCAAAACGGCGCATTAGCTTGTTTTTTTAAAGCTAAAGCAACCGAGCCGCCAATCAGGCCAACACCAAAAATAACCAGTTTTTTCAAAACGTTGCGAGTCTTATTGATAAGTTTAAGCTAAGATAAAGCCAGAATTGTATCATTACCGTAGGTTTATGTCGGGTTAAGTCTAACTGTTTTCGGAAAAAGGATGCATCGAAGTAAGCAGTTAATAAAGATTAAATTGACCTTAGTTTTATTTATATCCATTTATCATTTATTAACCTCTGTTGAGCATTAAACTTTTCTTTGTAGGCCATTTTTTGACTTTCGGCTATCCAATAGCCTAAGTAGACGTATGGTAATTTAAGTTGATTGGTCCATTCAATTAACCACATAATGGCGTATGTGCCATAGCTTGCTTTGGATTCAGCTGCATCGTAAAAGGTATAAACGGCAGAGTTGCCGTCTTTAATGGTGTCAATCACGCTGACAATTTTAAGTTGGTTTTGATCATTTCTAAATTCAATCATGACACTTTCAACATTGCTTTGGCATAGGAATTGTTTGTACTGTTCCTTTTCATTCGTGGTGTTATTTTGAGTCGTCTCGCTTTCAGACGTATGCCTTATAGCTTGGTATGTAGAATATAAATCAAGATGTTGTTGGTGAAAGCCTAAAGGAAGTATGGTTGCCGTTAAATCGCTATGTTGCTTATATGCGCGCTTTTGACTTCTGGTTGACGTGAATTGATTGAGTACAATTCTTACTGGCACACATTTATTACAGTGCTCACAATGCGGGCGATAAGCAAATTTTCCGCTACGTCTAAAACCTTGACTAATCAGTCCGCTATATACATCAGCATCTACTAAGTGGTGTGGTGATGCGATTAAGCTTTGCGCAAGATTCTTGGCTATATAGCCACACGGGTAGGGTGTGGTGACATAGAACTGTAGTTTTTGTAGCGGTAATTCTTTGGGCGAACTCATGATGTTAAGTGTACCAATTTTGAGAGAGTTTGACTAAATTCTTCACGTGGAATTTCACGCCCGCCAAATTGCATTAATAGTGGTGTTTTCATTTGACAGTCAATCATGCCCACCTTTAGTGTTTTTAAGTGTTTTACTAAATTGACAAATGCTACTTTAGATGCATCTGTTTTTGTATGAAACATGCTTTCACCATAAAACATTTTGTCAATAATAACACCATAGCAGCCACCAACTAATTGACCGTCTAACCAACTCTCACTAGAAATTGCATAGCCATCAGCATGAAGTTTGCAATATGCATCAATCATGGTCTGATTAATCCATGTTCCATGTTGACCATTTCGTTTTATTTGGCTGCAAGCCGTCATCACCTCTCTAAAAGCTGTATTAAGCTTGGTTTGATAGGTTTTTTTTTGGATTGTTTTTTTTAAAGATTTAGAGACTTTTAATTCTTCGGGTAAAAGAATCATGCGTGGATCAGGGCTCCACCACATAACGGGATCATTTTCACTAAACCATGGAAAAATACCTTTTGAATAAGCATTAATGAGTCGGTAATGTGTTAAGTCGCCGCCTATAGCAATTAAACCATTAGGCTCAGTCAGTGCGTCACTTAACGGTGGGAAGGGTGTTGATTCCTCTAATGCAATCACGTAGCCATTGGGCAATTTATAGTATTGATCAGTCATATCCCACTATCTTGAAGGTTTAATGATATTTAAATGGTTGATTGGTTTTCACCCAATTAATGACTTGATCTGCAGGCATTGGTTTGGCAATAACATAACCTTGCGCATAATTGCAATTGAGCGTGCGTAAGATTTTTAGTTGTTCATTACTTTCAGCTCCTTCAGCAATGACCTTTCGATTAAATTCATGGCTGAGTGTAGTAATGCTACTCACAACAGCTAAGTCTTCAGCATCGTTTAACATGCCACTTGTAAACGAACGGTCAATTTTAATAAAATCAACCGGTAGTTTTCTTAAATATATGAGTGAGGAGTACCCAACGCCAAAATCATCTAAAGAGAATTGAACGCCCATTTTTTTACAAACTTCAATCGTTTTTATGACACTTTCAATGTCATTTATCGCAGCACTTTCTGTAATTTCAATGTTTATCTTGGAACCAATATTATCCGCATAACTTTTTATTGCATTGGTTAAAAAGCTTGTAAAGTCCTTGTTGGTAATATGATGTGCAGCAATGTTAATGCTGATATGACATTGAAGGCCTTCTTGTTGCCATTGATTAATTTGCGCTAGCGCTTTTAAGATAACCCATTCTCCAAGATCAATGATGAGATTCGTATTTTCTATCACAGGTAAAAAGTCATCCGGATGAAGATATCCGCGCGTTGGATGTTGCCAACGAATGAGTGCTTCCATCCCGATAATTGAACCATCTTCTAAACTGATTTGTGGCTGGTATTGAAGCAAAAACTGATCATTTTTTAACCCATCAATTAAATCTTCTTTAAGTTGTTGTTCATTTTGAGAAGCCTGAGCAAGGTTTAAATCGAATAAGTAATGCTGTTTCCCACCATGAGTTTTTGCATGGTACATGGCATGATCAGCATGTCGTAGCAATACGTCAGGCGGACTATTGTCATTCGGAAAAATCGTAAATCCAATGCTGGCAGAGATGTAAAAGACATAGTTGCCAATAAAAAAAGGTTGTTCAATCGCTGATAGCAACTCATTTATTCTTTGCGAGTATGACTCTGTAGTTTTATGTCGTTTTAATAGAAGCGCAAACTCGTCACCTCCTAGTCTAGCTAAAACATCATTTTCATTGCAGTTTTCACGGAATCGATTTGCAAGTAGCACCAGTAATTGATCGCCTATTTCATGACCGTGCTGATCATTAATTGGTTTGAAATCATCTAAATCTAAATAACAGATTGCAATCATCTCTTTAGAAGCTTCGGTCTCTTCTAAGGCTTTTTGTAAATACTCTGAAAATAAAACACGATTAGGAAGTTGAGTTAATGCATCATGATAGGCCAGTTTTTCAAGAACTTTCTGCTGTTGTTTTGCAACTGTATTATCAGAAAAAAGCCCTACATAATGTAATAGCTCAGCATTATCGTTGCGAACAGGGAACATGTCTAACCATGCGCCGTATTCGCGGCCACTTTTGTTGAGGCACCATACTTCACCTCGTTTGCCATGATGGAAATTCTCTGATTCAAATAGTTCTATGAAAAAACGTTCAAGCTGATAGGCAAAACCGAGCTCATATGGTGTTTTGTAAATTGCATCCTCTTTTGTAAATCCGCTAATTTCTGTGAATGCGGGATTGATGTCGATGATTTTGCCTTCTGGGTTGGTAATAAAAATTCCATCATGAGCATGTTCAAATACCTGTGCAGAGGTATTAAGACGATCACTTTTTTCGTTGATTTCATTCACCATTTGGCGTATGCGCGACCGCATTTTTACCATGTTGTCGATTAAGGTATCAGGCTCGGCAGTTATTAAGTCATCTTCGAAGTTACCTTGCTCAATGCTTTTTACTAAGCGGCTTGCTGTTTCGGGGTCGCCACCAAGCGGTAATAGCACAAAGCGTCTAATTCCATTTTGTGCCATTACCATCAGCAAAACTCCAAATAAACCACCTAAAACCAGAAGGGGGTAAATAGGAGTAAGACTACTCAGGTAAGCGTCTTTCAACGGTAGTAAAATATAAGCATGGAAGTTCCACTCTGATATATTTTTATCAGTGATGAGCCAACGATTATCTAGATTTTTAAGTGCTTGAGTCGCCGTTTCTGTTGAAATGCGATTGGATAAAAAACGTACATTATTATTGTAGTCTGTAATGACTGCAAAACCTTTTTCTAAGAAAGTCCATTTTTTGATGGCTTGGTCAAGGGCACTTAAATCAACTTTATAACCAACATACCATGCACCTATGACTTGTTTTTGATTGTCTAAAATGGGTTCATAGCCAGTAATGTATGGCTCTCCTAAAATATCAACAACACCATAAAATGATTGTTGTGCATTTAAAAAATGAATCACTTTTCCTTTCGGGTCTAACCTTGTGCCAATTGCACGCTTATTATTTTTATCTTTCACGTTAGTTGCAATACGAATGAAAGTATTCTTATGCTTAACAAAAATCGTTGCTGTCCCATTCCCGAGGTTGCTTATACCATCCACTAGTTCGGTAAGACCGGTTTGAGAAAGCTGACCAAAATTAAGTTTTGGTATCATTTCTCCCTTAAGTTTGATTACTCCATTGATATTTGGTGCACCTGAATTTAAGCTTTGTTGTTTTAATAACTCCATTGAACTATACACTTGCTCAATAACTAGGCTTTTGGATAAATCAAGCACATATTCAAGTTTTTGTGTTTCCTGTTGTGCTGCCTCTTTAGTCTTCTGAAGGTTAGCCGTAAACATGTACAAGGCGGATGAAAAGATTGAAACGATACCGACTATTAAAAGTGGCAATAGATAGCGCTTATATAAAGCAAGTTTTTTCATATTATTTATTTTTATTTAAACTGTTTTTGAATATTTTAATCTGATTTATAAATCATTTTAAAACCATTAAGTGCGTTTTTAATTAATAAATCATTTATAGCCTTTTAATGTATAGGTTATTAAGTTAATTGAAAGTTGAGTCAAATAATCATTGCAGCTGCCATTGCAACCATCAGTAAGTCTTCGACAATAGTAACAGTAGTCATTGGTAAATTAAAGCCAGTGCCTAAACACGCACATTGGATGGATTGTTTTTTGAGTACAGCTTGTACAACGCCTATTGTAGAGAAACCCATAATCAAAATGGTTAGGCTGTTAACAAAAAGAGGCTGCCAAGTTAGCGCGTACCCAATGCCTAATCCTAACTCTAGAAATGGATAAATATAGCCATATCCGCTCCACTTTTTTGCAAGCAGATCATACATGGCATAGCTGTTTGCAAAACCAGCCAAGTCTAGCAATTTAAAGAATGAAAAAACAATAAAAAAGCCTGCCATAAAGTTTGTCATCCAGCGATGCAGGTCAAAAGCACGATGACTGACTTCAACAATACTTGTGATTAATATAATGTAGCTAAACACTAGCAATAAAGGTTTATAAGTTGAAATCCAACTTTTAACTTTGGGTATGGATTGTTTTGTTTCTAATTCAGTTGTGATTGGAAGTAGCTTATAGTTGCCGATTTCAGCTAGCACTGCATTGAGTTGAATAATATCAGTATTGGGGTTTGTCAATATTGCTTCTGGTGGCGTTAAAGACACCTCAACGTCATCTGCATATTCAGAAAGTTTAGTTTTTACACGATTAACACAACCATTGCAGGTTAGGCCTGAAACTTGATATTTGATAGTTGTCATTTAGATTACACTTTAATCATGTTTGATATCACTATATTACGCTTCAATTATCCCTTTCAAGTAAAAAAACTTAAGTAATCGCATTTAAAAACAAATATATAAATGCGTTGAACAACTGAAAATAAGATATAAAAATTAATTGTTAATAAGAATTTGACTTTAATTTTAAAAAATTATTTTAAATCAACTAATTACTGCGTAAAATGGCGACTTATGGAAAAATATACAACCATGCTGGCCAAGCCAATGCAAAGTTACCGCCCTTATTGGGCAAAACGGTTTGGTACCGCACCAATATTGCCAACCTCACGTGATGAGATGGAAGCCCTTGGATGGGATAGCTGTGACATTATTCTGGTGACAGGGGATGCATATATCGATCACCCTAGTTTTGGAATGGCACTTGTTGGACGCTTATTAGAAGCGCAAGGCTTTAGAGTAGGAATCATCGCACAACCTGATTGGCAAGACACGAAAGCTTTTAAAGCTTTAGGTGAACCTAATTTATATTTTGGGATTACTGCAGGCAATATGGACAGTATGGTCAACCGTTACACTGCAGACCGTAAAATTAGATCAGATGATGCCTATACACCAGATGCAGCCCCCAATAAAAGACCTGATCGTGCTGTCTTGGTTTACAGTCAACGTTGTCGAGAAGCCTATGCTAACGTTCCATTGGTGATTGGGAGTATTGAAGCAAGTTTAAGACGTATTGCGCATTATGACTACTGGTCTGATAAAGTACGACGCTCTATTTTAGTGGATTCAAAAGCCGATATTTTGATTTTTGGAAATGCAGAGCGAGCGCTAGTTGAGCTTACACACCGAATTGCTAATGGTGAAAAGGTGTCTGAGATTAAAGATGTCCGCGGAACAGCGTTTATGCGAAAGTCTATTCCAGACGATTGGGATGAGATTGAAAGTACAAAATTAGATCGACCTGGAACAGTAGATAAGCCAATTGATCCTTATGAAATGAAAATGGGAAAGGCTGATGCAAGCTGTGCAACCGAGAGTTCTGCTAAAGCTGATTTGCCGGAAGGCACAAATGTCATTGCAATTGTCCCTAATACGCGGATTAAAAAACCTAAAGCAGACAGAAGTAAACAAGTAGTGAGATTGCCTAGCTATGAAGAGGTATCTCAAGACCCTGTCATGTATGCGCATGCCTCTCGTGTTTTGCATTTAGAAGCTAACCCTGGCAATGCACGTGCACTGGTGCAAAAGCATGGCGACAGAGAGGTTTGGTTAAACCCGCCCCCCATTCCACTCACTACAAAAGAAATGGATTATGTTTACGATTTACCTTATGCACGTAAACCACATCCTCGTTACAACAATGCCAAAATTCCTGCTTGGGAAATGATACGCTTTAGCGTCAATATTATGCGCGGTTGTTTTGGCGGATGTACGTTTTGTAGCATTACGGAGCATGAAGGTCGAATCATTCAAAACAGAAGCGAAGAATCAATTCTGAAAGAAGTTGAGGAAATACGCGATAAAGTGGATGGATTTACAGGTGTCATTTCTGACTTGGGTGGCCCAACAGCAAATATGTACCGTATTGCATGTAAATCAGAAACAATCGAAAAAGCATGCCGAAAATTATCTTGTGTTTACCCAGATATCTGTGAAAACTTAAATACAGATCACACTGCCTTGATTCAGCTTTATCGTAAAGCGAGAAACATTAAAGGCATAAAGAAAATATTGATCGGCTCGGGTTTACGTTATGACCTCGCTGTAAAATCACCAGAGTATGTAAAAGAGTTGGTGCAACATCATGTCGGGGGCTATTTAAAAATTGCGCCAGAACATTCAGAAGAGAATGTGCTCAGCAAAATGATGAAGCCAGGCATGGGTGCTTATGATGAATTTAAAGCGATGTTTGAAAAATACAGTGCAGAGGTAGGTAAAAAGCAATATTTAATTCCATACTTTATTGCCTCTCATCCAGGTACAACAGATGAGGATATGCTTAATTTAGCATTGTGGCTAAAACGCTATGATTTTAGACTAGACCAAGTACAAAACTTTACCCCGACACCAATGGCTATGGCGACTGCAATGTATCACAGTGGTAAAAACCCATTACGAAAAGTCACGCAAGATTCTGATGAAGTCCCTGTACCAAAAGCGGGAAGGGTCCGCAAGTTACATAAAGCATTCATTCGTTACCATGATCCTGCAAACTGGCCGATGTTAAGAGAAGCTTTAAAACATATGGGCCGTGCTGATTTGATTGGCCCAGGCAAGCGTCAACTCGTTCCTGCGTTTCAACCTGCTGTTATTGGCACAATTAAACAGTCTGATGGTAGTCGCTTTATTCCAAAGTCAAGCCCAAAGGCTAGTTCAAAACGAAGGTCATCAGGGCTACCAAAAGGGTTTAATGAAATGAAGAATGCAGCGCAACCTGCACAAAAAAGAAAATCCCGATAACAAAGGTTTATTTTGAACTAGGCTTGTTGATTTGAGTCATTATGAATAATAACTTTTATTAGGAGCAGTATGCATTTCGGGATAAAACAATGGTTTACAAGTACAACTGCACTGCTACTTTTAACAACATCAATGTTTTCGCAAGCGACTGATAAAGGCTTGTTTTGGAAAATGCAGTCACCCTCTGGGCAAGTAAGCTATTTATTCGGAACCATTCATACAGACGACAATCGAGTGACAGACTTTTCATCTAGCATTCTAGATGTGCTTAAACGTGTTGATTTATTTGTAATGGAAACACAGCCAAATAATGGACCAGTCAATTATTCCATGCAAGATGGATCATTAAAAACCATGTTAACAGAAGATGAAATGGATCAAGTGAGAGCTTTAACAGATTTTCATGTGATGCATTTAGAGCAAGCCTTAAAAATGAAGCCATGGTTGTTAGCTTTAGTTTTTAGTCAGTCAAAACCTCAAACTCCTTATGCTCAAGATAACTTACTGATGCGAGCAGCTGAAGACTTTGGTAAGCCAGTCAATGGCTTAGAGACCAATCAGGCGCATTTTGGCATTATTGATAGTTTTACATTAGATGAACAGCTAGTGATATTGCGTGCGGCTTTAAAACTCAAGCAAGAAGAGAAAGAAAGAGACTTTGAAAAGCTCATCAATGTCTATTTAACGGAAGACAGCGACAGCTTATTGCATATTGATTCTGAAATTACCAGTGCCACTTTACCCAAACCTTTGTGGAAAAAAATGCGCGTAAAGTTACTTGATGAACGAAATGATTTGATGGCTAAAAGAGCACTAGACTTAGCAAATACTCAATCTGTTTTTATTGCAGTAGGTGCTGCACATTTAGCTGGTGAAAATGGATTTATTCAGGCATTTAAAGATGCAGGGTATCAATTGACCCGTATGAAAAAGTAGCTTAAATTATTCGCTATCTTGCTTTTTCTTAATCACATGTTGACCCGCTTCATAGTTTGGAATATCAGGGTTTTGGTTGACGTAAATTAGACTGTCAGTATCAAAACCTAACTCATTCGCCTGGCTCACTAAGTGTTGTTTAATTGGATAAGTAAGCTCTGGTGTGCGTGATAATATCCATAAATAATCTTTATCTGGGCCACAAATCATCACATAATTATAGTATTGCTTATCCAAGGCCATGATGTTGTATGCCCCATAAAAAGGGCCAAAGAATGAGACTTTTAACTGACCTAAATAAGTGCCATCAGTATTTGGTTTTTCTATAAAGTAGGCCTTGCCAATCGCGGTATCCCATTTTCCTTCTTTGCGGTTATAACCTTTATTGGTGACTTTAATACTGCCATCCTTATTCATTTCATAATGGGCGGTTACATTATCTAAGCCGCGTTCAAATGAATGATCTAGACGTGCAATTTCATACCAAGTGCCTAAGTATTGTTCGGCATTCACACCATCAACGACTTCAACATTTTCTGGAACACCCATGCAACTACTTAGAAATAAAAAAACAAGCCATAATAGTTTTTTCATTAAAAATATCCTTTAAGTTATCCACGTTTTGGCGGTTTGGCCAAAAATTTGTCTAATTGTGCAGCAAAAGCTTTTCTATCGGAAGCACTAAAAGTATTTGGCCCAGCAGTTTCTACGCCGATTGCTCGTAATTCTTCCATAAAGTTACGCATTGATAAACGTTCTTGAATATTTTCTTTTGAATAAAATTCACCTCGTGGGTTCAAGGCATGCCCATAATTCTCAATGACCTCAAAAGCAAGGGGTATATCAGCGGTAATCACTAAATCGCCTGGATTGAGTTCTTGCACAATTTTATTGTCTGCAACATCGAAACCTTGGCTAACTTGAATCGCGTTTAAATAGGGCGATGGTGGTATACGTAATAATTTATTAGCAACTAAAGTTGTATGAATTTGAGCACGCTCTGCAGCGCGGTATAAAATTTCTTTTATCACCACGGGGCAAGCGTCAGCATCCACCCAAATCTTCAAAATTTATCGACCTCTGTTACCACCACTATTGCCTCTGGTGCTACTGTTTCTTGCACCACTATTGCGGTTGCTATTGCCTCTGCCTGCACTGTTTCCACTGCTATTGTTTCTTTCGCCGTGATAGCCACCAGCAGTCTTACTGCCACTGTGCCGTCTGCCAATGTTTAGATCGGCCGCATAGATTGGTTGTTGAGGTTGGGCTTGATGTCTTGCTGCTTCAGATAAATTTTCAATCGATTGGCTGCCTTGTTTTTCATTGGGTTTTCTGTTGCCATTCACTTTTTTTGGCTGATCTCCAAATGACCTTTGCTGATTTTGCGCGGGTGCTTTTCCATTGCCTTGTGCTTGAGGACGATGTTTATTCTGACCTTGTTTTTTCTTTTGCCCTTGACCACCATTAGGTTGTTGGCCACGGAAAAGCCTTGGTGGTTCTGGTTCGATAATTTCAGGGGCCTCAAAACCTTCAACTTTAACTTTAGGAATTTCACGATTAATCAGTTTTTCAATATCTTTTAGATATTTAAGTTCTTCTCTATCGACAAGGGAGATTGCTGCACCAGAGGCACCTGCGCGGCCTGTTCTGCCAATCCGGTGGACATAATCTTCTGGTATATTGGGTAGTTCAAAATTCACAACTTGTGGTAATTGATCTATATCCAAGCCACGTGCTGCAATATCAGTAGCCACCAATACACGTGTAGCACCTGCCTTAAATTCAGCAAGGGCACGTGTACGAGCGCCTTGACTTTTATTCCCATGAATAGCTAATGCAGAAATATCATGCTTAACCAACTTTTCGGTTAGTCTGTTGGCGCCATGTTTTGTTCTTGTAAAAATTAATACTTGTTGCCAATTATTTTCTTTGATTAAGTAAGCAACTAAATCTCGTTTATGAGATTGCGGCACCATGTGAACTGTTTGTTCAACCATCTCTGATGCAGTATTACGTTTTGCAACTTCAACAAACCCAGGATTATTTAGTAAACTATCCGCTAAAGTTTTAATTTCGTCGGCAAACGTCGCTGAAAACAGTAAGTTTTGGCGTGTTTTTGGAAGTTTAGCGAGAATTTTTTTAATATCGTGAATAAAACCCATATCTAACATACGGTCTGCTTCATCTAATACCAAGATTTCTACACCAGATAAATCAACTTTATTTTGATTAGCTAAATCAAGCAATCGTCCTGGGGTTGCCACTAATATATCAATGAAACGACCAAGTCGATTAATTTGAGGATTGATGCTTACACCACCAAATACAACCATGGATTTTAATGTTAAAAACTTACCGTAGGTTTCTACCGATTCAGCGATTTGAGCGGCCAGTTCACGCGTTGGTGTTAGTATTAAACAGCGAGGCTTTCCTTTAGCAGGATTGGCTGCAGGCTTTTGTGAAAGCAAATGTAAGATTGGCAATGTAAAACCTGCGGTTTTACCAGTGCCTGTTTGGGCGCCTGCTAATAGATCTCCTCCGTTTAATACCAGTGGTATTGCCTTAGTTTGAATTGGAGTTGGGGTTTGGTAGCCAGCATCTTCAATGGCTTTGAGTAATGGCTCAGATAAGCCTAAGTTTTTAAAGTCACCCAGAATGTGATCAGGGCTTGTAACTTCTTTATTCATTATTTGTTTTTTCCTACGACGGCCAATTACAAGGTTGTAATACCAATCGAGGCAGACGAATAAATGGATTATTGATTAACTACAGGTGAGTCAGTCTTAATTATGCCGCTACGCTGATTGGTAATACGTAGGGTTATATCATTATACTTGGTTACAACTGAATAGCGAAAGATTTAGTATATGTATTTCCCAACTTAACTATTTTTTTGACATTATCATCATCATAATTGTTCATTTTTACATAAATAAATTAAATCCATGATAGATAACATCTAGTTAAGTTAGTAATATGCAGTTTGTTTTTATCAAGTAAGGAGTAAGTAACATGATGATGCAATATGCCAAAAATCGCACAGATTGCTTTTGTTGAATAGACTCCACGTTGCCTATCGCCATTATAGTATGATGCTGTATACGCTTATGAAGCAAGACAATAACGGTTTATGATTAATTTGCCAAAAGAAATTCAAAATAATTTGCAATTTCTCTGTGTTGAAATTGATTCACAACTGGCCAATATGCAATTGTATTTTGAAGAAGCATCGCCAAGAGTCGTCAATCAAATACTAGAACGTGTAGGGTATGCCTATAACCTCAAGACACGTATTCATAGAGGTGTTTTTAATCAAATTGCTACAAATGATTTAGATAATCAATCTATTTTAAGTTTAAGAAGTGTTGAGTTTGTTGCAAATGACTTAGAACGTATTTCTTATATATGTCGCAGTTGCGTTGCAGAGATCGAGACCTTAGAGTCAGTCAAAGGGTTAATGCCTAAAAATGCAATTAGAATATTGAAGCTTGTTCAACGAGCCGTTAATTTAATTATGCCTGCGATTGGACATCCTGACTCTAGTTTAGCCATTAAAATTGGACAAATAAAGAATGATTTATCCCAAGAGCTACAAAAATTATTTCAAAAAAACACTGGTGCATTAAAGAATAATAAACATTCTAGTAAAGTTATTGCCACTATTTACCTTGCACATGAATTTAAGCAAATGGGTGTTGCTTTAGTCCATATTTCTGAATCAATCATATCGGCGAAACTGGGTCAACAAGTGAGTTTTGATCGATATTTCTCGCTACAATCATTTGTGTCCGAAATAAATAAAGCCAATCAGAAAATCGAAGTTGAAACAGTGGCTGAAACGAAATCAGGCACCTCAATTTCGGGGATTAGAACGCCAGAAAGCGGTTCGCTTGGGATATATAAAAGTGGATTAAAGCAGAAGCTCGAAGAAGAAAAAGATGGGGTTAAAAGATGGCATGAAATCTATCCAGGTGTTGCGCCAAAAATCTTATCTTTTCAAAAAAAAGGTGGTACAGCGGCGTTGCTAATTGAACATTTACCAGGCCATACTTTTGAGAAAATCGTGTTGAATGAATCACTTGATTCGATTAAGACGTCACTAAAAACGTTAGATAAAACGTTGAGTTCAATTTGGACAGATACAAAAATAGAAAAAAACTGCCATGCAAAATTTATGCATCAATTACAAAAAAGACTGCCAGATGTTTATAAAATCCACCCGGAATTTTACAAAAGTGAAGAGAGCATTTGTGGTCAAAAGTTGCTTAGTTTTGATGAGTTAATTGCAAAAGTATCATTAAAAGAAACACAATGGTCATCGCCTTTTTCAGTTTATATTCATGGTGATTTTAATGTAGATAACATTATTTTTGATCCATTAGAAAAGCGCATTAACTTTATTGATTTGCATCGGTCATGTTATTTTGACTATGTACAAGATGTATCAGTATTTATGATTTCAAATTATCGATTACAAATTGTAGATGCTCAAAGAAGGCAAATAATCATGGGGGTTGCTAAAGATATGTATGCGATGTCACGTCGTTTTGCATTAAAGCATCATGATAGCTATTTTGATATCCGCCTTGCATTGGGTTTGGCGCGCTCTTTTGCCTCATCCACTAGGTTTATTTTGGATAAATCACTTGCAAAAAATATGTTTTTACGCGCACGTTATTTAATTGAGTTAGTGCTAGCAATTGATTCCGATAAAGCGGCTAAATTTCGTATTCCACTAAAGGAGATATTTGTTGAGTAAGCCTAAAATTGCCGTTGTAGGCATTCCCGGCAAGTGGTCATCAGAAGTGTTGGCCGACGCAGTCGAAGAAAAAACTGGATTTAGATTAATTGTTGATATGGAACAAGTCCACTATGACTTAAAAGAAAATAAACTTTGCTATTTGAATCATCATTTATGTGACCTTGATGCCATTATCGTTAAAAAAATCTCTTCTCAATATAGCCCCAATACAATTGATCGACTCGAGTTACTCCATGTGGCAGAAGCGAATGGTGTTAGGGTTTTTAGTGGTGCAAATCAAATGTTGCGCTTGGTAAACCGCCTTAGTTGCACGGTTAGCCTTCGTAATAGCAACATTCCAATGCCTGATACATTAGTGACTGAAGATGTTGATACTGCAATAGAGATAGTGAAGCAATATGGTGAAGCGATTTTTAAACCATTGTTTTCTACAAAAGCGCGCGGCATGTGTTTGATTAGTGCTAATCAGTCAAATAAGACGCTAAAGAAAGAGATAGAAGACTTTAAAACAGGTAATACAATGATGTATATACAACGTAAGTTAGATTTGTCAGGTAAAGATTTAGGATTAGTCTTTCTGGGTGGCCAATATTTAGGCGCTTATGCAAGGATTAAGGGCGATACAAAAACTTGGAACACAACCATCAACAGTGGTGGCTCATACGCAAAATATAGCCCTTCTGAAGAAATTATAGCAATGGCACAGAAAGCTCAAGACTTATTTGATCTTGACTTCACAACGGTTGATGTGGCTGAAACCTGCAATGGCCCAGTGGTGTTTGAAGTGTCAGCTTTTGGCGGTTTTAGAGGCGCGAAAGAGGGTGCGAATATTGATGCTGCAAGTTTATATGTTGATTATGTATTGGACAAATTAGCCTCATGAACATGCCAGAGCTCGGCCAGTCTGACTTAAAACTTTCGCGTCAGCAATTAACAGCCATACTTCAGAATGGCATTGTTTTAGAACAGAAAGTACTGAGATTACAGGTTGGGCGGTGTAATGTGCTTGTACGTTCAAACTCAATACCATTATTAAGCAGATTAGAGAGTTACTTTTCGCATATTGTCTTGCTTAACAATTCAAACAATATTGACATTGAAGTGCTTGCAATAGAGCAGCCAGGTATTTCACTGTCCTTGGATTTTAAAGACTGGCAGCGAGAGTATGGTAAGACAGGTCGTAAAGATAGTATATATGATGTGGATGGGGCGCGCATAATTTTCAAAGTGCGGACTGGTATGTTGTTTTTACAGAGTCAAGACACACGTATTGCTGCCGGCCCTTGTTTAGAGAACGACAATCAAGTCATCAACTTTATTGTTAACCAATATATGACATGGCTTCAGCAACGCGATTGGCAAAATTGCCATGCCGCAGCTATTGTGAAAGAGGGTCAAGCTTATGCAATAGCTGGGTTCTCAGGTGGCGGAAAATCCACTTTAATGTTGCAAATGTTAGAGGATAGTGCCACGCAATTTTTAACTAATGATCGGCTATTTATACACGCAGAAGATAACCATTTAATGGCGGCAGGTGTGCCCAAAATGCCACGAATTAATCCTGGTACAATTATCAATAATCCACGCTTATGTCATTTAATTTCACCTGATGAGCAAAGCAGGCTACGTGCACTTGACCCTGAAGCATTGTGGGATTTAGAACAAAAGTATGATGTTGATATTACTGCAGATTATGGAGTAGGCCGTATTGCGGCTGAAGCGCCATTAAAGTCTTTTTTAGTGTTGAATTGGCAACGTGATACAAATGAATCTTTGGCATTAAAAAAAATCAATTTACGTGAAAGACCAGATTTGTTGCTAGCTATTATGAAAGCACCAGGCCCTTTTTATCAAAAAGCCAATGGTACCTTTTCTCAAGATAGCCATACGTTTAATGAAGCTGCATATTTAGATGCTTTGGCGTTGATCAATGTGTATGAGGCAACCGGTCAAGTTGATTTTAAACAATTAAGTGAGCACTATTTGATGCAGAAAGTAAGCTAAATAATGGCACGTCTCATTGCTGTGTTTATCCGTCATGCGGCTTATCACCAATTGCCTAATACACCCAGTGCTTTACAACCCTTTGCATTAACTAAAGAGGGGGTTATTCAGAGCGAACAAGCAGCAACAGAAATGTACCAATTTATCAGTCAGCAACAATGGCACGTCGTATCAGAAATACATACTTCATCTGCCTTAAGAGCATGGCAAACCGCGCAGATTTTTAAAGAACAGTTACAAGATTTAATGCAAAGCACAGCACAGTTAAAAAGTTTTGATGTATTAGCTGAACGTAGTGTAGGTAGTGCAGCAAATTTAACAATCAATCAGATTGAACAGGTGATTCAAGATGACCCGCGTTATGAGGCTTTACCAAATAATTGGAAAGCCAATAGTCATTATAAATTACCATTTATTGGAGCGGAATCCATGTTAGAGGCAGGGCAGAGAGTAGCAACACATTTAATAAAGCAGATGCAGCAGTTAACACGCAGTGGCTCAGATATGATTCAGGTGTTTGTCGGGCACGGGGCATCTTTTCGCCATGCGGCTTATACATTAGGTCTGCTGAATGAAGCGCAAATTGCAACATTAAGTATGTACCATGCAAAACCAATTTACTTTGAATATTTACCCAATGGTACATGGCAGCATATTGCAGGAGACTGGAAAGTACGCGCCAAGCAAAGTGAATATACAGATTAATGAAATGAGCAGATTAAATTAAGATGCCTAAGAAACCAGCAAAAATTGAAGCATTATTGCCATCATTTGCTAAGTTGCCATCCGTGATGCGCGAACAGTTGCCAAACAGTGCACAGGCTTGGGATGTAACAGAGGCCCATTCAGGGCATCGAAATAATTTAGATGAAAAACAATTTGCTAAAGTATTTAAACAATCCATAGAAGATATAAATTGGAAATGGCCAAAACAACCCATCTATGTCATCACCGATCCACACGCAGATGCAGAGGCGTTTGTTGCATCGTTAATAGTAAGCGGAGGGGTGGTAAAAACAGGCAGTAAAGTAAATGACTTTAAACTCACCAAGTCTGGCAAAAAAAGTACATTTATTATTGGTGGTGATTGCTTAGACAAAGGCCCAAGCAATTTACAACTACTCGATAGTATCAGGCACTTAATGAATACCGGTGCCAATGTCAAATTGTTAGCAGGAAATCATGATATGCGCTTATATATGGGCATTCATGCCTTGGGTATAAAACGTCAACCGCAAACCGATCATATGTTTGTCCGTATGGGCGAAAAAGTAGTGCCTTTATTGCAAGAAGTACATCAATTGTATTTTAAAAATAAAAAAATCAATAAAAACATTCCTAATGAAAGTGAATGTAAAAAGAAATTGTTTCCAATGCCCAATTGGATTGAACAGTTTCCAATAGCAGCTAAAGGTTTTATGAGTGAAGCAGCCATTAAACGCGAGCTTAATGCCATGCAGAGAAAAATTGATTTGTTTGAACTGGCCTGTATGCGTGCGGGATTGTCAATGCGCGATGTTTATGTAACAGCACAAAAGTGTAGACAGTTATTTTTAAATCCAAAAGGGAAGTATGCTTGGTTTTATCAAGAAATGCAGTTGGCGTATCGCAAAGGCTCATTCTTATTTATTCATGCTGGGCTTGATGATGGCATTATCAATACCATCACCACAAAAAGCATACGGTATATTAATGACCAGTTTCGGCAGTATCTTAAAAAAGACTTGTTCCACTTTTATTACGGTAGCTTAGCCAATACCATGCGCACAAAATATCGTCCTGCAGACTTGGCATTAACCGATGCGGGCGTCAAACAGATTCAAAAACATGGCATACATGCTGTGGTGCATGGACATATTAACCGCATTTATGGGCAACGGATTGTACTTAAACACGGCTTAATTCATATAGAGTGCGATATTACTTTGGATAGAAATTCAAGGCTAAAAGAAGACCTTACTGGCTTCGGCATGGGTATCACCGTTATTGATTCAGATAAACGTGTACTTGGTATCAGTAACGATTATCCCTATGTGAAAGTTTTTGAGCCAAATTATTATTTCAAACATTAAGGAGTTAACAGCATGTTAGAGCAAAATCAATTTAAACATGAGTCTTTGCAAGATAAAAACAGCATCCAAAATATGCTTAAGTCTATTGCAAAGGCCATAGCAAAAGGCGAGTTAAAATTTAGTGATCAAGATGGCGAAATAATCATGGAACCTAAAGGCCTACTTAATTTAAAAATTTCAGCCAGAAAGCAAGATGGTGAGCAACGTTTAGATTTGCGTGTCACTTGGAAAACTCAAGAAAAAATAGCAAAAAAAATGCCATTAAGCATAGAGTAGGGTTGATGATACCTAGTTTGCTTGTAAGGTGAGATAGCTAATCACTATATAGCGCAATAACTTACCGATAGTCACCAATATTAAAAACAACCATAAGCGGATGCGTAAAATACCAGCAATCACCGTAATCGGATCGCCAATAATGGGCACCCATGCAAATAGCAATGAAAATAAGCCATATTTTTTAAAACGTTCTTCAGCACTCTCAAACTCTGCTTCTGATAGTTTCAGCCATTTTTTTACAAAAGCTAAACTCGCCCAGTAGCCCAAAGCATAATTAGTTAACGAGCCTAAAACATTACCTACGGTTGCTACAATTACTAATGTGGTTGGTGATAAGCCACTAAGTAACAGTACACTTAACACCAATTCAGAGCTAAGCGGTAAAATAGTTGCGGCTAAAAAGGCAGCAATAAACAGCCCAAAATACCCAAACTCAATTAAATTTTCCATTAAATAATTTGTTAGATATCTTGTTCTTTACTATTCATCCAAGCAAATAATGAGTTACGCATCACTTCTTCAGCCGACATTTCAATAGGTCTTATCCAATTTCTTGGCACAAATACGGTGTAGCCGCCAACGTTATAGCCCATGGGAAGAAAAACGGCAACAAGGTCATTATCACCAAATCCATTGGGTAAAGACTCAACACTATATTGCGTAACTAACCCTACCATTTCAAGATCATGATGAGGGGACTTTAAAATCACTGCTTGTTGGTTGGTGCTATCTTCATCAGGGTTAAAGTAATCAGCAAAATTTTTCAAAGATAAATAAATGCTTTTCACAACGGGAATATTTGTAAAAGGAAACTCAATCATAGAGATGAGCTTAAGAATTAAACGGTGTGAAATTAAATAACCAAGCACAAATATAGCAACAAATCCAATGATTAGTCCCATGCCAGGAATATAGGCTTCACCAACCCAAGGTTTAATCCATAACTTGGAGAGCTTTTCTGACCACGCCCAAAACACATATAAAAAATAGAGCGTTAGGCCAATTGGCAGGGTCGTAAGAAGACCGCGAAAAAAGTACTGATAAAGCTGTTTCATCATAAGTTTTAGCGTTTTATAAGAAGGTTGCCAAACTATAATACATTTTACGCTGAATTACTTAGCCCTTCTTATTTTGCCAAAATGGGCGGCTAAAATAAGCGCACAAACCAATGCGCCAGCTATTAAAATATCAGTAGGTGAATTATGACCCAGGCTAACAAAGCCAACATAAAAAGCTAAACTATAAGCAGCAATAAAGTTAAAAACTCCCCAGATTACATTGATTAATGCAGATGATTCACCAACGCCAGCTGGTTTAGCAAAAGGCGTTTGAAATGTATTTCCACAAATGCCTTGTATAAAATGCGGTAGCCCATTAACCAGTAAAACGCCAATAAAAAAATATACAATAATAGTCATCAGTGTTTCTTTAAGATAAATTAGTTAAAGCAGTTTAAACTTTTTAATTTGGTTCTGGCAGCAATGGTGTAGTTGAATCCATAAAAGTCAGGTAATCTTCCCAAATCTTATGTGTACGCTGTTTTGTCAGTTTTTGCATACATTCACCAAACATTACCCCTCTAATAGTGCCATCAGACCAGATTTCATAAATCCCATTACAATACGATTGTCGGTATGCCAACCAATCTTGTTGTGATTGTCTAAGGGCTTTGATCACGGTTGGTTGATTGATATAACGCTCACTTGCTTTTGCAATATAAAGTGATAATTCACCCTCCGCCAATTCTACTTCTTTGTTCATACAAAAATTAGTTTCAAGCGTGTTTATTGCATTGTCGCAATCCACTTCATTACCATGGGCAAAAATAGAAAGCATTAAGAGAACTAAAAAAACAGTTTTACTAATCATAAAATAAAAAACTGATATCAATGTTATGGCTTACTTGGTCCATCTGGTTTTTATAAGGCGTAATTAACATTAGTCTGACAAGTAATATGAAACAGTTGAAACTACACGAACTTTTTTTATATGAGGATTGTTTTTGTCTCTATTTGAAATACTAAATTGCCCCTGTGATGCCTTTTGAATCTTTCCTAATGTGCTTTTTGAGTCAAAAGCAAACTTTTCAGCAACCTCTCTAGCTTTTCTTGTTGCTTCTTCAATCATTTCTGGTTTCACTTTATTCAGGCGGGTAAATATATATTCAGTTTGAGATTGATAATCTCCCGCAGTAAAAACAATCCCTTGCTTTCCTAGTTCAGACATTCTGTGCATAACATTGCGAACAGTTTCAATGTTTTTAGAGTAAACAGTAACAGTTTGAGAAGCCGTATATCGAAATAGAGCGCTTGGTTGATTACTGTATTGTTGCGCAGATTTATCGATAATCGCAGGAGATGAGTAGGATATCTCGTTTGCATCTACTCCTGCTTTTTCAAGGAACATTGTAATCTTCTCTGTACTCATATCAATTGAACGGTATAAATCTTCAAGGTGATTGTTGGCGGCAGTAAATTGTATTGGCCAGATAACAATGTCTGCTTTGTACTCTCTTTCAGACAGTCCTTTAACAGTAACCGTACGTTCATATTCTTTAAATTTAATCGCAGCATCACCAAGTAGATACCCAAGTGAAGAAAGACCAGCCACTAAACATAAGCCGATAAAGATAAAGCTACTTTTATTAACATTGGACATTAAACCCTCCTTAATAGACTGAAGTTTAAAGCCATTTTCTGTTAAAAACAAATAGACTGATCATCTACTATAACGTATTTCTCACCTGACGGTGTGGAGCGGCAGCGTAACACCGGTCAGGTGCAGAAAGTGGTTAGCTACAGAACTATGCACTTGGGTAAAAACCACATCGGATAAACCAATAATATGTTATAATATAAGCGATTATTGAGATCGAAGGAACGATCAAGCGAGTCCAACGAGACTCTTCTGACTTCAAAAATAGCGATACTACAGCAGCGATTGCTGTAAATCCAGCTACCCACATACCACCAATCATTGAAAATAATGCCCAAACTCTCGGACCAGACATAAAGTCGTGTGCCGCTTCACTGCCTACCCAGTATTGAACCGGACCATATGCGCCTGGTACCTTCAGCAATAAAGATGAATGAATGAGTGCGGCCACCCAGACCGCAATACATAATAATACTAAACTAGCAATCGCACGAAATTTAGTGCCACAGTTCAATCTCTGTTGATCCAACCTCCAGACAAAATAACATGCAAGTACTGCCGAACTGCTTGCTATTAATATTGATGTAACCATAAGTGTGTATTCATTTCAGAATCAAGGTAGCTAACGTTAAATAGACACCGATTTAGGTGTATAAGCTTTTATATACGGGTGTATA
>CAYGSH010000006.1:43864-51198 GCA_964352515.1 uncultured Methylophilaceae bacterium | reverse complement strand
GTACTATAAACAATCTCATGGCCTAATGTATTGCAACTAGAAGTTTTTTTAATATAAACCGGTAGTAATCAATATACTCAACAGGTTATATACCAAAAAGTCAAATAATATTGACCTTAAAAAAGTCAACCGATATTGACATATCACCGAAAGTCAACTAAAGTTGACAAATGAAAAACGCAAAAGCACCACCAAGCCCCAAGCAGCCTGAAGATGCATTTGCAGCAGTGCTATCCATGCGCAGGCTGGCTGATAAATTGGAGCAAAAAGCGGTGGTTGAGGCGTTAAAGCAAGGTTGGACGTGGGCCAAAATCGCACAAGCATTAGACGTTAGTAAACAAGCAGCACATAAACGACATGCGGTGTTTGTTAAACAAAAAACAAGTCAATAAAAACGGACTATACGAAAAATAAGCAGACGCTGGCTTTTTAATTGTATTTGTTACCTTCTTATTGGCAAGGTACTGGCCTTACTTCGGTTCCTACAAACTCTGGCCTCACTTTATATAGATCTACTGCCGATTTTAAAGATACATCTTTAATCATCATACTAGTTGTTGCTGTACCTTGATTTCTTAATGATTTAATAGCGTTTCTAACACCTTTGGCCTTTAGTTCTTTTAATAAAGCATTTGCACCACCCTCTTCACTAAACAGTCCAAAAGAGATGGCATTCCGCCATTTAGAGTCTTGCACGATATAGAGTTCATCAACACCGAGCCGTTTAATCTCATCTGCTTTACTTTGTGCCAACTCTAAGCTTTCCAAAGGTGGATAATAAACCCAGAACCTTCTGTCTTGTTCTACGGATGACTCTTCTACTACTTCATATGCCAAGCCTAAGCTTGATACAACCTCTTGTGCTACGGGTAAGTTACTATCAGAAAACTTGCCCCATTTGTAGCAACTTTTTTCAATCACCGCTGTTGTAATTTCTTTTTTTGCCAAGTTTTCAAAGTCAGCATCCATTAAGAGTTTTAGCTTTGCTGGGTTAATTTCTTGTCGCTTAACCTCTACTTTTGGCACTAATGTATCCATATTAAAATAGACCAATAGACCAACATTTAATAACACTAAAAACCAAACGAACAACCTCATACGATTTCTTTCCCCAAAAGAAGTATACCTTCTAACACTATATTTTCTATCATCACTACCCTACTTAAGTGAGGGCTCAATGCATGTTCAATTTTAACGGCATCACCTCCACTCACCACAATTTTTGGCAGAAAAGCACTATACTTCTCCAATTGTTTCATCTTTAATACAACAGCGCCAACAACTGCATCCATACAGCCGGTATGAATTGCATCTTGTGTGTTTTTTGGAAAGACCTCAACAACCCCAGTAGAATCAGGTGAAAGATTTGCTGTTCTATCAGATAGTGCCTCATACATTAACTGTAAACCAGGCAAAATACTACCCCCTAAATAAGCTCCTTTTTTTGAAGCCTTATCTTGTGCTAAAACATCTATAGTGATAGCAGTGCCCGCATTAATTACTATACAGGGCTGTTGTTGCATATGCCATGCAGCAATTACAGCAGCCCATCGATCTATGCCTAGCTGGTTTTTTTGATCATATCCATTCATGACATTACAAGCTTCAGCTAGCGGTATTAAAAACTGTGGCTTAACCTCTTGCTTCATCATGCCTTTAATTTTCTCAGCAACGACATCACCTGCAACATTGGCAACTATGACGCGGTTAGCATCTTTTAATAAGTGTTTTAAATCTGATTGTTCAATGGCGACATGTGAGGCGGCCCTTATTGCCCCTAGCTTGCCAAGTTCATCTGCCTGCGCCCATTTAATTCTCGTATTACCTGCATCAATCACAATCACTATGCCGCCCCTCTCAGAGAGATTTCACCAGCAGAAAAGCGTTGTAATCCAAATGAAGTGTTTACCAGCAAAATTCCATCATCAGCAATACCGCTAACTACGCCCTCAACATGTCTTCCGTCAGGTAACAATAATTTTACAGACTGGTTATGATAGGCATGATAACTAAGCCACTCTTCGCGCACACTCACAAAACCATCCTTCTCAAAGTTTTGCAGCACATCGGCAAAATGTTTGAGCACCGTCCCTAATAAAACATTTTGCTCAATCACCTTATCTGTTACTTGACTGATATCAATCGCTGGCTGATCAATGCTTTTTTTGATATGTGCTGGCAAGTTTAGATTTATTCCCACCCCAATAACGGCTGCACTTGGGCCATCTAAATCACCTTGTAAATCAATTAAAATACCGGCAAGCTTTTGATGGTTGACCAGCACATCATTTGGCCATTTTAATTGAGCAGTTTGAATACCAACTGCTTTGAGTGCACGTATGAGTGCTACGCCAATGGCTAAGCTTAATCCGGAAAGCGCAACCGCGCCACAATCAAATCGCCACAGTAAAGAAAAAGTAAGACTTGCGCCTAAATGAGAAACCCAAGTTCTCCCACGACGACCACGGCCTTTAGTTTGTATATGTGCAACGGCGCAGCTAACATGTGGTGCGCCTTTAGCTGCGGCTTGCATTAAATAAGTATTGGTAGAGATCACTTCGTCTAAGACTTCTAAATGAAACCACTCACGATCAGTACCAATTGATCGTAAAATCGCTTCTTTATCTAACCATTTAATTGGCCTAGGTAGCTTGTAACCTCGGCCTCTTACGCTAAACACCTCTACGCCTAAATGTTGTGCGTGCTGAATCGCATTCCAGATAGTGACGCGCGTTACATCAAACTGTTTAGCCAACGCTTCACCAGAGTGAAACTGCCCATCAGCCATCTGATGCAATATTGGAAAAGTCAGTGTATTCATAAGCAACGAAAGTTTAGCATAAGCTAAAGCCTGCTATGGCTAAGCTAGTGTAAAATATCGTTAACATATTTGGAATTCGCACATGGCAAAAGAAAATCAACCTATCCCAGCTGGCTCTAACTTTATTCGCGGTATTATTGAGCGCGATTTAGAAGCCAACAAATACGCAACAAAACAATGGGTAGGCAGCCCTGGCGATGCAGCACATCATCAATCTGGACCAGTAGATACGGCAAAAATTCGTACCCGCTTTCCGCCTGAGCCCAATGGTTATTTACATATTGGCCATGCAAAAAGTATCTTTTTAAATTTTGGCTTAGCAAAAGATTATGACGGTATTTGCCATTTACGTTTCGATGATACCAACCCAGAAAAAGAAAGCCAAGAATACGTCGACAGCATAACTGAAATGGTGCAATGGTTGGGCTTTGGCTGGGAAAATGCTAGCGAAAATAACCTCTACTTTGCCTCCGATTACTTTGACGAGATGTACCACGCGGCAGAATTACTGATTCAACATGATTATGCCTATGTTGACTCACAAACAGCTGATGAAATGCGTGAAAACCGTGGCACCTTAACTGAACCAGGTAAAGACTCGCCATTCCGTTTGCGGAGCATTGAAGAGAACTTAACTCTGTTCCGTGAAATGCGTGATGGCAAGCATCCAGATGGCAGTCATGTGTTGCGTGCTAAAATTAATATGGCTTCGCCTAACTTTAACCTGCGAGACCCAGCGATTTATCGCATTCGTCGTGCGCATCATCATAATACAGGCGATAAATGGTGTATTTATCCTATGTACACCTTTGCTCACCCTATTGAAGATGCACTAGAGCGCATTACCCACTCACTGTGCACTTTAGAGTTTGAAGATCAGCGGCCTTTCTATGACTGGCTAATGAAAAAACTGGTTGAAACCGGCATGCTGACGCAACCTGTGCCAAAACAAACCGAATTTGCACGTTTAAACCTGACATATGTGGTGTTATCAAAACGAAAACTGATTCAACTAGTGGAAGAGAAACATGTCAGTGGCTGGGATGACCCTCGCTTACCAACACTGGCAGGCGCTCGCCGCCGTGGCTATACACCAGCAGGTTTTAAACTGTTTACAGACAGAATAGGTGTTTCTAAAGCCGACTCTTGGATAGAATATATTATCTTTGAAGACTGTATGCGCGAAGTCCTTAACCTAGATGCTGAACGACGAATTGCTGTGCTAGATCCCATCAAACTAGTGATTGATAACTACCCAGAAGGTCAAAGTGAAGATTGCTTTGCACCCAACCATCCACTTAAAGAGGAGCTAGGCAAACGTACTGTACAACTTTCCAAAGAGCTTTGGATAGAACGTGAAGACTTTATGGAAGAACCCGCGCCTAAGTATTTCAGACTATTTCCCGGCAATATGGTACGCCTACGCTACGGCTATGTCGTTGAATGTACAGGCTATGAAAAAGATGCAGATGGCAACGTCACGGTAGTACATTGCAACTATCTACCAGACACAAAATCAGGTACTGATGGCGCCAATAGCGTTAAAGTTAAAGGCAATATCCACTGGATTAGTGCCGCCCATGCTTACAAAGCAGAAATTAGACTTTACGATAGACTGTTTAAAGAAGCCCATCCAGGTGAAGGTGATCGTGACTTCTTAGACGACATCAACCCAGACTCAGAGCAAACCATTACTGCGCAGCTTGAAGCCAGCTTGCAAGATGCCAAAGCAGAAGATATCTTCCAGTTTGAACGTCATGGTTACTTTGTGGCAGATAGGATTGAGAGTGTGGCAGGTAAGCCTGTATTTAACAGAACTGTTACTCTGCGGGATGCATGGCAAAAATAAAATAGACATTCATTTGAGAGAGTCGATATGAGAATCGCCAACAATACAGCTGAACTTGTAGGCAACACCCCACTCGTTAAATTGAATCGGACTGCGGCTGGCATTGATGCCACTATTGCTTGTAAACTGGAGTATTTTAATGCAGCGAGTAGTGTGAAAGACCGTATTGCTGTGTCGATTATTGATGCGTTAGAAGCAGAAGGTCGCATTAAGCCTGACACGGTGATTTTAGAAGCGACTAGTGGTAACACGGGTATTGGATTAGCCATGGTATGTGCAGCGCGTGGGATTAAGAGTGCGTTTGTGATGCCTGAGACTATGAGTCGTGAGCGTAAGTTATTACTTAAAGCTTATGGCGCAGAACTATTTTTAACGCCTGGCCCTGAAGGCATGGGTGGTGCACTGGCAAAGATGGATGCTTTGGCAGCCAGTGATGCGCGCTATCTAATTGCGCGGCAGTTTGAGAACCCTTCCAATCCTGAAATACACCGCAAAACCACGGCCCAGGAAATTTGGCGCGATACCGATGGTCGCGTGAATATGTTTGTTTCTGGCGTCGGGACTGGCGGGACGATTACAGGTGTGGGTGAAGCATTAAAAGCGCACAATCCTGATATTCAAATCATTGCTGCTGAGCCTGATGCTAGCCCTGTCTTATCAGGCGGTGAAAAAGGCCCGCATCCTTTGCAAGGCATTGGCGCTGGCTTTGTACCTGCGATTCTCAATACAAAAATTTACGATGAAGTGGTACGCGTTAAAAATGATGATGCCATGACCACTGCGCGCCGTATGGCCACTGAAGATGGCTTATTGGTGGGTATATCATCTGGTGCTGCTGTATGGGCCGCCATGGAAGTGGCAAAACGGCCTGAAAATAAAGGCAAATTGATAGTGGTAATTATCCCTTCTTTTGGTGAGCGTTATCTTTCTACACCGCTATACAGCCATCTTGAAGTTTAGCTTTTTAATGAAGCCCATATTGATTTAGCCATCTTAGAGTGGCTTTTTAAATGCTACTCAAATAAGTGCATTAATTGCCCTAACCCCTCCTTAAAAATGCCCTATACCTCAGTATAAAAATTTTTCTTTGCCAAGTTTTTATATGTGTGTATACTCACCAAAAATAAAAAAAAGATACTAACAGTACCGTGCCCTTTTGCACGTATTTATAATAATTACGTCCACTGTAGATCTATTTATGTTTAAACAATTTATTGATTTATTTATGCCTTTTTTTAAATCGTCAAAAAGACATATCACTAAAACAACACTAGCCTTATTCTTTCTTAGCTTGCCTATTACTGGATTTAGCAACCCCAAACTAGCTACCATTGCCAGTCAAGTGAGTAAAAGTAAATTGAATAAGCTGGATATTTTACTCATCACTATCGATATTTTTTGCTTAATCATTGCGTTTTTAGGGCTTAAATGGTGGCAACTAAAAAAACAGCTTAAAAAAAATAATCAAGCTTCAAAAGATCTGATTTGGCATCAAGCACATTTTGATTCATTAACCAACTTACCTAACCGCCGTTTTTTTCAAGAAAAGCTCGCAAAAGGGGTTAAGAATGCCAACATGAGACGTCAACCACTGGCTTTATTATTATTAGATTTAGATGGTTTTAAGCAAGTGAATGATAGTTTAGGACATGTGACTGGTGACCTTTTATTGAAAGAAGTGGCTAACCGCATCAGCAACAGCCTGCACTCAGATGATACCGTTGCGCGCTTAGGCGGTGATGAGTTCACCGTGATTTTAGAAAAGGTCAAAGATGCTGCTGGCATTGAACAAGCTGCAGATAAAATTTTATCTGCCTTAAATAAGCCATTTACGCTTGGTGAACACACTATTCATATTTCTACTAGTATCGGTATTACCATCTTTCCAACAGACAGTAGCGACACCCATATGCTTTTAAAGAATGCTGATCAAGCCATGTATGCTGCGAAAAGGTTAGGCAAAAATTGTTTTCAATTCTTTACACAGGATATGCAAAGATCAATAGAAGCGCAGATAAAAATCATGCAAGACTTACGCTCTGCATTGGCAAAAAAAGAGTTTGAATTACATTACCAGCCTATTGTTGAGCTTTCTACAAATAAAATTGCAAAAGCAGAAGCATTAATACGCTGGATGCACCCAACGGATGGCTGTATTAGTCCTTTGGATTTCATTCCGATTGTAGAAGAAATAGGTCTGATTGTGCCGATTGGTGATTGGGCATATATTGAAGCATGTAAATTCTTAAAGCGTATTCAAAAAGAGTATCATCAACACTTTCAAATTAGTATAAACGTCTCACCAAAACAATTTCATCAAAAGAATGGGATTGGCTCAAATGAACAACAATTTTTAATTGGTAAAAATGCAGCTGAAGGCATCATCATCGAAATTACTGAGGGTCTAGTGTTAGATTTAACAGAGGAAGTCAAAACACAACTCAATCAGATTAGATAAGCAGGCATTGAAACTGCCATTGATGATTTTGGAACAGGCTATTCTTCATTAGCTTATTTAAAAAAATTCCACATTGACTATATTAAAATTGATCGATCATTTGTAAGTAACATCGAATCAAACAATAATGACAAGGTGCTCTGTGAAGTCATCGTCCAAATGGCAAATAAACTGGGCTTTAAAGTAGTAGCTGAAGGCATAGAAAC
>CAYGSH010000006.1:13550-43854 GCA_964352515.1 uncultured Methylophilaceae bacterium | reverse complement strand
ATAGAAACCTAGGCAGAACTTGACTTTTTAAAAAGCATTGGGTGTCGTTATGGTCAAGGTTTTTATTTTTCAAAAGCATTGCCAGAAGATGCGTTTATTCAATTTATTTTAAATCCTGAAAAAATGCTGAGTTAAGGCGATGCTTTAATTAATGTTGCATACTTAGCTCTTATCTTTGCTGCTTTCGGTGCTGCAACTGCCATGCAATAAGGGTTTGATGGGTTTTTTGCAAAATAATATTGGTGATAGTCTTCGGCTGGATAAAAAGTACTAGCATCGTTAATTTCTGTCACAATCGGAGAATCATAAATATCCTGCTCATTGAACATTGCAATCATTTTTTGAGTGGCTTCTTTTTGTGCAGTACTTTGACAAAACACAGCTGAACGGTACTGTGTACCGATATCATTTCCTTGACGATTTAACGTCGTTGGATCATGAGAGACCAAAAATATTTCAAGTAACGTATTAAAACTAACCACTTCACTATCAAAACTGATTCTTACCGCTTCTGCATGGCCCGTATCACCATTGCAGATGCTTTTATAAGTTGGGTTTTCAGTATGGCCACCAATATAACCAGACTCAACTTTAAAAACGCCTTTTAATTGACTAAATACAGGCTCTGTACACCAAAAACAGCCGCCAGCAAATACTGCAAACTCTTCATGCATTTTTTATCCTTTAATATCATTCTCAGATTGAGGTTTGTTAGTCTTTTCATAAATGAAAACATGACAAAGATTTACTAGATTGATTTTATTTCAATTGTTATAGTGTGTTGCTAAATGTTATTAGATAATAGTTTAATTAAGACAGCATTGAATAAGAAAGTTTTACATGAAATTTGTATTTTTAGTACTTTACTTTATTTGTACTATTTTTAGCAGCCAGGTCATTATTGCTGCACCGATTATTGAAGTAACACCAGCAGCTATTCCAGTTCCCTCCTCACGTGCACAAACACTTTATAAAAAAGCACAAGATGATTTGTTACAAATCCGTGTTTTATTAAAAAATGGCCGCACACAATCCAGTGTTGGCTCAGGCTTTTTAATTGGTAACAGTCATTTAGTGGTCACCAATTACCATGTTGTCTCTCAAATAGTGATGTATCCAGAGAACTACATTGGAGAGTTTGTTGATACCAATGGCCAACGTGGCAGTGTGCAATTATTAGCAGTTGATGTCTTACATGATTTGGCTATTGTCAAAATTAACCGCCAAGGCACAGGTTACTTTACAGTGCCAGAAGAGCTACCTACCCTCTCTCAAGGGCAATATTTATACTCTTTAGGTAACCCATTGGATTTAGGTTTTGCTATTTCTGAAGGTGCTTACAACGGGATTATCCGTCGTGGATTTTATGACCAACTGATGTTTACAGGCCCTATTAATGCTGGCATGAGTGGTGGGCCTAACATTACACAAGATGGCAAGGTAGCAGGCGTAAACGTATCTAAACGGCTAGATGGTGAGCTAGTGAGTTTTCTTGTGCCCGTAAAATATGTTCGTGAATTATTGAAAAAAGCAAGCAAGCTAGATCAGAATGTCCAAAAAGTTGAAAATCCAGCACACTTATTTAAGCAAGAGGTTGGAAAACAACTGTTATCACATCAAAAAGCGATGATTGATAGTTTTTTATCCAAACCGCTCTCAATCAAAACACTAGGTGATTATCAAGTGCCTTTAAGAGAGTCTGAACAAATGCGCTGTTGGGGCAACTCTAACGATAGTAAAGATAGTTCATTTGATTTTAGTAGCATCAATTGTTCGATGGAATCTGCCATTTTTGTTTCTAATCAATTATATGCGGGTCAGCTTGCGATACGTCATGAGTATATTAAAGCCACCGATATGGGTAGTTTACGTTTTGCCGCGTTACAAAGTAGCTCTTTCGAGAATGAAAACTTTGGCAACGATAAAGATATTAATCGTACAGCACCGCTATGCAAAGAAAACTTTGTATTTAATAAAAAAATACCCCTTCGTGCAGTTTTATGTGCCCGAGCCTATCGAGATTTTGATGGGTTATATGACTTTTCGTTACTGACGGCAGCTACTGATGAGAGTTTAATTAGTCTTCAAAGCCGTTTAGATGCTAATGGAGTTAGTTATGAAAATGGCTTACGAATGGTTAAAGCATTTATGAATGGCTTAGGTCGTGCAAGCAGTGTAACGACGGATAAGGCGGTAGCTAAATGAACCTACATTCGGTAAAGCCACCATTTTTTATCGAGCTATTAACTCGTGATAAGCATTTAAAAACACGTCATCGCTTTGAACAACTGCCTATCCGAATTGGTCGCAGTTATGAGAATGATCTTATTATAGATGATCCCTATGTCGCAGCTAATCATGCCATCGTAGAATTGTCAGATGATGAACAATTAATCATTAGAGATTTAGAAAGTGAAAATGGTATTGTCAGTGAAGGTAAAAAACAGAGGCAAGTCGTATTAGAAAACAATGTCATTCGACTAGGCCATACCAATCTGCAGGTACGTCATGCAGGCTTTGAAGTGGCAAAGGCCTTATTAGATAAAGCCTCTCATCGCTGGGAGGGATGGCCGCCAGCACTGACTGGCCTTGTATTGGTGATACTTTCTGGATTAGGTTCAAGTTGGATTAATGCCGCTGAAAGTATTTCTATCGTTGGTACATTTGCCAATATCGCCTTAATGGTATTTTTAGTATTGCTATGGTGTGGTGGCTGGGCATTTGCAACGCGCATGATTAATGGTGGGAGTGCTCGTTATGGCCGTCATCTATTTATTACAGGTTCTGCGATTATTCTGCTTGATTGTTGGCATATTCTAAGCATCACAACAGCTTATGCATTCTCATTTTCTTTTTTAACTCGTTACAGTAGTTTGATTGAGATGGTTATTTTAGCAGGCATGGTTTTATTCCATCTAACAACTATTAATAGCCAGCATCCTAAGCGTTTTATTGGCATTACTAGTGCTATCGCGGTTTTGGGTATCAGTACCATGCTGGTCATAAACTATCAACGTAGCGGAAAACTTACTGACTCTCTTTATATGACTTATTTACTTCCACCTGCATTACGGGTTAGCAATGACGCATCTGTAAACCGTTTTATTGAAGAAGCCAGCACGCTAAAACCAGAATTGGAAAAGATGCGCAAAAAACCTGCTAATAAAAGAAAAAGCTTATTTAGCAATTAGGCTCAGCAAATGAATGCGTTTTCTATCTGGTTTATTGTTGTACAACACTATAAATAAGATAAAGTGTATAGCCGATATAAATAGCAACTAAAATAGCGCCACTGATTCGGCTAATGCTTTTTTCACCTATTGCTTTGCGTGTATAACCAAGTGCAAACAGCAGTATTGTGAGTACGAGCATAATCATCCAGTCTCGCGTTAATACCTCTGGCGGCGCTTGCATTGGATGGATTGCACTGGCTAAACCAACAACAGCTAAGGTATTAAATAAGTTTGACCCAATCACATTTCCAACTGCCAAATCATGCTCACCCTTTCGTGCCGCAGCTATCGAAGAAGCAAGCTCAGGCAATGAGGTACCAATTGCAACAACGGTCAAACCAATAATCAAATCACTCACACCCAATGAATGGGCAATATTGACTGAACCCCATACCAACATGCGCGAACTGACAACGAGTAAAACTAATCCAGCAACCAGCATACCCCATGCTTTTAAAGGTGGCATATGCTCAAGCTCTTGATCTAATTCAGTCTCTAAGTTATCTGAATGAAATGGTTGTTTAATGCTTTGCATTGTTATCCAAGTAAATACCGATACTAAAACAAGCAGTTCAACCAAACCCTCGATGCGCGTAATTTGACCATCTCGCAAATGAAAAAAAGCCAAAAGTGTCACTGCTAACAAGATTGGCAACTCTCGTTTAAGCACTTGGGATCTGATAAGAACAGGGCTAATCAGAGCGGTAATACCTAAAATTAAAGCAATATTGGTAATATTGGATCCATAAGCATTACCTAATGCAAGGCCAGGGTTTCCTTGTATTGCTGACAGTACTGACACTGACATTTCAGGCGCAGAAGTACCAAAACCAATAATTACCATTCCCACTAGTAAAGTTGGCATACCTAAATTTAGTGCAACGGCAGCGGCACCATCAACAAACAAATCAGCACTCCAGACTAGCAATGCTAGACCGAGCACAATCATAATGATAGATAACAACATGATGTTCTACTTCACTAAAAATATAACAGATTAAAATACAATCGATAAGGCGACGCTATAAGGCTTTACATTATAAGCTACCTAAAACAAAGCCAATGACCAATCCAACAATTAAAGCGATGGTGATTCCGCGATAAGTAAGGACATCTTTGGAATACCCACGTTTGATTGCCACGTATGACACAACATAACCAATGGCATTCAGCAACCAAATAAATGACATCGTTAAAATTTTAACTAAGATTGGTCCAATAATGGGTATTAAGGTAATAATGCCAAGCAGCCAAGTCACTAGTCCAGTATAAAAGCCAACAAGCACCGCACCACCTGCAGTAAGTTTAGCATCCCAATTAAAGTAATAGGCAAGCGCTACTATAGCACTAAGCAATATCAAAACTGGCAACATGATTTTCCAGCGGCCATGTTGTGGTGCTTGTATTATCTTGTTATCAAACACGCTTTTTTTCAATGATTGTTTTAATAACCATACATTTTCAACAGCATCACACTGACCTTTTAATCCACCTTCAACTTCACTGGATATTAGTAAAGTAAGATCATAATCATCCTGATAGTGCTGATTAATTTCGAGGTTTGAAATTGAAAAAGGTGGACCATTGATGATTGACTGGTCATATTCAAAAGTAATCAATAATTGAGATGCACTTTTAGTAATTTCAATTAGATGTTTGCTATATCGCGTTCGCATATCTAAGGGTAATGCAACAAGCGCAGCGCGATCATAAATAGCATCGACCGTACCAATTAGTTCTTTTGTTAGATCAAAGACATTACCCACGTATATATCAATATTATCTGCACTGTAAAGCGTCAGCGGCCCTTTTGTGGTAATGATAGGCGTAAGATTCAACTCATCAAATAATTGATTGACTGCTATTTCACTTAATTCAACACCAACAACTCGATGTCCTTGTGATATTAACCAACTAATATCCAGTGTTTTTCCACAAAGCGGCACAAATACACGGCTTCCATCAGTTAACACAAGCGACTCAATATGACTCACCAACAAGGGATTGGCTTCATGTTTATGAAAACCAATCACATTACTTACCCATTTTTGATGCCAAAAGTCTGGTTCCATGTAGTACCTTTATATTCAATTTATGTAAGTCTACACAAAATAAAAGCCGCAAATGCGGCTTTTATTTTATTCCATTTTATTATTCAACTGCTTCTGTAATTGGAATGACTTTTTTCCCGCTGCTTAAGGTGTCTAAAGCAGCTTTGTATTCTGTCATTTGATCAAAGTTTAAATATTTATAGATATTTGCAACATCTTCTAATTTGTTACCAACTGTCTCTAAATACTCAGAAGGTGTTGGAATGCGACCTAACTTAGCGCAGACTGCTGCAAGCTCTGCAGAACCTAAATAGACGCGTGCATCTTTACCCATACGGTTATCAAAATTTCGCGTTGAAGTAGAAAACACAGTTGCTTTATCTTCCACCCTTGCTTGGTTACCCATACATAATGAACAACCTGGCACCTCTGTTCTTGCACCAGCTTTACCAAAAACAGAATAAACACCTTCATCTCTTAGCTGCGCTTCATCCATCCTTGTTGGCGGTGCAATCCATAATCGAGTAGGAATATTGCCTAAGCCATCTAACACTTTAGCTGCAGCACGATAATGACCAATGTTTGTCATGCAACTACCGATAAATACTTCATCAATTTTATCGCCTTGTACCTCAGATAGTTTTTTCACATCATCTGGATCATTAGGACATGCAAGTAATGGTTCTGTGATCGTGGCTAAATCAATTTCAATCACATGTGCATACTCTGCATCATTATCAGCCGTCATGAGTGATGGTGCTGCCAACCATGCCTGCATACTTTCAATTCGACGTTGTAAAGTACGTGCATCTTGATATCCGCTGTCTATCATATTTTGAAGTAATACAACATTAGACTTTAAAAATTCTTTTACAGGTTCTTCGCCTAACTGAACAGTACACCCATTAGCTGAGCGCTCTGCTGATGCATCTGACAACTCAAATGCTTGTTCTACTTTTAAATCTGGTAACCCTTGAATTTCTAGTACTCGTCCGTTAAATATATTTTTCTTACCCTGCTTGGCAACGGTTAAAGTGCCCTCTTGAATGGCGGCATAGGGGATTGCATTCACTAAATCACGTAACGTAATACCAGCCTGCATTTCGCCTTTAAAGCGGACCAATACAGACTCTGGCATATCTAGAGGCATGGCACCTGTTGCTGCTGCAAATGCAACTAAGCCAGAACCTGCTGGAAACGAAATACCAATCGGGAAGCGGGTATGTGAATCACCACCTGTGCCAACGGTATCTGGTAGGATCATTCGATTTAACCACGAATGAATAATGCCATCACCTGGTTTTAAGGTCACACCACCACGACTAGAGATAAACTCCGGTAAAGTATGTTGTAAATTAATATCCACTGGTTTTGGATACGCTGCAGTATGGCAGAAACTTTGCATTACCAAATCACTGCTAAAGCCTAAACAAGCAAGCTCTTTTAGTTCATCGCGTGTCATACCACCAGTCGTGTCTTGTGATCCAACAGTTGTTGCTTTTGGTTCACAGTAGGTACCAGGGCGAACACCTTTACCTTCAGGCAAGCCACAAGCGCGACCTACCATCTTTTGTGCTAACGTATAGCCCTTTCCTGTATCTTTTGCTGGAATAGATTTAATGAAAATATCATTATCTGGTAAACCAAGTGCTTTACATGCTTTAGCTGTTAAACCACGACCGATAATTAGTGGTATTCGGCCACCGGCACGAACCTCATCGGCAATGGTGACTGGATTCATTTTAAATGTGGCAATCTCTTCACCCGCCTCATTCAAAATTTTGCCCTTATAAGGTTGAATGGTAATAACATCACCAGTATTCATTTTAGATACGTCACACTCAATCGGAAATGCACCTGAGTCTTCTGCCGTATTAAAGAAAATTGGCGCAATCTTATTACCAATCACAACACCACCCGTACGTTTATTAGGGATGTTTGGAATATCTTGACCTGTCCACCATTGCACTGAGTTAATTGCAGACTTTCTGGAAGAACCGGTGCCAACCACATCACCTACATAGGCAATCTGGAAGCCTTTTTCTTTGAGTGTTTGAATAGTTGTTAAACCGTTAGGCATTTTAGTGACCAACATCGCATTAGCATGCAATGGAATATCAGGACGACTCCATGCCTCTTGTGCTGGGCTTAAATCATCGGTATTCGTTTCACCGTCAACTTTAAATACAGCCACTTTCATTTCTGCTGGCATTACGGGTTTGTTGGTGAACCACTCAGCATTTGCCCATGATTCAATTAATTTTTTCGCATGCGCATTGCCAGCCTTCATTTTGGCTTCAACATCATAGAATGCATCATACATTAAGATGGTTTTCGATAAGGCAACAACCGCATGCTCAGCCAATGGCGTTTCTAACATGTCAACTAGTGCCAATACGTTATAGCCGCCCAACATTGTTCCTAATAATTCAACGGCTTTTTCAGAACTGACTAATGGGGATTTAGCTTCACCTTTTGCAATGGCTGATAAAAACGCAGCTTTTACGTAAGCCGCTTGGTCTACGCCAGCTGGTGTGCGATTTGCTAGCAAATCAAAGAGTAATTCTTCTTGACCTTTTGGTGGGGCTTTAAGCAGCTCAACCAACTCTGCGACTTGTTCCGCTGTTAGAGGTAATGGCGGTAAATTTTCCGCTTCACGCTCTTTAACATGTTTTTGGTATGCTTCTATCATTTGGTGTATAAATTTCCTAACTTTAGTTTCTTAATAATGTTTAAATTTATTTATTGCGTCAATTCATCGGCAAATGATGTGCCACAGCTTTTGCTGTTTGCCAACACTTCCCATTTATCTAGTAAGGCTTTTTGATAGCCTTTACCATGTTTAAGCTCCAAAAAAGCACGAACTTCAAACACATCTGCAAATCCATTTTGATCGGTATCCATTTTCTTCACGTTATCTTCTACTGAAGGCCCATTATATTTACCATCTGCATCTGTCAAATATTCCAGCATTTCAACAGCACTTACAGTTGATGTGGTTCCTGTAAAGACTAAATACAATATTATTTGCAACAAATTACGCATATTTTCACCTCGATTTATACTAACATTTTGACCGAGATTAATCCATTTTATGCAAAGACAATGTGACTAAGGACACAAACTGTCCTATGTCTAAAGTCAGGCATCAACCGCTGTAATTGCTATCTGCTTTTTCGCAATATTTTCTTTCCATAAAGCTGGGCCGGATTGGTGTACAGATTCACCAATTGCACTCACTGCAACCGTCACAGGCATATCGACTACATCAAACTCATAAATAGCTTCCATACCTAAATCTTCAAATGCTAATACTCTTGCATGCTTAATCGCTTTGCTCACTAAATAAGCAGCACCACCTACAGCCATTAAATACACTGACCGATGCTGAGCAATAGAGGAAATCGCAGCATCGCCGCGCTCTGCTTTCCCTACAGAGCCTAATAAACCAGTATCAAGCATCACATCGCTATAACTATCCATTCTTGTTGCAGTGGTTGGACCAGCAGGTCCAACCGCTTCATCACCAACTGCATCAACAGGTCCAACATAGTAGATAAACCGATTTTTAAAATCTACCGGCAATGTTTCACCTTTTTCTATCAATGATGCAATCCGTTTATGCGCAGCATCTCTTCCTGTCAAAAGCTTACCAGACAACAACAATGTTTCGCCTGCTTTCCAATTTAGCGTCTCTTCTTTTGTCACTGTATTTAAGTCAACACGTTTAGCATTCGCATCAGGTGACCATTGCACTCTTGGATACAAATCTAAACTTGGTGGAGTTAACTCAGCTACTCCATGTCCATCCAACTCAAATTCAACATGCCTTGTGGCTGCGCAATTAGGGATAACAGCAACCGGCAAGCTTGCAGCATGCGTTGGATAGTCTAATATTTTCACGTCTAAAACAGTGGTTAAGCCTCCTAATCCTTGCGCACCAATTCCTAGATTATTCACTTTTTCATACAAAGATATTCGCAAGGCTTCGATTTCGTTTGTTGCACCTTTTTCTTTCAATTCATGTATATCAATTGGCTGCATCAAAGACTCTTTTGCAAGTAACATTGCTTTCTCTGCACTACCGCCAATACCGATACCTAACATACCAGGTGGACACCACCCTGCACCCATTTGGGGCACTACCTTTAATATCCAGTCCACAATACTTTCATTCGGATTGAGCATGGCAAGCTTAGCTTTATTCTCAGACCCACCACCTTTTGCTGCAATTTTAACATCAATTTTATTGCCATTAACTAAAGAAACATGCACCACTGCCGGTGTATTATCTCTTGTATTGACGCGCTTCCCAGCAGGGTTAGAGACAATAGAAGCTCTTAATTTATTTTCTGGCAACAAGTACGCACGACTAACACCTTCATTAACCATTTGTTCAATATCTAAATGCGCATTTATAGGACTATCATCCCAGCGCACATTCATCCCAACTTTAACAAAAGCAACAACGATGCCAGTGTCTTGGCAAATAGGCCGTTTACCTTCGGCACACATTTTAGAATTAGTTAAAATTTGCGCGATTGCATCTTTTGCGGCTGGAGATTCTTCGCGTTCATAAGCGGCTACTAAAGCGCGGATGTAATCTTCAGGATGATAATAAGAAATAAATTGCAAAGCATCCGCAATGCTTTGAATAAAATCTTCTCTTTTTATATATGTCATTGATTACCTTGCACTTTTAGTAGTTGCAATGGCTGGGGTAATATCTTTGCGCAAAATTTTACCATTTTTAGTTCTAGGAAAGTCATTGGAAAAATACACTACTTTAGGCACTTTATATGCGGCCAGATGCGCTTTACCATAATCAATTAAATCATTAGGTGAAATGACTGCATCTGGTTTTAAAATCACATAACATGCAACCAGCACTTTATCTTTTTCAAGCTCTTCTCCTATCGCTGCACAATCAGCAACATCAGGATGCCCTTTATAAACGCGCTCAATTTCATACGGAGAAACGCGATAACCAAAACTTTTGATAATGTCATCTTTACGTCCTAAGAACCATATATAACCATCTTCATCATATTTTGCATAATCGCCAGTAAAAAAGTAGCCGTCGTGTTTGTATTTTTTCGTTTCTGCTTCTAAGCCCCAATAGTTTAAAAATACACCAGGGTCTGTTAAAGGAATGCTAATCATGCCCTCTTCCCCTACAGGCACCTCAACCAATGTTTCTGGATTTAATAATTTAATATCGTGCCCAGGTTGGGCAAAGCCTGCAGAGCCAGCTCGAATAGGCCTGAAGATACTTTGTGAGAGATAATAAGAAAATTCACTCATTCCAACCGCTTCATAAATATCTAAACCAAAGCGTTCTTTCCATTGATTTAAAACTTCATCAGACAAGTGCTCCCCCGCGCTCATAAAATGCCTAATACTTGGAATATTATCTTTTGCAGCATTCGTTTTTTGTAAAATCTGACGGTAAATGGTGGGTACGCCAATAAAAATAGTTGCTTCATGTTTTTTTATCAAATCTAGCCATTTTTGCGCATCGTTTTTTCCTTCATGCACGATGACCGTTTTACCCAAAAACAAAGGATCCATCAAACCAGAACCCAATACATAGGTCCAATTAAACTTTCCTGAATGCATAATTCGATCTTGACGATCTTCTGCATAATTAAACCAATATTTTGCAGCAGGTTGCCGTCCTAATATTGCACGATGTGCATGTAGCACACCTTTAGGATAGCCTGTTGTCCCAGATGTATAAACCAAGTAAGCAGGATCATCTGCCAGTGTTTGTTCAGTTGGCTCACACTGATGGATATCACCCAGTGCTGACTCAACATTGATTACATTTAATTCTTTATCCTCATCTACCTGTTCACATTGCGTTAACAAGATATGCTTTAGGTTTGGAGTCTCTTGAAGATTTTGCTTAATTTGTGCTGACATACCATGCCAGGCCGCCGCATCTGTTACCAAGACTACTGCGCCTGAATCTTTTGCTAAATACGCCACTTCCTCTGGCGTTAATAAAGTAGAAGTAGGCACTGCAATGCCACCCATTTTCATAGTGCCCAAAAAAGCGATAGGATAAGCTAAGCTATTGGGCAGACGCACGAGAACTCGGTCGCCTTTGCTTAGCTTAAGGTTTCGCAATAACTGTGCAAACTGATCTGTTTTATGGGATAGCTGTGAGAATGTGATTGTGTCAGCACCTCGTGAATCATCTTCAACGATCATCGCTAAAGATGACGCAAGGGACGTAGCGTTTTGGCTATCTGCACAAGCAGCGCCGATATTAAAATATTGAGGTAAGTTCCATTCCCATTTCTCAAAAGCTTCATGTTTCATAATAGTATTCCATATGGCCAATTTTGACGGATCACCTGTTCAGGCAACATTTCGAGCACTTCTAAGGCAAACGCTGTATCGCTATTTTTCAAAGCTCGCAGCGCATGCGCTCTTAATAAGGTTTGTAGGGCTTTTCCAAACATTGGAGGATCTAACATCTCTCCTTCAAATTTAATTGCCCCACCCAATAAAGCATCTGCTTCTATGGCAGCTTTTAAAATATTCACTTTTTTTGTCACTTCAGTTGGTGACGGCGTATAAGCAGTTTTGCACAAGTGAATATGTCCTGGATGAATCGTTTGTTTACCAGTTAGTCCCATTGCAGCTTCTTCACATGCGTGTTTATAAACTACTCTCGCTTGATCATCGCCATGTAAATCCAACCAACGCCGTACATCATGTGGCTCAAGAAACTTCTCTGGCATGATGTTTGTACCAATCAGCGTTTCCACCCCACCAATCACACCAACACCAGCAATGCGTGATTCAAATAATAATGCGTGCATGTAGTACTGCAATTCAGCTATCCAATTTTCTGGTGTAATGTGAATGCCCATGGCTTTTGAAAAATCGTGAATACCAAAAACAACATGCTCTACAGTTTCATACTGCATGAGTTCTGGTGCGATTCTTAATGATTTTGGATGTTCAATAATAGGCTGTATCGTGATTTCATCATTGACCTCTAGTAGCAAGCTCGATAAATCACGTACTTCAGCAGCACCATATGCTTCACCTGCTTTTGCTAGCATGACGACGTTGATAAAATCACCCATATCACGCACTAGCTTCATGTCTTCTTCATATTCATCCGTCCTAAATGAATTGACACGTACGGCAATGGTGACGCGTTCATTCATTTTACGAAGCAAAGGGAGTTCTTGACGCAATAATTCCCGACTCATTTTTTTTTGACGACACCCATCTTCCAAATCAAAGATTAAGGTGTGTGCGTTTGTAAAATGCGCATGTTTTTTCATACGAGCAGATGCTTGATCCATATCCTCGTATATGCCTAAACTTGGTGAGTATTTAATGGGCGGGTAATATAGCTGAATACCAGGCCAATAATTACCAAGCGATTTCTTATCTTGTTGTTCAGTCATTAAAAATCCTTTAATACATAACGACTTGACGCATTAAGTTTTGCAATAATATTGCTTAAGTCTTGGCTTTTTTGTTTTTCTTTAGACCTAATCAGTTCCCAAAAATCGTTATCTGGTAAATCTAGCAATTCGTCGAAAACTGTCAGTTCATTTAATGTTAGTTCGTCAAACTTTTCTTTAATAAAGCGTTGCAACACGATGTCTAATTCAAGTAGTCCTCGACGGCATCGCCAAGCGAGTCTTCGATGTTCAGCATCTCTTAGTGTTTCTGCATTTATCATGTCAACTTCCTTACAATGGTTTTATCGAAAAAAGCCTTTTAGGTTTTTTTTCTTTTGCTCTTGCAATTTTTAAATCCTTAATTTTTGAAATTGCATCATTAGGGTTTAGCTTTTTAGGACAAACATCCACACAGTTCATAATGTTGTGGCAGCGATATAAGCGATAAGGATCTTCTAAATTTTCTAATCGCTCCTCTTCTGCATGATCACGTGAATCAACAATAAATCGGTAGGCTTGTAATAAACCTGCTGGGCCAACAAACTTATCTGGATTCCACCAAAAGCTTGGGCAAGAAGTGGTGCAAGCACCACACAAAATACACTCATACAAACCGTCTAATTTGGCTCTGTCTTCAGGGCTTTGTAAGCGCTCTGTTTCAGGTAGGGGGTCATCGTTTTGTAAGTATGGTTTAACTGAGTTGTAGTGTTCAAAAAACTGCGTCATATCCACAACTAAATCTCGAATAACAGGCAATCCAGGAAGCGGCCTGATGACAACAGGCTGATCTAAATCAGCAATACTAGTAATACAAGCCAAAGCATTTTTACCATTAATATTCATCGCATCACTACCACAAACACCTTCACGACAAGATTTACGTAAGCTTAAGGTTGGGTCTTGATGCTTAACTCTCAGCAAGGCATCCAATAACATGTGATCGCCTTCTTGCAATTCAATTTCATAGTCCTGCATATAAGGCTTTTTATCTTCATCTGGATTAAATCGATAAATAGACAGTTTCATGATTAATAAACCCTTGCTTTAGGTTCAAAAGAGGGCACAGTCAGCGGTTTAAGCTGAACTGGCTTATATTTAAGTTGGTGATTTTCGCGATAGTAAAGCGAGTGCGTTAACCAATTCACATCATCTCGAGCCTCAAAATCTTCTCTTGCATGCGCCCCTCTACTCTCTTTACGATTATGTGCTGCATGCATAGTGGCTAAAGCAACCTCCGTTAAATTATCTAACTCGAGCGCTTCGATTCGAGCGGTATTAAATACCTTACTCTTATCTTTAATGACCACATGGTCTACACGTTCAGCCACAGCATTGATTTCTTCAACTCCTTTTGCTAACAAGTCTGGAAAACGGAAAACACCACAATTCTCTTGCATCACTTGACGTAAGTCTAAGCGCACTTGCATCAAATTCTCACCCTGAGATCGTTCATATCTCGCAAGTCTACTTAGGGGCTTCTCATCGGCATCGGCAGGTAAGGTTTTATGTGCTTTGCTTGAAAGTACTGTTTTTGCCATATGCTCACCAGTCGATTTACCAAAAACAACCAAATCTAAAAGAGAGTTTGATCCTAATCGGTTTGCACCATGAACGGAAATACAAGCACACTCCCCAACTGCATATAGTCCATTGACGACTTTTTGATCATCTCCATCGGGTACGATAACTTGACCGTTTAGATTAGTTGGCAAACCACCCATCATATAATGTGCAGTAGGCACCACTGGAATTGGTCCTTCAACTGGATCGACATTCGCAAATGTTTTTGCAATTTGACGAATACCGGGCAAGCGCTGATCAATCACGTCTACGCCTAGGTGATCTAGCTTCAAATAAACAGCATTTTTAGCAGCCCCAACGCCACGTCCTTCTTTTATCTCTGTTGCAGATGCACGAGAAACAACGTCACGACTTGCAAGGTCTTTAGCAGAGGGTGCGTAGCGCTCCATGAATCTCTCTCCTTCAGAGTTTACTAAATAACCCCCTTCACCTCTTACTCCTTCTGTAATTAATACCCCTGCATGTAAAACACCTGTTGGGTGAAATTGCCAAAACTCCATATCTTGTAGCGGAATACCTGCACGAGCAGCCATCCCTAAACCATCACCTGTATTGGCAAAAGCGTTGGTACTTGCTTGAAAGATTCTCCCTGCACCTCCAGTAGCAAGTAGCGTTGCTTTTGCTTGAAAAATGCGCACTTCACCTGTCTCGATTTCTAGTGCCACAACACCAAGCACATCACCATCCGAATCGCGAATTAAATCTAAGGCATACCATTCAACAAAGAAATGTGTTTTTGCTCTTACATTCCGTTGATATAAAGTATGTAACATTGCATGTCCTGTTCTATCAGCGACAGCACATGTTCTAGAAATTGGTGACTCACCAAAGTTTTGGGTCATGCCGCCAAAAGGTCTTTGAAAGATTTTCCCGTTTTCAAGACGGTCAAAAGGCATACCAAAATGCTCTAGTTCAATAATCGCTTTAGCAGCGTTTTTGCACATAAACTCGATGGCATCCTGATCACCTAAAAAATCGGAACCTTTAATCGTGTCATACATATGCCAAAGCCATTTATCTTCAGAAACATTTCCCAGCGCAGCTGCAATACCGCCTTGAGCAGCAACGGTGTGTGATCTGGTTGGAAAAACCTTAGACAACACTGCAACGTTCACACCTGATTCGGCCAATTGAAGTGCGGCTCTTAAACCAGCACCACCGCCACCAACAATAACAGCATCAAATTGAAGCTTTTCTAAAGCCATCTATATACTCCAAATAATAACAATTGACCAAACAAGACAAGCCAACAACACCAACTCAACCATTGCTTGTAAGTAAGCACGTAGCGTTTGATTGAAAACATAATCTCTTAACACATCTCTAACCCCAATCCATGCATGAATACATAAACTAAAGAAGAATAACCAACTTAAGACTCGCCACCACCATGGTGAATTAAAGTCGACCCACCCTTGGTACCCACTAGGCATGGAAATCATAAAATAGACTATAAATAATGGTATATAGATTGACATAAAAATTGCTGTCATTCTTTGCAGCAACCAAAATCGCATACCTGGATAACGTTCTGTTAACAAATTAATTAGCATACTTAATTCACCAAATATAAAACGCAAAAAATAAAACTGAAATCAAAACTAACCCTATTAAAAAACGACTTGAATTTCTTGCTTGCTCTAAACCATGCATCCAATGAAAATCTTGAGCTAAGTGTCTTAAGCCTGCATAGAAATGATGGAAAAAAGCCCATGAAAAACCAATTAAAATAATTTTGGTGATCCAATAATCTAACAAACTTATCATTTGCAAATAACCAAGCTCATCTGTAAATGAGTTATTCAAGCCCAACAGTAACAGCGGCAATGCTATAAATAAAATCACACCACTCACACGATGTAAAATAGATACCAATGCGTTAATTGGCAAACGTATCGTAAATAAGTTTAAATTTTTAGGTCTATTATTTTTCATATCAACACTTAACTTAATGCCGCCTCCTTAACCGCTGTCGAAACGACCGTTAGCAATCTAGGATCAAATGGTTTTGGAATAATATATTCAGGGCCAAATGCCAACTCTTTAAGGTTGTATGCATCTAAAACAACTTGAGGTACTGGCTCATGTGCTAATGCACTTAATGCTTTTGCTGCTGCAACTTTCATTTCTTCTGTTATTTTTTTTGCTTTTGCATCTAAAGCGCCTCGAAACAAATAGGGAAAACATAAGGCGTTATTGACTTGATTTGGAAAATCACTACGTCCAGTTGCCATAATAACGTCATCCCGAACTGCATGAGCAACACTCGGCAACACTTCTGGGTCAGGATTAGCTAATGCAAAAATAATCGGTTTTGCTGCCATACGCTGAATTAAGTCTGCATCTAATGCATCTTTTGCTGACACCCCAATAAATACATCTGCATCTAACATCGCATCCGCCAAAGTTTTTATCTCACTCACATTTACAGCTAAATCTTTATTGTTATCATGCAAATCTTGACGAGCTGTATCGACCACCCCTTTTCTATCGACCATCGTGACATGTTGCGCACCCATATGCTTTAACAACTTGGCACATGAACAACCTGCCGCCCCAGCCCCTAAAAATACAATCCGAGCATCAGCAATCGATTTGTTTTGTAATTCAAGGGCGTTCAATAGTGCAGCAGCTACAATAACCGCTGTTCCATGTTGGTCATCATGAAATACTGGGATATCAAGACGCTCCTTTAGTTCTTTTTCAATATAAAAACAATGTGGCGCAGCTATGTCCTCTAGATTAATTCCACCAAAAGTGGGTGAGATATTAATGACTGTCTGAATAAATTCATCTGGACTTGCTGCATTTACCTCAATATCGAATACATCAATCCCTGCAAATCGTTTAAATAATACAGCCTTACCCTCCATAACAGGCTTGCTCGCCAAAGCGCCAGTATTACCCAATCCCAACACCGCGGTGCCATCAGTAATGACAGCAATCAAATTTCCTTTATTGGTATATTTATAAGCGTTTGCTGGATCGTTTTTAATTTCTAATACAGGAACAGCTACACCAGGGGTGTAGGCTAAAGATAAGTCATCTTGGGTAACGCATGGTTTAGTTGATTCAACACTCAACTTTCCTGGCGTTGGAAACTGGTGGTAATCTAACGCTTGTTTTTTTAAGTCACTCACTGTCGTTCCATTCTGTATTGAAATATATAGTCGTTATAGTTGGCTGAATCTAAAATATCTTTGTACAGCACATTTAATATTTAATTATGCTTACTCAAGCTCACTCATATAATGATGATCATCTGTTAAACAAAGTCCTAAACGCCACTCCATTGGTCTATCACCATAAGTAAATGATACGCGTTCGATGCTCAACAAGGGATGTCCTACTTTTAAACCCAGCGACTTAGCAACGCTTGGCTCCGCCTCAACGGCTTTTAAGCGCTCTTCTGCACGTACCATTCGAACGCCAAACTGAGACTCGTACATACTGTACATTGAGCCACTACTTTCTTCCACTTTCTCTCTATTGAGTCCTTTAAAAGCGGCAGCAGGCACAATAATGTGATCATGAATCAATGGCCTACCTGAAAACGTGAGTAATCTTTTTACTTCAATAATACTTGCACTAGCTTTAATTTCTAAAATTTTTGCTATATAGGCGCCTGCTTTAGATTTTGAACAAGAAATAAAATCGTTATTTAATAATTCTTTTTGTCCAGTTTCCGCAGTTAACCGCAAAAAGCGTAGCTTAGTATCATCTTCTTTATGCGTTGCAACAAAAGTACCTTTTCCTTGACGTCGAATCACAATATTTTCCGTCGCAAGACTATCAATTGCTTTACGAACCGTACCTTGACTAACCTTATAACGCATCGCCAATTCAACCTCACTGGGAATCATCTCGCCAGGGCGCCACTCGCCCCCTATTAAGCTTTGTGTAATGAGCACTTTGATTTGATCGTACAAAGGCCGATAACTTGGTGAATTTAATTGTTTATCCATTTACGCTAACCATTCCAAAATTAACTGAAAGCAAGACCACCCAAAACATAAACCTGAGCGAAAGTTTCTAATTAAGTGAAGTTATACCATAAACCATTATTTATTGTCTATACATTTTATATCTTATATAAGACATAAGATATATGTTGACAGATTAATAATAGGCTATATATAATTGTTGTGAACCTACTCATTTAAGTTGATTAAATTATGAACGGACATTTAAGACCAAGGCGTTCGATGCTGTATGTGCCAGGCTGCAATACACATTATTTAGAAAGAGCGCGAACACTTGCTGCAGATGCAGTGATTCTTGACTTGGGAGACCCTATTTTAATAGAGGCAAAAGAACAATCAAGATTAAATATTGTTGCAGCTGTAGAACAAGGTGGTTATGGTCAACGTGAAGTCATAATAAGAGTTAATGACTTGGATTCTAAATGGGGTCTCGATGATATCAAAGCAGTCGCCAATATTGGCGCTGATGCTATTCTCTTCCCTAATATAGAGTCAAAAGATGATGTGTTAGATGCGCAAAATGCACTAGACGATGCTGGTGGTAGCCATATGCCAATCATGGTCATGATAGAAAGCCCCTTAGCAGTGCTTAACGCAAAAGAAATTGCTTCCGCATCTGACCGTATTATTTGCATGGTCATTGCCACTTCAGATTTAATTACACAATTACATGCTCGCTATACGCCAGAGCGAACAGCCATCATCACATCATTATCGCTAGTTGTATTGGCAGCTCGCGCCTTTAAAAGATGTGTTGTAGATGGTATAGCCAGTGATCTTAAAAATATGCACGCGTTTGAGTATGCATGCCGATTAGGAAGAGATTTAGGCTTTGATGGTAAATCAATCATCCACCCTGCTCAAATTGCTTATAGTAATGATGCCTACACCCCAAAAGCAACCGAAGTTGCTCATGCACGTGAAGTGATTAAGGCCCTTAAAGAAGCAGAAGCATCTGGTAAAGGGACGGTCGTTGTAAATGACAAGTTTGTAGAGAATCATCATATTGCTGCTGCTGAACGCATCATTCAGCTAAGTGAAATGATTGCAGAACTAGAAGAAGAGTTTATTTAATGAATAATATAAATAAAATTAGAAGCGGTCGTTTTTTTGAAGATTTTGTTTTAGATGAGATCATTCATCATGCCACACCCCGCACCATTACACATGGAGACAGTGCGCTTTATATCGCATTAACAGGGGCCAGAAACCCATTACATTGTAGCGAACCTTTTGCACAAAGTTTGGAGTATAAAAGCGCACCCGTCGATGACTTACTAGCATTTCATATTGCTTTTGGTAAAACGGTACCCGACATTTCAGTTAATGCAGTTGCTAACTTAGGTTATGCAGATGTCCGATTTTTACAGCCTGTTTTTATTGGTGACACCCTAAGCACGTCAAGCCAAGTCATTGGATTAAAGCAAAATTCAAATGGAAAAAGTGGTGTGGTATGGGTACGTTCTACTACGGTTAATCAAAATAATACCACTGTATTAAGCTGGGTTAGATGGGTAATGGTTCATAAGCGCGACATTAATATAGCACCACCGAAAACTGATATTCCAGATTTACCCAATTACGTCAGCGCACATCAATTACAAATACCGAATTATGTGATTAGCCATGATGAAATCAGCAGTGTGACGGGCGGCGAATTTTATTGGGAAGATTATGCGGCTGGTGAGCAAATCAACCATCCAGCAGGCATGACCATTAACGACAGCGACCACTCATTGGCAACAAGGTTGTATCAAAACAATGCCCGATTACATTTTGATGAATATCTTATGCAAAGTTCAGCTATTGGAAAACGTTTAGTTTACGGCGGTGTTGTCATTTCTACGTGCCGTGCATTGAGTTATGAAGGATTAGAAAACGCTTTAACTATTTTAGCAATCAATAGCGGCACCCATGTAAATCCTACTTTTGCTGGCGATACGATTTACACAATGACAGAAGTGTTAGAAAAGTGGGAATTAAATGATAGAAGTGATTTTGGTGCATTAAGACTCCGTATGGTTGGTATTAAAAATACACACCCTAGTGCATTAGAAAGTTTTAAAACCAACGAACAATACCACCAAAATGTGGTGTTAGATTTAGATTACACAGTGGCAATGCCACGTAAAGGAAGTGAATGATGGCGATACATCCTAATGAAGCTTTATTTGGCGGTGAAAAACCTTTTCCATTAATCCCTACTTGCGAGCATTTTGCAGGTAGTGAGAAATTAATTTTAAAAGCACTTGGACTTCAAGACAGCATAGGTCCTGTTTTTGATATTACATGCGATTGTGAAGATGGCGCAGCGAGTGGTCAAGAACGTGAACATGCTGAAATGATTGTGCGTGTGCTCAGCTCTGATGCCAACAAACATAAAATGGCCGGGGCGCGCATCCACGACTATACACATCCTGCTTGGAAACAAGATATTGATATTTTAGTTGCTGGTGCTGGCAAGGTATTAAGCTATATCACTATCCCAAAGTGTACCAACTTCAGCCAAGCCCAGGAAATGATTGCTTATTTGCAAAAGATGGCGACGTTTAATGGTATTAATCGAATTATTCCAGTCCATATCCTAATTGAAACACATGGTGCACTGCATCAAGTACATGAAATTGCAAAATTACCTTGGTTGCAAGTCCTTGACTTTGGCTTAATGGATTTTGTTAGTGCGCATAATGGCGCCATTCCTGCGAGTGCAATGCGCAGCCCTGGTCAATTTGAGCATCGTTTATTGGCGCGTGCCAAAGCTGAAGTGACCGCTGCAGCACTGGGTAATGGCATCGTTCCTGCCCATAACGTAACCCTTGATCTTAAAAATGTAGAAACAACCTATAGCGATGCATCCAGAGCCAGAAATGAATTCGGTTTTATGCGTATGTGGAGTATTTACCCCACACAAATTCAAGCTATTGTAGATGCCATGAAACCAAATTTTGATGAAGTTGTTGATGCAGCCAATATTTTACTCTCTGCACAGACTGCAGACTGGGGACCTATTCAGTATGCTGGAGAGCTGCATGATCGCGCAACCTATCGCTACTTTTGGGAAATATTACAAAAAGCTAAACTTACAGGCGTTTCTATTCCAGAAGCCGCAGATACCGCATTCTTTAGTTAACAAGGGTCTATCATGAGCAAAATAGAAACAGCAGGCACGCGTTTTCGTCAAGCATTAAGAGCTGAATCACCATTACAAATCATCGGTGCAATTAATGCTTACCATGCCATGCTTGCAACACAATCAGGATTTCAAGCAATCTATTTGTCTGGCGGCGGCGTAGCGGCAGGCTCTCTTGGGTTACCTGATCTTGGTATATCAACACTTGAAGATGTATTGATTGATGTTAGACGCATAACAGATGCAGTAGACACCCCACTTTTAGTTGATATCGATACTGGCTTTGGTGGCGCATTTAATATTGCCCGCACAGTCAAAAGCATTGAAAAAGCAGGTGCAGCAGCCGTCCATATAGAAGACCAAGTAAGCGCAAAACGTTGTGGACACCGCCCCAACAAGGCAGTTGTTAGTCAAGAAGAAATGGTAGACCGTGTCAAGGCAGCTGTCGATGCAAAAACAGATGAAAACTTTGTCATCATGGCAAGAACAGATGCCCTAGCTGTTGAAGGATTGCAATCAGCAATCGATCGCGCTTGTGCCTGCGTAGAGGCTGGTGCTGACATGATCTTCCCTGAGGCAATGACAGAGCTCAGCATGTATAAACAATTTGTTGACGCTGTCAAAGTGCCTGTTTTAGCTAATATCACAGAGTTTGGTTCCACACCTTTATTTACAGTAGAAGAGCTAGCTTCTGTTGATGTGAGTATGGTGCTCTACCCACTCTCCGCTTTCCGCGCGATGAATCAAGCAGCACTAAATGTTTACAAGACTGTTCGAAATGATGGTACGCAAAAAAATGTTTTAGATTTAATGCAATCAAGGGTAGATCTATATGATCACTTAGGCTACCACGCATATGAACAAAAACTAGATGCGCTCTATCAAAAATAGGGAGACAAGTAATGAATACAACGACCGAAAAACTCAATGAAACACCCAAAAAGAAAAAAGGTGTAGCGCTCGCAGGCGTATCAGCTGGTACAACAGGCATTTGTACGGTAGGCCATACTGGTAATGACTTGCATTATCGTGGATATGATATTACTGAGCTGGCAAAACAGGCCTCTTTCGAGGAAGTTGCTTTCTTGTTAATGTATGGTGAGTTACCGAACCAATCGCAATTAAGTGCATATCATCAAAAGCTTAAAAAGCTGCGTGGACTTCCACTTGCACTCAAAACCGTATTAGAACAAATACCAGCTGAAGCACACCCAATGGATGTGATGCGCACAGGGTGTTCAATGCTTGGCACACTGGAACCTGAAGCGGCTGACCACAATGTTGATGGCGCACTAGATCTAGGCGATCGTCTCATTGCCTGTTTTGGTTCAATATTGAACTATTGGTATCACTATAGTCATCATGGTAAACGCATTGAACTAGAAACCGATGATGATTCAATCGCTGCACACTTTTTGCATTTATTACATGGCAAAAAACCAAAGCAATTACATATTGATGCAATGAACACCTCACTAGTGTTATATGCAGAACATGAATTTAATGCATCAACATTTACTGCACGTGTTGTCTCTGGCACTTTATCTGATATGTATTCCTGTATTACCAGTGCAATTGGTGCTTTGCGTGGCCCAAAACATGGTGGCGCCAATGAGGCTGCAATGGAAATTATTCAACGCTACAAAACACCCGATGAGGCTGAAGCTGACATCATGGCACGTATGGCACGTAAAGAAATTGTAATTGGTTTTGGTCATCCAGTTTACACCATTGGAGACCCAAGAAATGAATCTATCAAGGCTGTTAGCCGTGCACTCAGTGAAGATGCTGGTGATATGAATCTATTTAATATTTCAGCGCGCATTGAAGAAACGATGTGGCGCGAGAAAAAAATGTTCCCCAACTTAGATTGGTATAGCGCTTCTAGCTATCATATGATGGGCATTCCTACAGGCATGTTTACTCCCATTTTCGTAATCTCTCGGACAACTGGTTGGGTAGCACATGCGATAGAGCAACGTATTGATAATAAAATTATCCGTCCAAATGCAGAATACAATGGTCCTGAAAATAGACCGTTTATCGCAATCAACCAACGTTAATTAAATTTAAAATAAAGGTTTTTTATGTCATCCCATATTTCCAATGTAAGACCAACTCCTGATCAAGTAATCGTCGATATTGCGAATTACGTAGCAGACTTTGAAATTGATTCAGCCGAAGCATTCGATACAGCGCGGAATTGCTTGATGGATACATTAGGTTGTGGATTTGAAGCACTAGATTATCCCGCCTGTAAAAAACTACTTGGGCCAGTGGTTGCTGGCACAATCGTACCAAACGGCGCAAAAGTACCTGGCACCGATTATCAGTTAGACCCAATCTTAGCGGCCTTTAATATAGGTGCCATGATACGCTGGCTTGATTTTAACGATACTTGGCTAGCTGCTGAGTGGGGTCACCCATCAGATAATTTAGGTGGCATTTTAGCTGTAGCTGATTATATTTCACGTAAAAATGTTACTGAAGGCAAGTCGCCACTTACCATGAAGGAAGTACTTATCTCCATGATTAAAGCGCATGAGATTCAAGGTGTACTTGCGCTTGAAAATAGCTTTAATCGCGTTGGTTTGGATCATGTTATTTTAGTCAAAATTGCATCAACAGCAGTTGTCACAAAACTATTAGGTGGGAACAAAGAAGATATTATTAACGCCGTTTCTAATGCATTCGTAGACGGGCAAAGTTTACGCACATATCGTCATGCTCCTAATACAGGTTCACGTAAATCATGGGCGGCAGGAGATGCAACCTCGCGCGCTGTTCGATTGGCATGGATGACAATGCAAGGTGAAATGGGCTACCCAAGTGCGCTGACTGCAAAAACATGGGGATTCTATGATGTATTATTTAAAGGAAAGCCTTTTACTTTCCAACGAGATTATGGCTCCTATGTGATGGAGCAAGTGCTATTTAAAATTTCATTTCCAGCCGAGTTTCATGCCCAAACAGCGGTGGAATGTGCTTTTCAGCTCCATCATGAGGTTGGTAATAAACTGCAAACTCAAGAGCAAATTGCGTCAATTGATAAAATCATCATTACGACACACGAATCCGCTATTCGTATTATCGATAAAACAGGGCCTTTGGATAATCCAGCCGACCGTGACCACTGCATACAATACATGACGGCTATTGGCCTACTGAAAGGCAGTCTAACAGCGCATGACTATGAGGATAGCGTTGCAAATGACCCACGCATTGATCAGTTACGTGAAAAAATGACATGCGTAGAAAAAGCAGAATATACACGCGCTTATTTAGATCCTAATAAACGCTCTATCGCCAATGCCATCCAAATAATCTTTAAAGATGGCACACAGTCAACTAATGTCGCCGTGGAATATCCAATCGGACATAGACGTCGACGTGAGGAAGGCATTCCAGAACTTGTCAAAAAATTCAAAGTTAATTTAGCCCGTCGTTTTGAAGAAAATAAACAAATGGAAATTCTAAACCTATGTTTAAATCAATCAAAACTAGAATCAACTCATGTCAATACTTTTGTCGATATGATCAGTTTTTAAAAAGTGAACTGTCTAAACATGCATCAATAGATTAAGTGGCATAAAAAGCGTAAAATAGCCTTTTTCTGATTTTTAGCTTTATATGTCACTAACCACCTTAAATGCACTTTCTCCGCTTGACGGCCGTTACCACACAAAACTTGATGCACTTCGACCATTCTTTAGTGAATATGCACTGATTAAACATCGCGCATGGGTCGAAATAGAATGGCTAAAAGCGCTCAGTGCAGCACCAGAGTTAACTGAAATAGCGCCATTTAGTGATGAGACAATCCAAGAGCTAAATACTAGCATTTCAGAGTTTGATGAAGCGGATGCGGTTCAGGTTAAGGCAATTGAAGCAAGAACCAACCATGATGTAAAAGCACTTGAATACTGGCTAAAAGAAAAATTTGATGGAAATCCAGAAATCAAAAAAGCCAGTGAATTTATTCATTTTGCCTGCACATCTGAAGACATTAATAACTTGTCACATGGTTTGATGCTCAAGTCAGCGCGCGACCAAATCATGCTACCCTTTCTGAGTACAATCATTTCACGCTTGGATGATTTGTCAAAAGCGTTAGCTGAACAGCCGCTACTCTCTCGTACGCATGGTCAAACGGCATCACCCACTACAATGGGTAAAGAGCTTGCTAACGTAGCCTACCGATTAAAACGCCAACAAAAACAAGTGGCGTCTAATGAAGTATTGGGTAAAATTAACGGGGCTGTTGGTAACTTTAATGCACACCTATCAGCTTATCCTGACTTTGACTGGGAAACCTTTGCAAAGCGCTTTGTAGAAAATCTAGGCTTAACATACAACCCAATGACAATCCAAATTGAACCACATGATTATATGGCTGAGCTTTATGATGTTTTTGCACGCATTAACACCATACTTATTGATTTAAATCGTGATATTTGGGGCTATATTTCTGTAGGATACTTTAAGCAAAAAGTAAAAGCAGGAGAAATTGGCTCATCAACAATGCCACACAAAGTCAATCCAATTGATTTTGAAAACTCTGAAGGCAATTTAGGCATGGCCAACGCTATTTTGCGTCACTTGGCTGAAAAGCTCCCCATCTCTCGATGGCAACGTGATTTAACTGACTCAACAGTATTACGAAATATGGGTGTTGGGCTAGGTTATACTTTGCTTGGCTATGATTCATGTCTTCGCGGCTTAAATAAACTAGAAGTGAATCCAGCACGTTTATATGAGGACTTAGATAACAGCTGGGAAGTATTAGCAGAACCCATCCAAACGGTGATGCGCCGCTATGGGATTGAAAATCCGTATGAGCAGCTAAAAGAGCTGACGCGAGGCAAAGGCGGTATAAATAAAGAGTCACTACATGCCTTTGTTGAAACTTTAACGATTCCAGCAAAAGCAAAGCAATATTTATTAGAGTTAACACCCGCAAACTACATTGGTAAAGCAGTAGAGTTAGCAAAAAGACAATAATGGCTGACATTCTCATCCTCTATTATTCAAGCGGCGGTTCAGTATCCGATATGGCAAAATTAATTGCCAGAGGAGTAGAGAGTGTTGATGGAATTAAAGCACGCATTCGTACGGTACCAAATATTTCAGCCAATTGTGAAGCAACTGAATCTGACATACCAGATAAGGGCGATGCCTATGTTGAACTGAGTGACCTTGAAGAATGTATTGGCTTAGCCTTAGGCAGCCCAACCCGCTTTGGCAATATGGCAGCACCTATGAAGCATTTTTTAGACAGCACTTCTAGCTTATGGATGAAAGGTGCTTTAATTAACAAACCTGCTGCTGTATTCACATCAAGTGGCTCTATGCATGGTGGTAATGAAACGACGCTCATCTCAATGATGATTCCTTTAATGCATCATGGCATGATGATATTAGGCATTCCATACAGTGAACCAAGCTTAGGCACCACACAATCTGGTGGCACCCCTTATGGAGCCAGTCATATCGGCGGCGCTATGAATGACAAACCTATCACTGCCGATGAAAAAAAACTCTGTATCGCAATCGGCAAAAGACTTGCTGAGGTTGCACTCAAATTAGGATAGATTTCAATATTTAGATGAGTATCCATTTAGAAGCACAGCAATTTTTATTTAGCGCGCAAAAAGGGATTTTATCGACTCATTCAGCTAAATTTGCGGGCTATCCATTTGGTTCAGTTGCACCCTATGTCGTAAACCACCAAGGAATGCCCGTTATTTTAATTAGTAGCTTAGCTGAACATACCAAAAACATTATTCAAAATGCGCACGTTTCATTAGTTGTATTTAATAATGAAGCTGACTTGCAGGCGAATTCTCGACTCACCTTACTAGCCAGAGCTGAGCAAACAGACAAACAGAATGGCTTATTACGTGATCGATATTTACGTTATATGCCTCAAGCAGAAACTTATTTTGATGCCCATGACTTTAGCTTTTACACCCTTTATATTACGCATGCTCGTTACATCGCAGGCTTTGGCAAAATGGGTTGGGTTGAAGGTGAAAGCTTTCAAATCCCAACCAATATGCTTTTCACAGAAGAGCCCGGCATTCTAAATCATATGAATCAAGATCATATTGAAAACCTGAAAGCTTATTGCGAGTACTATCATAAATTATCGCCGACAAAAGTTGAAATGGTTGGTATTGATAGCTTAGGGTTTGATGTGCGTGTTGAAGATCATCAAACCCTTCGTTTTAACTTCGAGCAACCCATCAATAATGCGCAAGAAGCTAGAATGGCTTTAGTAGCAATGGCAAAGCAATGCCAAAAATAGCTGCTCGATTACAATTGGTCGCTTCGGTTAGTTTAATAGCGCTGATATTGCTTTGTTTAGCATGGGAAATCTATTTGGCACCATTTAAACCAAATGGATCGTTACTATTTTTAAAAACTTTACCGTTGCTAGCACCCCTTTTTGGGATCCTCAACGGTAAACGTTACACCTTTCAATGGGCGAGTATGTTGATGCTACTCTACTTTATCGAAGGTGTTGTTAGAGCATGGTCAGACCATGGTTTATCCTCAAAATTAGCTATGATAGAAGTCGTGCTAAGTCTTATTTTCTTCTTTAGTGCAATTTTTTATGCACGCCATACGCGTAATGCAAGCTTGTAATTTATAATATCGACATGCGTATCTTAATTTCTAATGATGATGGCTATTTAGCAACTGGCATTTCAGTTCTAGCAGAACACCTTTCCGACATTGCAGAAATCACTGTAGTCGCTCCCGACCGAAATCGCAGTGGAGCAAGCAACTCGCTTACTTTAGATAGGCCGTTATCAGTAAAAAAGGCAAGTAACGGCTATTATTATGTAAACGGCACGCCAACTGACTGCGTTCATATAGCATTAACAGGTTTAATGCAAGAAATGCCAGACCTAGTGATTTCTGGCATCAATGATGGTGCAAACATGGGAGACGATACCATTTATAGCGGAACAGTGGCTGCTGCAATGGAGGGGTATTTGCTAAATATCCCTTCAATAGCAATCTCTATGTCACAACATGATGCTACTCACTTTACATCTGCGGCGTTGGTTGCAACTGAAATAGTACAACATTACATCAATAAAACCTTTGATGAGCCTATGCTCCTCAATGTAAATGTGCCGGACATTCCCTATGATCAGATAAAGGGAAATGTAGTTACTCGGCTTGGAAAACGTCATAAAGCAGAACCCGTTATTAAACTATTAACACCTAGAGGCGAGCAAGTTTATTGGGTTGGCGCTGCAGGCCAACCAAATGATGGCGGGGAAGGTACTGACTTTTATGCAGTTGCAAATCATCAGGTTTCTATCACACCAATTAGGGCGGACTTGACCAAGCATGATCAAATAAGCACATTAAAAAGCTGGCTCGAATAAATCAATGGCACTAAGTAATATTAACAAAAAATCAGGTATTGGTATGACGTCTACCCGTACGCGGGATAGGATGCTTGCACGCTTGAGAGAACGTGGCATTAAAGATGAAACAACTTTATCTGCAATCGGTGCTATTCCTAGACATATTTTTGTTGATGAAGCATTATCAATACGAGCTTATGAAGATGTTTCACTCCCTATCGGCTTTGGGCAAACCATCTCACAACCCTATATAGTTGCTCGAATGACTGAAATACTGCGTAACGGCCGTCAACTCAATAAAGTATTAGAAATTGGAACGGGTTGTGGTTATCAAACAGCCGTATTATCAAAGGTTGCTCGTGAAGTGCTATCTGTTGAACGTATTCGCCCTCTTGTGATGAAAGCGCGTGATAATTTACGCAGCCTCAAATGTACAAATGTAAAATTAGATCACGCTGATGGGAGTGAGGGTTTGGAAGATTATGCCCCATTTGACGGCATTATGGTCACTGCTGCAGCAAGTCATATTCCTGATGAATTATTATCACAACTAAACGACGGTGGAAGATTAGTGATTCCAGTTGGAACAGATTCACAATCACTATACTTGGTTGAGCGTTTAGGAGATGAATTCAAAAAAACACAATTAGAAGTGGTTAAATTTGTACCATTATTAGGTGGATTAGGTTAATGAAACGACTATTTTTAATCAATTTGTTGATAATCTTTTTTACAGCATGTGCAAATAATCCACCTGCACCAGTTGTGAATCGCTCACCTCAAAGCAGCAAAACAATTGCTAGCAACAATTCCAATAAGAATACTGCTGCAATTAAGGGGAATGATTGGCGACCAGATAGCTACGTGGTCAAAAAAGGAGATACCCTCTACAGCATTGGACTTAATCATGGTTATGATTACCGAGAAATCGCAGAAGCGAATAATATTCCAGATCCTTATAACATCAGCATTGGTCAAAAACTGAGTTTTAGCAGCCTAAATAACATAGAGACCGATGCTGAAAAAAAGCCTGAAAGTTATGAAAATGAAGATGGCGTCATCGTTTCACCGATTGACCTTGACTCTAACGTAGATGTGACAACAAGCACAACAACCCCAAGTTCTGTTGTGACGCCAGTTCTGTCATCGCCAAAGGCGACCCGTGAACCATTCAGCTTAGAAGCATTCAATCGTAAAGTGACTCCAGTAGAAACAACAAAAACTGTAACAAACATACCGCCAACCACAACAAAAAATCCTGAACCAAGTAGCACTGAATCAACAACTACAGCACCAGCCCAAGTAAGTAGTTCAGGTTGGTCTTGGCCAACAAAAGGTAAGGTCATTGCGGCATTTAACGAAGCAACAAACAAAGGTCTTGATATTGCAGGCACAAAAGGTCAAGCGATTCATGCCTCATCTGCTGGCAAGGTCATTTATGCCGGGGCTGACTTACGAGGGTATGGCAAACTGGTTATTATTAAACATAGCAATACTTTCTTATCCGT
>CAYGSH010000006.1:0-13450 GCA_964352515.1 uncultured Methylophilaceae bacterium | reverse complement strand
TTTTTTAAAGAAGATAGTTGGATTACCAAAACCTTTGCATACTTTTTTCAGTCCACTAACACAATGTTGTTGATTCCTGTTGTCATTTTTGTATTTTGGCTACTGAACCGTTGGATATCTTCTCCTAGCAAAGACAAAAAGAAAAAAACTGGTAATCTGCCTATGTATTTAATGATTATTGTTGGTGTGTATTATTTATATCAATTTATTGCCGGATAATAAACTTGACCCAGGTCAATAAAAAAAGCCGCACATTGCGGCTTTTTTTATTGCAATCTTTCACTTGCTTTTGGATGCTTCATCAGCATAGTACTGTCTTACGGTTGCCATATCATAGTCTCTAGCCCACTTAATAATTTCATCTAAAGCAGGAGCTCCAATTTCACCTTGTTGAGCATGGATTCCTGCTTGCTCACGGATTACTAAGATACTTGGGATTTTTGCAACCTCAAAATAATCGCTAATTTCAGGATCCGCCTCTGTATTAACCATACCAAAAACAATATCTGGATTTTTTTCTGCTGCGGCTTGAAATGTAGGCGTAAAGTTTACACATGGATCACACCATGGCGCCCAAAAATCTACAATAACAAAGTCATTGTTTGTGATGGTGTCTTTAAAGTTTTCTTTTGTAAGTGCTACAACCGCCATGTGATGGTCCTATATAAAATTCATTAAAAAAAGCTATTTTATCAGATGACAGGATGATTCCATATCCCATCATAAAATAGCTCACTTAGTGGACGACGCTTTCTAGGAGCCAACTCACGTTCTTTAGCTTCACCATCCAAAGTCCCTATTTCAGCAGCGTATCCAATTGCAATCATAGCCATCATTTGGTACTCCTCGGGAATATTAAATGCCTCTCTTGCCTTTTCTCCGTCAAAGCCTCCCATCTGATGGGTCATGAGCCCCATACTCGTCGCTTGTATGCATAAACTTAACGCAGCTGCACCAGTATCATAAGCGCCCCATCGGTTTGGTTTTCCATTGTGATTAAATAATGTATTGGCACAAACTAGAACCAAAACAGGTGCATCTTTTGCCCAGGATTGATTTCCTGGCACAATACAGTCAAATGCTTTCTGCCAACTAGGTGCATCTTCGTGCTTATTCCATACTATAAACCGCCAAGGCTCATCGCCATAACAAGATGGAGACCATCTTGCTGCTTCTAACATACGAATAATCTGCTCTTTTTTTATTGTTTTGTTAGCATCATATGCTCGACCGCTCCAACGATTTGCAATTACATCTAAAATAGGCGCTTGTGTTATTGCTGGTTTATTCAATGGGTCCTCCTTCGTTGGTTATTGTCAGTAAATTGATTCTACTTTTTGCGTTAAGTTCATGCATATTAAAACCTATTCAACACCTATCATTGATTGAAATAGTAGTTTAATTATTTGATTAATACTTAATTATCTTGAAAAGTTAACACTATTCACATCATCAAAACCACTTAACTACCCGAACAATGATATTTATATGGCATTTAGAAAGTTTCATTTATTGAAATGACCTATTTTAAGCAGCTGATTTAAAAAGATAAATATTAAGATTTTTAACTCAACCCATACGGGTTATTCCATTTATTATCGCAATCACTTAAAGTTTCACATTATTATAAATTTTGTAGAAAAAATATGTTATGAATAATTTTTTTGAATTAAACCAACGTTTTAAAAAAGATGGTTATGTTTTAATCAAAAACTTTTTCTCTAAAGATGAAATTATTGACGTTATAGATGCTATTCGAGAAGTATCTAATAAAAAAAGCGAACCAGATGTTCTTGATGTTGGCAATTTGCAATTTCATGCAATGTTAATGAACAAAAGTGAAAAACTTCGTCAATTTATATCGCAGCCTAAAATTATTGACTTCCTCAAACAATTTATGGGTCCAGATATTTGGGTAAGATGGGATCAGGCGATTGAAAAAAGACCGGGTGCAGGCACTTTCCCATGGCATACGGACAATTCTTATTCTGGATTGGTAGACTCACATTTTCAATTTTGGGTTTCTTTAACAAAAATGACTAAAGGAAATGGCGGTATATGGCTAATGCCAGGTACTCATAAAAAGAAAATTAAACACATTATTGAGGGTAACCATACTGTTGCTCAAATAGAGGGGGTAGAGGATACGTTTATTGACGCAGAAATAGGGGACGTTGTGTTATTTTCATCTAGATTACTCCATTCAACAACACCAAACACTTCAAGCAAAAGTCGCTGGGCCTACGTAGTAGAGTATATGAAAGCCAAACATATCGACCCATTTGTGGAACCGCCATATTTGATGATTGCAAAGAATGGGAAGCCTGCACTTTCATATGTTAATGAATTACCATCAGAAAAAAGAGTAATCAACAGATTGAAATATTTAAGATCTTATATTCAAGGTCAAACTTACAGAGCCAAACAAAAGGCTCAACAATAACTGTTTTAAAATCCTTATATTAGCTGAGCGTAGGATAGTCTGTGTATCCTTTTGCGCCACCACCATAAAAAGTATTTTTATCTGCTTGATTTAGGGGAGCATCTTTAGCAAAGCGTTCGACTAAATCTGGGTTTGCTATATAGGGTACACCATACGCAACAGCGTCCACATCGCCTGCTGCTATGGCAACGTTGCCACTATGTTTATCAAATCCTAAATTAGCAATATAACTCGATGTTATTCGCTTTCTAAAGGCCACAAAGTCAAACGCCTGTTCATCGCCATCACCGTCATGCATGCCGCCTTCAACCATATGAATATAGGCAAGCTGCATAGGGTTTAACTTTTCCACCAATAATCCAAATAAAGCTTCTGGGGCACTATCATACATATCATTAAAAGGATTGACTGGCGATAGGCGAATACCGACCTTATCTGCACCAGCAACTGCAATGACAGCAGCAACAACCTCTAATACAAACCGTAATCTATTTTCCATGCTACCGCCATAGGCATCTGTTCTATGATTACTTCCATCACGTAAAAATTGGTCTATTAAATAGCCATTAGCTGCATGCACCTCAACACCATCAAACCCTGCAGCTAAAGCACATTTAGTTGCATGTCTATACTCATCAATTACGCCGCCCAGCTCTTCAATCGTTAAGGCATGTGGTTCTACATAATCAACAAAACCTTTATAAGTACTGGCCTTTCCTGCTGGTTTAATAGCAGATGGCGCAACAGGCGTTGCGTTATTGGGTAATAAACTCGGATGAGAAATACGTCCAACATGCCATAGTTGCAACACGATCTTACCGCCTTTTGCATGTACAGCATCTGTCACCTTTTTCCAACCTGCTACTTGTTCATCTGTATAAATGCCAGGTAATCCGGGGTAACCATGCGCCATAGGCGAAATAGGAGTTGCTTCCGTTATAATCAAACCAGCCGACGCACGTTGCTCATAATAGGTCACATTAATATCTTGCGGCACGCCAGCTTCACCTGCTCGATTCCGAGTCAGTGGCGCCATTAGAATGCGATTTTTTATGTCAATATTACCTAAACTACCTGCTGAAAATAAATCTAAAGCCATTTTTTACTCGCTATCATTAAAATTTAAAAATGTTGCATTACTTTGTTACTTTGATTCCTTCGATTAACAATGTTATTTCAACATCATCGCCAACTGGCGCATTGGGCTTCTTCATCCAAGTGAAACCATAATCTGAGGCTTTTATCAAAGTGCTTGCTTCAAACCCAGATCGTTGCCCACCCCATGGATCTGCACCAAAACCCAACACCTTAAATGGTATCGTGATTTCTTTTGTCACACCATGAAGGGTAAAATCACCGGTCATCAAGCCTTCCGTTGCAGAGATTGACTTAATTTTTTTACTCACAAATGTGATTTCACCAAAGTAAATAGCATCTAAATAGTCCGACTTTTGGATATGCTCATCACGTTTAGACATACTCGTATTTACGCTAGCAACTTTAATGATTGCATTTACATTGGATTTTGCTAAATTATCGCGATCAATATTAATAACACCTGTCACATCACTAAAAGTGCCTGTAGTTTTTGATACTACATGGCGAATACTGAAATTGACAAAACTATGTTTATTATCAATTGTGTATTGTTCCAGTTCAGCCGACGCAGTGTTTGAAAATATAACTAAACTAAGTATGGTAAATAATGTTTTCATTGTTAATCCTTCAGTTTTTTTAGTTATTAATGATTTGTTAATCTTATTTTGGCAAATTAAATAAAATCAGCTCAGCATCATTTGTTGCGGTCAGCTTATAAACATCCTGATTATCTAACATCCCCGCATCACCTGCTGATAATGTCTCTCCATGTAAGACAATATCACCCTGTGCGACTTGCAAATAAACACATCTATCTTTATTTATCGCAATTTCAAGCATATTGTTATGCGCTAAATTAGCAGCATATATATAAGCATCTTGATGGATAGTAATAGAACCATGGTTACCATTTGGTGAAGCGACAAGACACCACTGATTCGCTTTTTGTTTAGAAGAAAAATGTTTTTCTTCATAACTTGGGGGTAAATCATTCTTATCTGGCACAATCCATATTTGTAATAAATGAACAGGCACATCATTGGAGGCATTAAACTCACTATGACGCACACCTGTCCCAGCCGTCATTCGCTGTACATCTCCCACTCCAATGACTGATCCGTTGCCCATACTATCTTGGTGACGCAACTCACCTGAAAGAATATATGTAACGATTTCCATATCGCGATGCGAATGCTCTCCAAAACCAGTGGCCGCAGCAATCAGATCTTCATTAATCACACGTAACACCGAATAATGCATGTGCGCAGGATCATGATATTCAGCAAATGAAAAAGAATGGTAACTATCAAGCCAACCGCGATTAGCATGTCCGCGATCTTGAGATTTTCTAATAACAATCATATAAAACTGTTCAATAAAGTTGAATTAATATGTATATAATAGATTGTTAAATAAACGATTGATAGCGAATTATTTTGTTAAACTTATTCAGTTTTTTTGAATTATATGTCACTTAATTTATCAATTGAAGCAATAGAAGTAATCGATGCCATTGCACGTAAGGGTAGCTTTGCGGCTGCGGCACATTCACTTTTTCGCGTTCCTTCAGCCTTAACATACACCATTAAGAAACTTGAGGAAGACTTAGATGTAAAAATTTTTGACCGAAGTGGTCATCGAGCAAGCTTAACAGATGCAGGCAAGGAACTACTTAAAGAAGGAAGAAAGTTATTAGAAGCTACACATGAGCTTGAGTCAAGAGTGAAAAGAGTAGCAAACGGCATCGAAACCGAAATATTTATTGCAGTCAGTGATTTATTTAATTTAAAGACGATACTTGAAGTGATTGCAGTTTTCTATAAAGAAAACTTTGGTACAAGGGTTAAATTATCCACTGAAGTGTTTGGAGGAAGTTGGGATGCGCTTATTTCGAATAGAGCTGATATATCAATTGGTGCACCAGGCGATGCACCATCTGGCGGAGGATTTGCAACAAAGTTACTAGGGCAACTTGACTTTGTTTTTGCTGTTGCACCACACCACCCATTAGCAAGCCAAGCGGAACCTCTAACCAGTCAAGATATTGTTAATTACCGTGTAGTAGCAGCAGCAGATAGTTCTCGAAACCTTCAGCCACGAACATCTGGCATACTTTCAGGGCAAGATGTATTAACTGTTCAGAATATGCAAAGTAAAGTTGAAGTGCAAATTATGGGTCTTGGTGTGGGCTATATACCAAAAAGCCTGGCCAACTATCATGCAAAAAAAGGGAACCTAATAATCAAAAATGTAGACGAACCAAAACTAACAACTCCTTTATATTTAGCTTGGCGAAACAATTCCAATTCAGAAATTGGCAAAGCACAATTATGGCTGTTAAAACATTTTGAGCGATTGAATCTAGATGAATTAATGTTGTAATGGCAAAATACACCACTATAGAACATAAAAAAGACACTTTAAACAATGCACCCAACCGTTCAAGAAATTATTAATGCTATTAATCAGGTTATTTTAGGAAAAAATACACAGGTAAGATTGGCGTTAACGTGTTTACTAGCGCGCGGGCATTTATTAATAGAAGACTTACCAGGTATGGGTAAGACAACACTTGCCCATGCACTAGCTCAAGTCTTTGGTTTAGCCTTCAACCGCGTTCAATTTACCAGTGATTTATTACCAGCTGATGTCCTTGGTGTGTCAATATATGACCGCAATACGGCTAGCTTCAAATTTCATCAAGGGCCTATTTTTAGTAATGTTTTGCTTGCAGATGAAATCAATCGCGCCACCCCTAAAACGCAAAGCGCATTACTAGAAGCCATGGAAGAGCAGCAAGTATCAGCGGATGGCGACACACTTCCCCTACCTAATCCTTTCTTTGTCATTGCAACTCAAAACCCAATTCATAACATTGGTACTTTTCCATTGCCAGAGTCACAGCTTGATCGTTTTTTAATGCGAATTAGCTTAGGCTATCCTGATGCCGCATCTGAAAGAAGACTACTCAAAAATGAAGGTGGTCGAGCAATGAACCATCAGTTAAAGCCTATTTGTCAAAAAACAAGCTTATTTAAATTACAAGAAGCAACTGATGCGATACATGTTTCTGATGCGGTGCTAGACTATTTACAGGCACTAATTCATTATAGTCGCCAACAATTTGATACGGGATTATCACCCAGAGCAGGACTTGGGATAAAACAATGTGCACAAGCATGGGCACTTTGCGAAAACCGCGACTATGTTATTCCAGAAGACATTCAAGCTGTTTTGCCTAGTGTAACCTCTCATCGATGCAACAATGCAAACCTAGCAGAAAAGATGCTTCAACATGTAGCTATTTGAATGACTCTTAAAGCTGACTCCTCTAATCTTCAAAAACTAAAGCAGCGATTCCAGGCATTATTCCGCGTCGCAACAAGTGTGAATCATGTTGCAAGTTTAAATGCTCGTCAAATTTACATATTGCCATCAAGATGGAGTATTTTTTATATCTTAATGCTACTAGCATTATTGATTGGTGCTATAAATTACACCTTGAGTTTGGCATATTTTGTTACGTTTCTATTAGCTTCACTTGCCAATGTTGCCATCCTACATACATGGCGGAACTTAGCCTATTTAGAAATTTCTGCAATTAACAATAGTGCTGTATTTGCTGGCGATATCACACATGTTAATATCAAAATCCGCGAAATCAAAAATCGCACTAGATACGTAATTTTTTCGGGCTTTGCTAATAATATTGCAATCACTAACACCATTAAAGCCAACGAAAGTTGCACCTACTCGATCCCTTTAATGACCTCTAAACGTGGCAGCTTACCCTTACCAAGACTAAAAGTTTATACCACCTTTCCGTTGAATTTATTTCATGCTTGGGCAGTGGTTGAGCTTAACTTTAACTTTATTGTGTACCCAAAACCGAGTGACACTCAACGCCCTATTTCAAGCACTATCGACCCTGATAATGCTGGGTCTAAAACAACTAACACCAGCAATGATGACTTTATTGGCCATAAAACCTATCAAATAGGTGACTTACCTAGCAAAGTCGATTGGAAAGCATCCAGCCGTGGTATCGGTATGTTTAGCAAGCAATATGCTGGCGAAGCAAACGAAACTATATTATTTCACTGGGCACAAACTAAAGGAGATAAGGAAACACGCATCTCACAATTGACTCGCTCTGTAATTGATGCGCATGCAGCTAGGCAGATGTACGGCTTATACTTAAATGATCAGGTCAAATTTACACCAGATGATAGTGTTGCACACTATCACTCCTGCTTGAAGGCACTGGCATTAGCATGAAGCAACCATCCTTATCTAGTCAACATTTAAACTGGCTACTTTGCAGTTTATTATCAGTCCTTGCCATTCATAGTTTAAATCTACCCCCATGGGTCACTTTTATTGCTTTAGCCCTTGGTGCCTGGCGATTACTAATCGAAAAAAAGCAATCGGCATTGCCAAAAATGCGTGTACTTGTTCCGATCACCACCTTAATCTGCTTAGGACTAATACTCAACTTTAAAGATAGCTTTGGCCGTGATGCCAGCGTTAGCCTGCTTGTCATTATGTGCGCAATGAAACTATTAGAAACAAAAACCATACGTGATTATCTGTTAATGATTGCCATTGCTTATTTTTTAGTCTCAAGCACTTTTATCTTTAGCCAAACAGCCAGCACTTTTATATTAAGCTTAATTCCAGTTACACTACTAACAGCCACACTTATTCAAACCAGCTTACCACATACAGAAAAAACTCCATTTGTATTAAGGTTGGCGGGCAAAATGCTATTGCAATCAATCCCACTTATGCTGGTACTTTTTGTCTTGTTCCCACGTTTACCAGGACCCATTTGGGGCATATCAAAAGATGCCTATAGTGGGATGACTGGGCTTGATGATACATTGGAGATAGGCGATGTCGGCAACCTCATTCGAAATAGTAGCATAGCGTTTAGAGTCCAATTTGACAGCCCAATTCCAGACACTCATGAGTTATATTGGCGCGGACCAGTACTTTGGAAACAACAAGGAAACAAATGGATTACCTCAAATGATCCTCAACTTCCATATGAATCGCTAACATCAGCCAGCGCGCCAATAGAATATACAATGACGCTAGAACCCCACAATCGTTTATGGATGCTTTTGCTGGATATGCCCACCACCCTGCCTAAAACAGCAACGCGCCGTCATGACTTTACTACAGTTGCACAAAACCCAGTTCGCACTCGCATCCGTTACCAAGCAATATCTTATCGACGCTATATTCTTGGAGAAACACTCACGGAAGCACAACGTACATTCAGTTTACAAATCAATGAACAAAGCAACCCGCAATCTAGGGCACTCGCCAAAAGCTGGTCACATTTAAATACTGAAGAAATCATCACAACTGCATTGCAAAAATTTAGCCAAGAAAACTTTATTTACACACTTAAGCCACCACTTCTTTCAGAAAATGCAATTGATGATTTTCTCTTTAATACAAAAAAGGGATTTTGTGAATATTATGCCAGCAGTTTTGTATTTTTGATGCGCGCAGCGGGAGTGCCTGCCCGAATTGTAACAGGCTATCAAGGGGGTGAAGTCAACCCTAAGGGTGACTATTTAATTGTAAGGCAATCTGATGCACACGCATGGGCAGAAGTCTGGCTAAAGGATAAAGGTTGGGTACGTGTAGACCCGACTGCAGCTGTTGCACCAGAACGCATAGAGCAAGGGATTGATGAAGCGATTACTGAGTCAGATGAGCTACCTATGTTTGTAGGTAAAGTGAATCCATGGCTTAAAGCGGCATATCTCAATTGGGATAGCCTTAATAACAATTGGAATCAGTGGGTGCTAGGCTATGACAATGAAAAGCAATTGGACTTTTTAAACAAACTCACTGGCAAAGACCTTAAACTGACCGATATTGCCATTGGCATGATTGCAGCTTTACTCAGCATCATGCTGTTTACATCAATCTTTATTTTATATCAACGCAAAGCAAAACCAAGCCCAATTGAGCGATTGTATCAACAATACTTAAAACAATTAAAAAAACAAGGTCTATCACCAAAAACTGGAGAAGCTGCAGAAGATTTTGCACAGCGCGTAGCGGAGGCATTGCCGCATCAAGCATCTAATAGCACCATAATTGCAAAACAATATAATGCTTTAAGGTATAGCGCTAACCAAGATATAGCCAATCAGTTAAAATTGTTTAAAGAGGTAATTCAAACTTTTTTAAATGGAAAACAATGAAAGCACATGAGCAATATATGCAGCTTGCCATCGAATTAGCAAAAACTGCTGGGCAAAGTGGCGAGGTACCAGTGGGTGCTATTGTGGTTAAAAACGGCAAAATCATTGGTCGTGGTAGCAATGCGCCCATTCAACTTAATGACCCAAGTGCCCATGCAGAAATGTTAGCCATTCGCGACGCCGCTAAAACCTTAGGCAATTACCGTTTAGTCGACTGCACACTATATGTCACGTTAGAACCCTGTGCGATGTGTGCAGGCGTGATACAACATGCACGTATTGACAATGTTATTTTTGGCGCTACCGACCCTAAGACAGGCGCTTGTGGCAGTGTAGTTAACTTAATGGCAGAAGAAAAGCTTAATCACCATGCCAAGATAGAAGGCGGCATTCTTGCAGAAGCATGTGGCAACTTACTAAGCGCTTTTTTTAGAGAGCGCCGCATCAAAAAGAGCCCATAAAAAAACCCGCTACTGCGGGTTTTTTAACGCATATTCAAGTCATTAATCGTTATTGCCCATTAATGCCATTAACAAATGTAATAAGTGGCTAAACATATTATGTAAGCTGATATAAATACTCAGTGTAGCCATCACATAGTTTGTTTCTCCACCACGCACTACTTGGTTGATTTGATATAAGATAAAACCAGCCATCAGCAATACAACCACTGCTGAAATAGTCAACGATAACGCAGGGACTTGGAAAAAAAAGTTCGCTAAAATAGCTAATAAAACCAATACGAAACCAATGGTTAGAAACTTACCTAAATAACTAAAATCACGTTTAGTATTTGAAGCCACTGCTGCTAATGTTAAAAATGAAGCCGCTGTTCCACCTGCAGCTAAACCAATCAACTGTGGTCCATTACTTAAATTTAACGCCACTTGTAAGATAGGGCCTAATAAGACACCCATAATAAATGTGAAGCCAAACAATAGCCAAACGCCTGCCGCATTATTAGCATTCTTAGCAACTAACCAGCTCATGCCATAAACAGCCGCCATGATGCCAATAAAAACAAGGATAGGGCTTGCTGCGAATAAAAATGAAAAATTAATGCTCATGCCAACCAATGCGCCAATCACCGTTGGAATCATGGTTAAACCGAGTAATGCATACGTATTGCGTAAAACCTTATTACCTGTAGACGAAATACTGGTATCGCGACCTAGAACTTCAATATTATCTGCCATTAATAAATCCTCTTTTAAAAATTACCAAATTGGTATCTATGTATAAGATAGCGACAATTGCCAAAAGTTTCAAGTAACAAATTGTGAATTTTGCGTGGCTTGATAGATTAAACAAACAAGTCGCCACCTAATTTTTTGTCCTGCCCAACCATTGCAATCCGTCTAGCTGCATTCATAAACTCATCCGTTTTATGTAATTGTGTTAAATTTTTTGGATGATGTCCGCCATGCATACGCGCTAATCTCACAATACTTTGCGCAGGCATTTTCCATGTTAGATTTGCCAATAGCTCATCCGCCAAATCTGGCCTGTTACATAATAAAATCATGTCACATCCTGCATGTAATGCAGCTAAACTGCGACTGGTTACATCACCACCAACGGTTGCACCTTCCATACTTAAATCATCACTAAAAATCACGCCATTAAACCCAAGGCGCTGGCGTAATACTTTTTGCAACCATTTTTCAGAAAATCCAGCAGGTTTATCATCCACTTTAGGGTATATGACATGAGCGGGCATAATGGCTGGTAACCCCTCATCAATCATCTGCCTAAATGGTTGCATATCATGCTGCGCAATTTGATCAAACTCGCGCTCATCAATCGGAATACTCACATGCGAATCTGCGGTTACATAACCATGCCCAGGAAAATGCTTACCTACCGCAGCCATGCCACCTTTTTTAAGGCCCTGCATTAAATTATATGCCAGCTCATTAATCGCACGCGGATCTAAATGAAATGCTCTATCCCCAATGACTAAGCTATCGCCATAATCCATATCTAAAATGGGTGTAAAGCTAAAATCAATACCATGTGCTCTAAGCTCAGCGGCGAGAACCCAACCTGCTTCAACCGCAAGTTCTTTTGCCCTGTTACGGTCAGCATCCCATATTTTACCAAACGCTCGCATGGGCGGGATTTTTGTAAAACCCTCTCTAAAGCGTTGCACTCGACCACCTTCATGGTCAACCGCAATTAATAATGGTGGCTGTCGGACTTGATGAATGCTAGTGGTTAGCGCTTTTAATTGTTCGCAATTTTCAAAGTTACGCGCAAATAAAATCACACCGCCAACAAGTGGGTGTTGTAGACGCCGAATGTCATCGGCAGTTAATTCTGTGCCAATAACATCTAACATGACAGGACCAAGTGACATGAAATATTCCTATTTAAATCAATTATATTAATTAATATTCAGCATAAGCTATAGTTGTTGAATTACTGTCTTTGCAAACGATACAAAGAAGTCACTTCTTTTGATCTCGCTTTATATAATGGGTCTGTTTGATCCATTGCTTTTCCATGCTTAGGCGCTATATCTAATTTCTCAATAACGGTTAATCCCGCATCCGCAATCCATTGTTGCAACTCTTCTTTACTGCGCAATGCTAAATGTTCTGCAAAATCCGAAAGAATCAACCAAGCTTCTCCATTAACAGACAGGTAATTTTTCACACCATTTAAAAAACCTTTTAGCATTTTACTTTCAGGATCATACACAGCATGCTCAATTGCAGTGTTGGCTTTGGCTGGCAACCATGGTGGGTTACACACAATTAAATCAGCCAAACCTGCATCGGTTGGTGGGAATAAATCTGCGCCAACGATTTTGACTTGATCGGTAAAGCCTAGTTTTTGGATATTATGTTTTGCGCACACCAATGCGCGTGATTCTATTTCGGTTGCAATGATTTTCTTTACACCACGTTTTGCTAAAATTGCTGCAATCACACCTGTCCCTGTACCGATATCAAAAGCAACAGACACATTGTTTAATGGCGCTGTATTAACCAACTCAAGGTACTCACCTCGCACTGGTGAATAAACGCCATAGCTTGGGATAATAATTGCATCTAACTGCTGCACTTCTACCCCTTTTTTATGCCACTCATACGCGCCTATCATACCAAGAATTTCCCGCAAAGAAACAAGCCTTGTTTGATGGCTTGTACTTTTACCATAAGCATGCTCGCAAGCATCTGCGATATCTGGTGCTCGATTGTAGGGCAAGGTATAGTCCCCTTTTAATTCAACTAACAACATGCCTAAAGTACGGGCACGCTCAATTTGGCTTTTTCTATACAAATGAAACTGCTTGTTGGGGCTTGCTTCTGTATGCGTAACTTGTTGCTTTTTTAGCTTATTTTTTGCTTTTGGTTTACTAGTCCGGTTATCGATGCGGCGTGAAATGGCTTGTGCCATTAGCTTTGCATTCTGAAAATCACCACGCCATAGCAATGCCACTCCCTCGCAGACTAATTTATAGGCTGCATCTGCTTTTAGCGTATCGTCTATGACTTGAATTTTTTTAGGGGGCTTGTTATTAGCAGCTGATTGCCAAATAGCTTCTTGGGTTTTATTGTTTTCTTGCCAAGCGATGGTGGTAGGTTGTATCAAAAGTATTCCAGTAATCAAATAAAAGTATTAAATATTCAAATCTTAAACAATGTTAAATAAGCGAGCGAAGAGGATGCAGTAT